>JAFGGN010000047.1 GCA_016930535.1 bacterium
GGCGGAATGTACTAAAATTCCGGGTTACATATATAAAAAAAGCCCCTGGCATCGGTCAGGGGCTTTTTTTATTCTTACTTCCCAGGGAGCTCGGCCCGCCAGAGGCGGCCATGGATATAATACCTCCCAGGGAGCTTCAAGCTCCCTGGGAGGTATTGATGGGGACCTATTCCAAAAGCAGCATTTTTTGCATGGCCGTGAATCCGCCCATCCGGATCCTGGCCACGTACACACCGGACGGAAGTCGCGAGGCATCGAATTCCACCTCCCAGGTTCCGGCCGTATAATTCTCCTCCGCGAGAACGGCCACTTCGCGTCCGAGCAGGTTGTATACCTTCAGAATCACGCGGCATGGTTCCGGCGTATCGAAGCGGATCATGGTTGCGGGATTGAACGGATTGGGATAATTGGGATACAGGGCAAACCGGACCGGATGGCTGACTTTTTCCTGAACACTGGTTTGCACGGCACCCGCCAACGTAATAAAACAGAAATCCGTGACTTCCACGAAAACCAGGCCGGCTGCTTCATCTGCGCGGGTGATGATCAGCCGGGACCAACTGCCCGCTGTCGAGTGATAGTACAGGAGCTTCAGGTCCATGGGATCTGTCACGCCCGCATTGTCCAGGTCTTCCTGTGAATAGGGGATGGCCAACTCGATAGGCAGGAAGGCTGTCATTCCGTCCGGACCGAAATGGCAGGCCAGGCCTGTGCCTTGCATGCCTTCCGGAAGCGGGGGCAGGTTTTCGGCCCGTGTGACGGAAATCACCACGGGATGCTGCAGAGCGCCGGCCGGAACGGTCATTGACACGCCGAGGGCCGCGTTTGTGAGCGTGCCACCCGCCGGTCCGATGATGCCGGCCGCAGCGGTCAACGTGTCAAGCGATGCCTGTCCGCATTTGAATGACCAGGTCGTGTCGCTGACATCCGGGTCGTTCAGCGTCACCTGAACAGTCACGGTGCTGTCTTCGGGCCAGGGAAACGCCGGCAGGTGAATGATGTTCAGACCGGTGGCGGACAGGGGCTGAATCAAGGTATGTCCGCCGCTGACATCCGCGCCGTTCACGATCACGGGTGTATCATCGATGCTCACGTTCAGTCCGGCCGGATCGATGCCGTCCGTATTGTCATCGACCATGAACTGGACGGGTGCATTGACCGGAACCGCTGAAGCCCCGTCCGACGGATAGCAGTACACGAACAGGGAGGATCCCGTATTTCCGGAGGCAGAAACCTCGAAGTTAGCGATGACGGTCTGATCCTGATCCATCAATACGGTGGTCATGAGGGATGCGGGATCGGATACATTGCCTGACCAGCCCGTAAATGTGTATCCGGTTTTGGGAACGGCCTTGATGTTGGCCACCGCATTCGCAATATTCACCCGGATACCGGGCGCAGGCAGCGTGGTGCCGCCCTCCGGAGGATCTGCCAGAATTGTCAGTATCCGCTGATCAGGCGAAACAGGCGTGAAATGCGCCGAGATCACCCGATTCTGATCCATGCATACGGATGTTACGGCGGACAGCGGATCGGCCACGCCACCGGTCCAGCCTGTGAATGCATGCCCTGCGTTCGGAATCGCCTCAACGGACACAATGGTCCCATAATCGTGCCGGGTGGTGTCCGGTTCAGGATTGGTGGTGCCCCCTTCAGGCGGATCCGCGAACAGGATCAGGCCGTACTGATCGCCGTATCCCAGGAGCCTGATATCGTACGGATTTTCATCCCCGTCGTTGTTCACAATTTTCACCCGGCCGTTTTTCGGTCCGGAGGATTTGGGATCGAAGCGGACCGTGAACGGTGTTTCTCCTCCGGGAGGTATGACGGACAGGTCGGGCTGTTTCAGAATTTTATAGGCATTTTCATCATCCCCGGTAATAATCAGGGGGATCGTGATTGTCAGGTCCGCTGTACCCAGGTTTTGAATGACCATGACCGTGTCTTTGGGATGGCCGATATATCGGGGCGGAAAACTGAAAAGTCCATCATCCGGAAGATCCGTGCTGCCGTGCATGACATGAATTTCAGGGACATTGGTGACTGTCAGGGTCGCCTGCATGGGACCCGAGTTGCCGAGACTGCAGGTGACATCACCGGTTACATTGAGAAACGTCCCCGAAACCGAAGTCTGAATGTCCACTACCATTAAACCGACTTCATCGATATCCAGGGATCCTCCTGTATACGAGATGGTGCTGCTGCCGGGAACGGCTGTCAATGTGCCCCCCAATATAAGCACAGATGCATTTGCCGGCGTGGCCACAACCAGGCCTGCAGGAAGATTGTCCGTAAATGCGATATTGTTCACATATTGTGCGCTAAAGTTATTGAAAATCTGGAAGACGGCTTGTACAACCTCCCCTGGCCCTGCGGAATTAGGGTAAAAACTATGCACAAGATAGAGAGTGGAACCGATTGATGTTTCAGCCCGCACTTGACCCGATTTCCCGGGATTCACCGGAACCGGTTCTGATGTCCGGCTTTCAATTCCGGCCAGCTTATGGATGTCCGATGGCGAGAAAGCGGATTCAGTTGTAATTTTTTCATTCAACACATCCTGATTGTCTGCTGTTTCTGCAAGGGTAGTCATGCTCATCAAAATGGCTGTAGGCAGGATGAAACCGGATAGTTTGCGGTTCAGTTGAAGTAATTTTTTCATAGCGGGCACCTCTGTATTTAAGTGAAAATTCATGGATTTTCATACAATCCCTTGGTTCCAATGCCGTTCTTTTCAAAGGTTTCTTAGGCTGCATGATCCGTGTTCAGCCTCAGAATGGGATGATTCCCGGAGCATTATGAAATACACCGGCTGCGAACATTGCATTCTGAACGATATAACTCCTCAAATACTATAAAAACAGTGAAAAGCAATATACATACCAGTCATCGACCTGCAGGTCCGATGTGTGTCCGGACATATTCCTGCAGAGAAAAAATGAAACCTTAGTCCCGCATCCGTATTCTACAAGTAGAAACACCACACGGCGCCCGGGCGCTTCATCGCATTCGGTTCTCTTCAATCACTCCAAACAGGGAGGGCTGAGCCATGAAGACCAAAGCCAATACGGAGATGAAGCTCCAGTACAGAAAGTGGCTGGAGACGGGACTGATGATGTCCCTCATGTTCTGTGTGCTGCTGTTTCAGGGATTCAAGCGGTTTACACCGAATGAAAATTCGGCGAAACCGGATCTTGGCGGGCCGCTTACGGGCGTGGATCTTCCCGAAAACACCAGGCAGGATAACAAAAAGGAGCCGGTCCGGCCCCCTGCGGTTCCGTTTCAGAGTGACGATCCGGAATTCATCGACGACGGTCCGGTATTTGAACTGCCGGAGTGGGATGCCGATTTCAAGGTGCCGGAATTTGTGGAAGAGCCGGATGATCCCTATGCTTTTGTTCTTGTAGAACAGGAGCCGAGCCCGGTTGGCGGCTATGCGGCTATTGCCGCACATCTCGTATATCCCGAGCTGGCCCAGAGAGTTGGTATTGAGGGCCGCGTGACCATACGGGTCAAGATCGGCGAACAGGGCAGCGTGGTGAAGATGCTGGTTCAGCAGCCGCTTTTTCCGTCCTGCGACGAGAGTGCGATGCGGGCCATCGAGGCCGTGAAATGGAACCCGGCCACGCAGCGCGACCGGCCCGTGACCGTATGGATGAGCGTACCGGTGGATTTCAGACTGAGGTGAACGGCAGTAACCCGTATCATGATTTCAATAAATCGATTTTACAGTAACAGAAATCAAATGATGGGGAGACGGAGATACCAAGACCGCAGACGGTGAATGCTTCGGAGAACCGGAGATGCGGTGAAACGGAGAAAAATGATACCTGTCTGAAAATCCTTGTTCGATACGTTGTTTGTTCTCCGCTGCTCCGTTTCTCCGTTGCTCCGAACCTGCTGTAACGGGCTGTATCAATTTTTCCACTTGACATTCCCGGTCAAAACCATTACAATAAAACATCCGCTTAACCAACTCATGAGGAAGGGCATGCGCTTTTAGTTCCCATTGTCGGCAGTGATTCCATGAATCCGGTTTGGAATTATCCTAAGAACAGGGGAGCGGCCCATGTCCAGGTCATTTTTTACAGTCCAGCATCTCACATTTTCATATGAACAATCCATCGAACCTTTAATCCGGGATTTTTCCTGCCAGTTTGAAACGGGCTGGACCGGCATCGCGGGCGCCAACGGATGCGGCAAGACCACGCTGCTCCGCCTGCTGACCGGGCTCCTCTCTCCGGATTCCGGTACGGTCCAGGCCTGTACCCGGGCCGTTTACTGCGAACAGCGAACGGATTTCATGCCGGACCATCTGGACCGGTTCATGCGGAGCACCGATCCGGAGGCGATGCGCCTGAGGGCGCAGCTTCATATCGAACCGGACTGGCCGGCCCGCTGGGACAGCCTCAGTCATGGAGAACGCAAACGCATGCAGATGGGCAACGCCCTGGCTCTGAATCCCGGATTGCTGGCCGTGGACGAGCCCTCGAATCATCTGGATTATGGAGCGAGACAGTTCCTCTTTCATGCCCTGAAACAGTACCGGGGATTCGGACTCCTGGTCAGCCATGACCGGGAGCTTTTAGACGGGCTGTGTTCGCATATCCTGTTTATGTATCCTCCGGACATGATTTTCCGGAAAGGCAACTATTCGACGGTCACACGGGATCTGGATAATGAGAAGGCCTTTCAGATCCATCATTTCGAAGCGGCTGGCCGGAAAATCAAAAAGCTGCAGAAGCAGGTGCAGAAACGGAAGCACAAGGCCGCGCAGGCCGACGTGAAACGGTCCAAGCGGCAATTATCTTCACGGGACCATGATGCCAAATCGAAAATGGATCTGGCAAGGCTGACCGGAAAGGACGCCACCGAAGGGCGTATACAAAAACGCCTTGAAAAACAGATGGAACGGATGGAAAAGGAGAAACAGTCCTTCCGGTATAAAAAAGCCTCCCCTGCGGGTGTGCGGATTCCGAAGCAGGCACGGAAGTCCGGGCAGACACTTTTCCATGTACCGGGAGCGGTGCTCGATCTGGGGAACAGACGGCTTGTTTTTCCGGATCTGAGCATACAGAGCGGAGAACGGATAGGGCTGACCGGTCCGAACGGATGCGGCAAGAGCACTCTGATTTCATTTCTCACGGAGAGAATACCTGTTCAGAAGGACAGGCTGATCCTGATACCGCAGGAAATCGGTCTGCACGAGACGCAGACGCTGCTTCAGCGGATGCACAACCTGGACGGGGAGTCCAAGGGCCGGATCATGAGCCTGATCAGCCGGCTCGGCTCGGATCCGGTACGGCTGCTAGAAACCGGTCTGCCGAGCCCGGGAGAAATACGGAAACTGATTCTGGCCGAGGGGCTGCAAAAGGCCCCGGAATTCATCATCATGGACGAGCCGACCAATCATATGGACCTGCCGTCGGTCCGGCATGTGGAGACGGCACTGGCCGAATGTGATGCGGCATTGCTGCTCGTGAGTCACGACCGTGTTTTTCTCGACCGGCTGGTGAGACAGCATTGGAAAATCAGACCCGAAGGCACGGAACGATATGTACTCGAAGCGGGAACCTGGATGGGGTCGGTCATCTGACCGGCAGCGGATGCGATGCGATCAGTCGCTTCGCAATTTCATGAAGATTCTGCCTTCGGGAAGATCCGGAAGTACAGCCGGTTTGTAATGTTTCATGAGATGCTCCCACAGCAGGGGATGGGTATGGCTGAAATGTCGCTCGGGCATCCGGTCCAGCGGCCAATCGAACAGGATGACCCACTGTGTCCGGTTTGTTTCAAGATCCTGAATACTTCGCTCTTCCTCTTCCGGCGTCGCGCGGTGAATGGGAAACGGATCCCAGATCGGCGCATTCTGCTTTAAAACCGGATACAGCCCTGCTTCATACGGCACGATGAGCATGGTCCTGCCGCTGTCGACATGGGTGTCCCTGAATGCCCTGATTTTATCGATATAATCCGCCTGCTTCGTATCCAGCCAGAACCGGCCCCCGGGCAGCATCGATGCGGTGACGGACTCTTCCGTGCCGATCAAAGTCCCGATATGACGCCGGATCATGAGACACTCCGAGGAATAGTGCAGCGGCAGAATCGTCAGTACGGCCAGTATGACGAGAAGCACCGGTATCTTGAAACGGGTGCGAGCGGGCAGGGATCTGATCGCGGCGAGAATACCGGCAAGAAACGGCATGATGCTTTCGGCGAGATGAAAGAAATCAGCGCGGCCGGTCATATGATGGATCAGGGGAACACCAATGAAAACCGAAGCGATCCATAATGTGGACCGGATATGGAATCTGCGTTTTGAAAAGACAATCACACAGGCACTGGCTGCATAGAAAAGCAGGATGCCCGTCAGGGTGCATCCGAACAGATATTGATAGAAAATCGCACGGTCCAAAGACACTGTGTACAGCAATTTCCAGGGCCAGGGCGTCGGCAGGGATTTCACAGGAGCAAACGGACCGAAAATCCGGATAATCGAATCGAAGTGGGCTGCCTGAAATCCATGAACAAAGACAACCATGACGAGCATCGGCATATAGCCCGTAATCAGGCCCAGAACGAGAAAGAGAAATTTATTAAACAGGCGCATGTGCAGCTCGAATACAGCATCGTAAACAATGAGACACACGAAGCCCGTCAAAAAATAAATCCCCAGATTTTTTCCGAACCAGGCGGACAATCCTATCAGGCAACCGGCGATATAATGCCGTAAGAGAGACGGATTTTCCAGTAGCCGGACGGCAAGAAACAGGGCCGTCAGAATCAGTGTGTGTTCGAATGCCTTGTACCGCGGGTACATCCACAGGCACAGGAAAAGTGATGCGGCGATCAGTCCGGCTTTACTTCGGATCACTCTCCGCAGGCTGAGCAGACCGAAAAACAGGCCGATTGCCATAAAAACATGCATGGACAGTCTCAGGCTGAACAGTCCGGGCCCGGACATGTGAAAAAACAGCGCGCCCCAGTAGTACCGCCCGGGTTCATAGGCCCTGAAATCCCGGATGGGAACGGAACCCTCGTAGGTCCGCTGCACATCGTGCCATAAATATCCCTCATCCCAGAGATTCAGGCCGACCTTGCCGGATACAAGGAACCATGCCGCAGAAATAAAAAGAGTGATGCCCGTGATAAACAGCAATACGTGAAGACGTGCTTTTTTCTCTGAGGCTTCGTTTGGGTAAGCGGTTGTCATGGATGAATCGAAAGTTTAATGTAGATCATGCCGCCTGATCAATGAAACGGTTTGTCGATTTTCTTAAACCGCATGCCGTGACGGAACGTGCGCGCCCAGTCGCGCACCCATTCCTGAAACACCGTCGCATCCCGCACGGCATACTGCGGTTCGCGGTACTCCCCGTAAAAGCATCCCCTGCATGCACCGATGGTCTTGTTGGCCATCTGTCTGAAAAGGTCGCTATGAATAAATTCGGGGAAATCATGATCCAGAATGTGGCCGATGGGCGCTTTTTCCTTGCATATCGTAAACCGCCCGTCGGGCAGAATATCCAGGCTGAGCGTACCCGCTTCACATCGCCAGTTCGATTGTCCGGTCAGCAGATAAGCTTTGTAATCCTTCAGGTAGCGCGTGGAATTGGTCAGTCCCATACCATGCCGTCTTAAATCGATCAGCTCATCCATTACCCTGCGGATGATATCCGGATCCATGTCCTCGGGGCGGAATTGTGTGTCCCGGCTCCGGAACTGATACTGATCCTTCCGGCCCTTCATATCCGCGATCATGACCGGAGTGATATAGGTGTAGATACCCTTTTCGGAGAAGAACCGGACGAGGTCCGGAAGTTCGGTAAAATTATATTTTGAGGCAACAATATTGGCCTGGGATATGCCATAGGGCAGAATGTGACGGCTCATCTGAAGCGTTCTCAGCGCATTATCCACCACGTCATGACTTTTACAGATATCGTCCTGGACCTTTTTATCGAGCGTATCCATGGAAACACTGATGTCCTGGAGCCCGGCCTGAACACAGGCCATGAACCGGTCATGCGTGACCTGGGGCCCGCCATTGGTCTGCACGCGCACCGAGAAATGATGATTTTTGAAGGCGGCGATGATATCCGGCAGGTCCGGTCTCAGAAATGGCTCACCGCCCGTGATCACGATATGAAACGCCTTCAACTGTGCAACCCGCTCGGCCACCCGGCGAATTTCAGTCAGATCGAGTTCCCTGTCCATGTGCTGGTTGCGCTGATCGCACATTCTGCACTGATAATTGCACCGGTGCGTGATATGAAAGCGGATATAAAACCGGCCGCCGGTCAGTTTTGCGAGCATCAATCCAAGCGCGGTATGTACGATTTTCATATGGTGATCGGACCTCTGCAGTACAAAGTAAAAAACCGTCATCCTGTTCATCTGCTGTCCGGACTCCGGACATGAATGACGGCCCTCCTTTTACGGAGTAATGTTGTTAAGTATACGAAAAAACGGGATTAAAATCAATACCATGATGTATGAAATTACGAAGCTGTGTCCCGTGACTGTCCATAGTCCGGTCTGTCAGGCTTCACGAATATTCGCGTCCCTGTTGTACCCGTTTTCCCCGAAGGGTTGGATTTCCTCGGTCCAGATGGCTTCGAGTAACCTGAGCTCCCGGTCCGCATCGAAATCCGGATCCTCGCGGATCCGGACCGTATCCAGAATCCCGAACGTAAATGATTTCCCGCCGCAGGCGTTCCAGTCGTCCTGCATCATCCGGTTCCGGTGCATGCCGTTGGTCAGCATGAATTTGTGTTTGTTCAGCGACCCTTCCAGGTTCAGACTGCTGCCGAGCAGCACTTTACCGTTTGCCGTATTTTTCACCTGGAATATGCCCGCCGGTTTGGGCCTTTCCTTGTATTCGCGGACCATGTCTTTTTTCGATTTCAATGTATTAAATCCCGGGTTCTGTTGTCTGGTATTCTTTTTAGTGTATTTCCAATCCACATGTGTAGTCAAGATAAGGGGTTCCCGTGAGAATGACAAGACAAATTTTCATGGCCGTATTACGTGATCCGTACTACGTAGCATACTACGTAATATGCACCGTAGTATTGATAAAAGGCATGTCTTAATTTACTGATTATCAGGAGAATACACAATCCAGAAAAGAGAATGTCAGGCGGAACTCATGTGTGTAATAAGGTTGCCGTCAGAATCCGGCGTCTGCGGTATGTCAAAAATTGTGCTGAGGCAATCCTGAAGACCGGGTCTGTAAATTTCCATCCAACAGTTTTTGTTCGGAATCAACCGGGATCTTTCCCTGCTTTTTCCCGGATGAGCCGAATGGCCTGCCCGGCGTAAAAACGAACTTCCCAGTCATCGTCCTTCAGCACGGTTTCAAGGTGAGGAACGGCATCTTCCGGGAGTGTTTCGAGCAGCAGGTTGACGGCGCCCCTTCTCACCAAAGGATCACTGTGATTCAGGGATGCGTAAATAAAAGGTTTTGCATATTCCATATCCAGTTCCGTCATGGAACGCAGGGCTCCGGTATGATTGAACCACAGACTGTCTTCGAGCTGTTTTTCAAGCCAGGGCTTGATGCATGTGCATTTCATCTGAACCAGGGCATTCAGAACATGATGCTGGCGGATTCCGTCCCTGGGGTGCTCCAGAAAATCGAGCAGCGGCGCTTCGGCTTCTTTTGCCCTGAATTCAGCCAGTCCGCGGATGGCGGTAATGACCACACGGGGTACCGAATCGTTCAGGCTTTGAATCATTGCCGGAACCGCCTCCCTGACCCGTCCGTCACAGGCAGCCTGTAAAGCGAATTCGCGGACAACCGGGTCGTTGTCCTGCATCAATTCAAACAGGGCGGGATAGGCTTCTTTGCCCATGCATAGGAGTTCATTGAAGGGTTCGGATGTTCGGCTTCGGCGCGGCTGTGGTTTACGGATTTCTGTGACGAGTGAATCCATGCATTCAGCAGAGTAGGGCCGGATTTCCGCTGTCATTGATCGTTTTTCCGGCGCCCAATCCACCCAGAACAGGGACAGGCCGATGAGCAGGACCGTATAGCCCAGAATCACGAATCCGGCTTCGGACCGCTTCTCCGGACGGTCTTTTCGCAGGATCAGTCTGGCGGGAGCCTTGAGTATGACTCTGATAAATTTCGGCATTGGGAACATGAAAGGAGTCTGTTTTCTGTAGGATTCATAGGAATCACCGACTTTCTCCTTCATTCTCATTTCTTCGATCAGGCATATCCCTATGATCACCATTGTGGAGAGAAGCCAGGGCAGTGTCCCGTTCCATCCCCAGCTTTTTTTCATTTCATTGATCGTGGGGCCGTAGAGCATCAGGCCGTAGCTCCATATGATCCATCCCAGGTATTGCGGATGTCGTGAATACCTGTAAATCCAATTACGGGCGACCTTTTCCGTACTGTAACGCGTCCTCATCCAGGCGAATACACCCAGCACAAAAATCAATGCACCTGAAATCATGCACACATAAGTAATAAAAGCACGCGCATGCCAGTGGAAAAGACCGAAGAACCACAGAAGAATCCAGTATGGGACAAGAACGATTTTCCCGAGATCAGCCAGTGCCAGCGAAATGTCCAGAAAGGGAAACAGAATGATGTTGAACAGACCCAGTCCTGCCAGAAAGAACATGCTGTGTGCGAACGTGGCGAATACCGGGAGAAAAAGTGCGATACCGCCCGCGGCTGCCCAGCCGGTTTTTCGTGTGGTGAAACCGATGACAATACACAGAACGATCAGGCCCAGGCAGGTATATCCGATCAGCCGGACAGCGTATGCCTCGTAGAACAGCTCTATCCTGGCGCCGTCCCAGGCCGGATCTGTTTGGGGCGTGGATACGTGGGATTGTACCCATGTATCTGCCAGCCTCGGCAGTTCGGTGAATGCGAACATCAGTCCGGCACCAAATATGGCAGCAAGCAGAAAAAGACCGGTATTCCTTATCATGTGACTTTTCATGATCCGCTCCTCTCTATCCAGTTGGACGGATCACCGGTGCTTAAGGTTGGTCCCCGGGAAAGCCGATGGACTGGGCGAAGAGCACGCTCTGTTCCGGCCGCAATCCGAATTCCCTGACGGTATTTTCTTTGTCGCAGTTGTGGAACCAGGCAGCGAGACCGAAGGACGCGGCGAATAAATACACATTCTGGGCGATGAATCCGGTGTCCGTATAGTAATACGATTTTTGGACCTCCGGGTTTCCGATGGACCGGTCGGGCTGTCCCTCACCCAGGTCATACTTCGATCTGTCCACCATGTAGAATATCTGGACCGGGGCCGAACCCGCGCCGCGCCTGCCCGACCTGGCGCGGAAATCTCCCCTGACAACGGGCTTCAACCGGTGGGGCAAAGCATCATAAATGTATACGCCTTCCTTCATTGCCACGTACAGATCGATTTCCTGCGAGTTGCTTGCGGATGGCGCTGTTCTCCCCGTTTTGCCGAAAGCGGCGATTTCCCGGTTTATGCCGAAGGCGGCCCAGAGCAGATTGGACAATGTCTGAAGCGGAAGCGGTTTTTCACCGATGTTTCGGACGGTGCAGCGTTTCTGCAGTGCGGCCATCAGCGCCAGACCGCCGTCTTTTTCCGGAGCAGGCAGAATGATTTCCTGCAGATCCTGGGCAGAGTCTCCGGACATGGCAACAGAAACCGCGCCGAGAGCAGGCAGCGTTTTCACGAAAGTTCTGCGATTCATGACGTTCCTCTCTTTCATATAGTGAAACAAAGAACTTGAGCAGTGAATGATCGTTTGCAGTCCGACCATGTATTTCCACGGCTTAACGAGCCGGAATGAATGGATGACTCATCTGAACCGGTCGAGCAGCTGCTTTAATACGACAGATGTGATTTACAGCGGGAACAATGGAAAGAGTTCCGATTCGTTTCGCGCATCAACGAACAGGCGTTTAAAAGTCTGAATCAGATCCGGATGCTGCCCGGAAATATCGGTGGTTTCCCCAATATCCTTTTCCAGATCGAACAATTGGATGGGTGCATCCGGATTTTCGGAGACATTCAGGCGCACGGCCTTCCATTTTCCCATGCGTATGGCCTGTCTGCCGCCCAAGACCGGAAATTCCCAGTAAAGATATTTGTGCTCCCGCTGCTTCTCCGGATGACCGAGCAGCAGAGGCAGAAAAGACACACCGTCTATGGCAGCGGGTGCGGGAAGCCCGGCCGCTTCCGCAAAGGTGGGCATCATGTCCCAGAAGGCGGAGATATGGCCGGATACGGCACCCGGTTGAATTTGATGCGGCCAGCGGGCGATCATGGGCACCCGGATGCCGCCTTCATACAAATCGCGTTTGATTCCGCGCAGCGGGCCGCTGCTGTGAAAAAAATCCGGATCCGCTCCGCCTTCACGGTGCGGTCCGTTGTCACTGCTGAAAATCACGAGCGTGTCGTCCTCGAGCCCGAGATCCCTGAGTTTTTCAAGAATTGTTCCGACATCGCGGTCCAGCCGTGAAATCATGGCCGCGTGACCCTTCTGTGCATCCGGCCAGTCCGTTTCAGCATACGCTCCGTAGTCGGGGATCTCCATGCCTTTGTCCCCGGCCTCGTTGTTGGCATGGGGAAGGGTAAATGTGAGCATGAGGAAAAAAGGCTTGTCTCCGGACGTTTCCAGAAAATTAAGGGCCTCGCGGACGAACAGATCCGGTGCATAGGTCGTTCTTTCCACGGCGACACCGGCTCCGTCCGGCCTTGGATCAGCAATCCGGTTTCCTTCGAGGGGAATCCGATCCGCATTCCTGAATAAAAATTCAGGATAATAATTATGCGCGTGCCGCTGGCACAGGTATCCGAAGAAATAATCGAATCCCTTTTTGTTGGGGGTGCCCGAGGATCCGGGGTATCCCAGACCCCATTTGCCGATCAGACCGGTTCTGTATCCGTTCTGCTGCAGCAGTTCCGCCATGGTCAGGTCCGTTTCGGCCAGCGGATATTGTCCCATGGGTTTTATTTCATGGTTCCCCCGGATACGTGTATGCCCGGTATGAAGCCCGGTCATCAGACTTGCACGGGAAGGTGCGCAAACCGTGCTTCCGGCATAATGCTGCGTAAACCGCATCCCTTCTGCGGCCAGCGAGTCGATATTCGGCGTCCGGATAACCTGCTGACCGTAACAGCCGGGATCTCCGTATCCCAGGTCATCTGCAAGAATGAAAAGGATATTCGGACGTTTCTTAGGGGATTGTGAACATCGGCTGCCCGTCAAAGTCAGAACGGCCGCGCCGGTTCCGATCGTCCTGAGAAAGTCACGGCGTGATGGCAGGGGACAAATGGACCGAACGCTTTGTTTTGTCATTTATTTCTCTCTTTCTTATCCATATCCGGCACGGTTGATATTGCCCGATATCAATATGACCGCCTGCACAGTGCACAATAATTAGTTCATCTGAGGACCAGCTCTGTTCTGGCATGTGAAGGTCCTGGATCCGTCTTCCGGTCTAACCGGCGGATGATTTGACAGCCAGAAACACACCCACGAAGAAATTCTTGTAGACGCAGTCCACATCTGTGAAACCCGCATTGTTAAGCCATTCAAGCTGTTCCGCCAGTGTCGCGTCGATATCGTAATTTTTACGCCGGTCCAGGCTTTCCTGTATGCGTTTCTGGTCCTGCTCCGCATCGTTCACCTGCTTCCACCAGTGGCTCCAGTACAGGTCGGCCAGGCCTTCGGTTTGACCCCGGATCTGGTCGATGTTGATGAACCGGCCGCCGCCGCGAAGCAGCCTGTACACAGAATGGAACAGGTCCTGTTTCTCCTCATGGGTCAGATGATGAATCGACAGGCTGGAAATGACCAGATCGTATTTCATTTCGCCCGGCAGCTTTCTGTAATCTCCGTGAATGAATTCGAACTGATCCGGGTATCCGTGAAACCTTTTTCCGGCCAGATCCAGCATTTGATCGGCCAGGTCGATCAGCGTGAATCTTGCACCGGGCAGTTTTTCGAAAACGTGCATTGAAAAAAGTCCGGTTCCTGCCCCCAGGTCCAGCACGTCGACGGGTTGTGATGCGGTAAAAGGGATCAGCTCCATGGCCGTGCTGTAAATATCGGTATAATTGGGAAGCGCTTTCCTCATCCAGTCGTCGTAATAATCGATGGAGGCATTGAAAGCCTGATCGATGGTCTTTCCGGTCATGGAACAGTTCTCCTGAAATGAGTATCGGTTCCGGTTCGATGATGAAAAACATTGCCTCAGCTGATCACAATATAGTCGATGGATCACTTTATCGCAAATACAATTCAATCAGCTGTTCCGGATGCTGTAATCCAGGATTCGCCGGATCGTCGGAAAGGGACCGAACGGGACACCCGGACCGTTTGCGGATTTGTCATTGATTTTTTGAATGGAATTGAATATCTTTGAAAAATTTTACAAATCATCCTATCTGAAGAACACGGCTGGAATGAATCATGGAGCGGGAGGCTTTATGTTGAGAAAATGCGGTATTGTGATTGCGCTTTCGATGCTGATGTTTACTGTGCAAAATCGTGCTCAGAATGTGACAATCGATTTCGAAGATTATACAACCTCAGGCGCGGCAGGTCTGCCCGAACCGCCCGGGTCCTATTCGGGATTTGTCTGGGAGCATGTTCTCTACGGTTCGGAAGGCGCCACGCCGCGTGTGGTAAGCAATGCCCAGCTCAGTGCATGGGGTGCGCCGAGAACAGCCACCTCAGGCGTATATCAGCTCTATGTTTCGGAGACAGAATCAAAAATAACGATTACCCCTTCTTCAGGTGGTGCGTTCAATTTTATCTCTGCACAGTTTGTACGATACAATAATTCCAGCCTCGGAGCCAATACGATCTGGATCACGGGTTATATAAACGGCGGCGGAACTGTATCCACTTCATTCGCTGTCACAAACAACTATCAGCTCAAAACATTCACCAACATGACCAACCTGTCCTCGCTCGTGATCACGGGCGGATCGGGCACGGCCAGGCTGTGGCTCATGGACGACTTCACGTACAATACCGATCCTGAAATGGATGTACAGGGAAACGGGCAGTCCATCATTTCGGGGGACGACACCCCGTCTTCCGCCGATCATACGGATTTCGGCGAGGCCGCCGTTTCGGGGGGCACGGTCGTCCGTACGTTTACCATTTTAAATACGGGCGCAGGGGCCCTGAGCCTGAGCGGATCGCCCCGGGTATCGGTTTCACCTTCCACGGATTTTACGGTGACATCACAGCCGGCCGTTTCCTCTGTAAGCGCAGGATCTTCAACCACGTTTCAGATCACGTTCGACCCGGCCAGCGAAGGCGCCAAAACGGCCACGGTCAGCATCGCGAACAATGATACGGATGAAAATCCCTACACGTTCGACATCACGGGCACGGGTGCGAACATCGCCCCCGAAATCCATGTGAAGCAGGGAACCACGGATATCGCGGACGGCGGCACCTACGGCTTCGGATCACAGAATCAAGGCACGGATACAGATGCGGTTTTTACGATCGAGAACAACGGGAATGCCGCACTGACGCTTTCCGGATCTCCCATCGTTGTACTGGGCGGCACCAATCCGGGGCAGTTCAGTGTGCAGGGCCAGCCGATTTCTCCGGTTGCCGCTTCTGGTTCTACCACATTCACCATACGTTTCTCGCCCACATCCGCAGGCGCCAAGAGCGCCACAGTGGCCATTGCCAATGACGATTCCGATGAAAATCCCTATAATATCACGTTCACGGGCACCTGCCTGGCACCCGAAATCAATGTCAAGCGGGGAAGTACGGATATTGCCTCCGGAGGAAGCACCGCCTTCGGATCCCAGGCCACAGGGTATTATACGGATGTCGGGCTGACTGTCGAAAACCTGGGAACCACGAACCTGACACTTTCCACCGCCACGCTGAGCGGCACGAATGCGGCCGAGTTCAGCGTCGAGGCACAGCCTTCATCTCCGGTATCCGCAGCATCCAACACGACCATGACCGTGCGTTTTTCACCGGCCACCACAGGAGCCAAAACCGCCACGCTGTCTATTCCCAACAATGACAGCAACGAGAATCCCTATACCGTGACGCTGACCGGAACGGGGGTGGTGCCTGTACCGGAAATCGGGCTGAAGCAGGACGGCACGGCCATTGCGGACGGCGGCACTTATTATTTCGGCCGGCATACACTGGGTCATAATGCGGATGCCGATTTCACGATTGAAAACACGGGCAACGGCAATCTGACCCTGTCCGGATCGCCCGTCATCACGATCGGCGGGACAGACGCATCGCAGTTCAGCGTGCAGGCGCAGCCCGTGTCTCCGGTTTCTCCTTCGGGCAGCACCACATTTACGATCCGGTTTTCACCGTCTTCCACTGGAAGCAAAAGCGCCAGTATTGCCATCGGCAGCGACGATTCCGATGAAAATCCGTACAATCTGACGCTGACCGGGGACGGCACCACGGCGCTTCTCGTCCGTTTCGACGATGTGACCACATCTCCTCACGGAACGGTCCCGACACCGTATGAAAATTTCAACTGGCATGGCTCTGCGGTGGCCAGCGATGCGGAGCTGCAGGGTTTCGGATGGACCGGCAACTCGCCGTCCGGCGATTATCAGGTGAGAGTGGGTGAGGAGGACGATGTGACGATCAATCCGGTCATCAACAATTTCAACCTGAATGAAATTCAGATCGCACAGTACCATTACAGCTCGGCCACCTCGCTGACATTTACGGGCACTACGAGCACCGGAGGCACGGTCGTGGAGACGGCCGCACTTTCATCCACCGCATACAAGCGTGTCACTTTTTCGCAGCTGAACGATCTGGTCGAACTGGTGATCACGAGCAATGGTGCCTGGCTCTTCGACGATTTCGGGTACGTGATGCCACCTGAGATCGACATTCAGGGGAACGGTGTTTCCATCGTCAATGGCGATGATTCACCGGATCCGGCCGACCATACGGATTTCGGAATAATGAATATCGGAGCGGGCAGTATTGCCCGGACATTCACGATCAGGAACACGGGTTCCGCAAACCTCACATTGAGCGGTTCTCCCTCGGTGTCGCTGTCCGGATCCTCCGATTTTTCCGTTACGCAGCAGCCGGCTTCCGCAACGATCGGTGCAGGCGGTTCAGTCCAGTGTGAGATCACATTCACCCCTTCCTCGATCGGTCCGCTCTCCGCCCTGGTTTCCGTGCAGAACACGGACAGCGATGAAAATCCCTATACGTTCGAAATACAGGCCACGGGAGATCTACCCCTGCCCGTGGAACTGACCTCGTTCTCGGCCGTTCTGACGACGGCCGGCATCCGTATCGAATGGAGAACGGAATCCGAAACCGATCATCTCGGTTTTGTTCTGGAGCGTCAGGATTCGGAATCCAATGAAGATACATGGATCCTGATCGCTTCGTATCAGACAGATGAGGCACTGCAAGGGCACGGAGGCGTTTCATCGGGAACGCAGTATATGGTCGTGGATGAACATATCGAACCCGGATGCTCGTACAGTTACCGTCTAACGGACGTCAATCATGCGGGAGAAACTCACATATACGATGTGATTGAAATCAGTATGCCGGATGCACCGGCTGAAACGGTTTTATCCCCGCCGTTCCCGAATCCGTTCAATCCCGAAACCAATATCGCCTACAGTCTGAAGGAAAGCGGCCGGGTCGATATCACGGTTTACGATTTGCTGGGCCGTTCGGTCGTGACGCTTTTCAGCGGTCCTCAGATCGCCGGAACCTATCATGTATACTGGCGCGGCAGGGACGAAAAAGGCATGCCCGTACCTTCCGGTGAATATATCATCCGGATGGAGTCGGAAAGGAATGTACAGATTAAGAAAGTGCTGTTCATGAAGTAGGTCAAGCGGACTGTTATTTTTCGATGCAATCGCCCCGGCATACTGAATCCGGGGCTTTTTTATAATACCGTTTATTTCAAATAATCCGCAATAAAATCCATCCGGGGCTGGTATACCGTCTTCAGCCAGGTTTCCCACACCCTGAAACCAGTAATCAGTCAGTTCGCCGTTTTCAAGATCACGATAATATTGCATGGGCCGACCGTTCAGCATGCCGTGTGCATTCAGATCGAATGCCAGCGACCCTTTTCCCATTATGGCATATTCCGGTGCGGCTTTGGATTTAGACAGACACCAGGATCCCCGGACACCGGCTGCATGAACAAAGAGCACGATGGGCAGCGATTTGGCTTCGGCATTGACGGGCCCGGCATGTTCAAAGATCGAATTCAAGCACGTTCATCGTGCCGTCATGACTTTCCATATAGAAGGTGCCCCCCAGCTGTTCGGCAAGCATTTTTACGATCGTCAATCCGAATCCTTTGGTTTTTTCGATATCGAATCCCCTGGGAAGTCCGAGACCGTTGTCTTCAACTATGAACGTGATATGTTTCCCGTTCATGTTGAGCGTGATCCGGATACGGCCGTCCGACCGGTCTTCGAAGGCATATTTCATGCTGTTGGTCAGCAGTTCATTCGTGATAATACCCAGCGGGAACAGCTGTTTTGCGTCCAGGTTGAAATCATGGATTTCCCGTTCGATCGTGATATACGTCCTGTCCCAGAAAACAAGGGCGGACGAATCGATCAGGCTTTCCAGATATTCCCTGACCGAATGGGATTGATACGTGGTCCCGGTCAGCAATTTTTCATACAGGACCCGCATGCTCTGGACACGTCCGATTGCGTCCTTCAGCATGGACCGCATGCCGTGATCCGCAATCGACTGGGTCTGCATTTTTAATAACGCCTCGATACTGGCAATATTGTTCTTGATTCTGTGATGGGCCTCTTTCAGCAGGATTTCTTTTTCCATGAGCTGCCGTTTGATTTCGCATTCGGCTTCTTTCCTGTCCGAGATGTCCAGATGCGTGCCTGCGGCACGGACCGGTTTTCCATTATTGTCGCGTTCGGTGACCTTGCCCCGGTCCTGGACCCAGATCCAGTGTCCTTTTTTAGAGCGCATCCGGTGTTCTGTTTTATAAAAGGGGTTTTTCCCGTCCAGATGCAGGCTCAGCGTTTCCATAACGAGCGGCAAGTCGTCCGGATGAACCAGCTTCTCCCATGAATTGACATGGGGCTCGATTTCATCGAGTCTGTATCCCAGCATTTCGGCCCATCGATCGTTGAACGTGACCTCTCCGGTTACGATGTTCCAGTCCCATAGCCCCAGATCCGTTCCTTCCAGCGCCAGCTGCATCCGTTCTTTGCTGTTTCTGAGATCTTGCTCCGTTTTTCGGATGTCGGAGATGTCCATGATGACCTCGACTCCGCCCCAGATACGGTTGTTCTGATCTTTGAGCGGAATGGCATAAGCCTTCGTGGCGATTCCCATCAGCTTTTCTTCATCGGGCGTGGAAACCCTGCTTTCCATTTTTCCTGTTTTAAATGCAACGACCAGATTGCATTGGGGGCAGGGTTCTTTTAATCCTTTTCTCGTGCAATAGCATTTTTTTCCGATTACCTCATTCAGGTCGTCCTGGCCGAATCTTTTGTATACTTCATCATTTGCCACGAGAACATTGAAATCCGTATCGACCACACTGACCATGCCCGGAAGCGCATTGATAATGGCATTGAGTTCCGCGACATTCTTTTTCAGTGTTTCTTCGCTTCTGAGCAAGGCCTCTTCCGTTTTCTTCAGATCCTTAAGGTTTTTCCTGACATTGTTCCTTTCCTCGAACAGCCGGAAAGCCATCTTGATCGATGCATCCAGTACGATGATGCCGCTTCGTTTAACCACATATCCGTAAGACGTGATGGATTCGGTCTTTTCAACCACGTTTTTTTCGGTATGAGAGGAAAGAAAGAGAATCGGAAGATCGTGTTTTTTCAGGATGGTTTCAGCGGTCTCGGTGCCGTCCATGCCGCTGCCGAGATTGATATCCATCAGAATGAGATCGATATCCGGAGACTTGTCGACAGTTTTAATCGCATGTTCGCCGGAATGCACGATCAGGACATGGTAACCGTATTTTTCAAGCTCAGTTTTCTCGTCAAGGGCGATGATGGCCTCGTCTTCGACAAGGAGTATGTTCTTTTGATGGCTCTTCATGGGACCGGTTTCCTGCCCGGGCAATGTCAACCGATGAACCTGGGTGGTTCAAAAACAAGGCTCTATAAAGGGATATGGGTGATTTCGATATCCTCCTCGTTTGTTGCATACGCTGATCAGAGCATGTCTTGTCAAATATAGGATTCAGGAAATTTGAATTCAAGTGTTTTATGTATAATCGGTGCTGGTCCCCGGGTGATGGGAGGTCCCGGATCGAACAGGCCCTGCACCGTACCGACAGGCGGGGATTCATCCCGTCGGCCTGCTTTTTTGTAAAACCGGGATCCTGTCCGGCAGACGGGATGAATTATTTTATCTGTAATCAGTAGTCACGGATGCAGCGTATAGAGAAACCGTCCCGGATATTGCAGGTATACCGGCCGATTTTTGAATGATCATGATGCAGCACCCTGCAATACGCACAGCATTCACTGTTCCATCTCTGTGTCGATGTCCAGAAATTGGTCTGAAAACCCAGTACATTGAAGCCGCCATTATATTTTCGGAAGCCGGCGGGCAGTGCGGAAAATCCCGATTCATTCGTGGCACCGGTATTCGGATCCATCCAGTACGCTGTGTGCTTCAATTTGCCGCCGATTCCTTCGCCGAATTCTCCTTCGTCGACCGCTTCCTCCTGACTCATCCCCAGGCTCATACAGAGGATTATCCACTCATCGTCCGACGGCACATGCCATCCTTTGGGTGCGATATTGCGGGGATCCGTTGCAGCGTACCAGTTGTATAAACAGCCGTAAATAAATGAATGATGCGAATTGCCGTTATGATCGCATCTTGCGCCAATGGATGCCAGGGACCAATCGCCGATGTCCTTCATGTTCGGTATCTCATCGCCGTTTCTGTACCGGGTGACTTTCAGGTTTTCCGCCATCCAGACCTGGTCACCGATCCGGACCGTGTGATACCGGTTGCCGTCGATGTCTGTGGCGATATGATCCTCTGCGGATACGCATATCCTGTATCCGCTGCCGCTCGTGAGCGGGTTGTCCTTGTAGAAATTCCAGACCACGTGTTTGTCCGGCCCGGCCATGATGCCGCTGCCGATATCGCCGGACAGGCTTTCACAGGGCAGTTCCCAGGTTTCGCCGTGATCGCCGGAGGCCAGGATCGTAATTTCGACCCGGTCGCTGTCCGCGTCGGTCACGTCGTAATAAATGTCCACGAGCAGGCTGCCGTCCGTACGCTGCATGAACCGCACATTTTCGACTACCGGGGCCTGCGCGGACAAAACGGCGATATACACCGAAAGCATAATTGAAATCAGTTTCTTTTTCATGGGACGCTCCTTGTCATTCGATTGGTTGGTTGGCCTGTGCCACGATCAGCGCATGAGGAGCATTTTCTGCGTCAGTACATGCGCATCCGCTTCGAGGCGGCAGAAATACATACCGCTCGGGGCATGAGCGCCCCCGCTGTCGTTTCCATCCCATGGAATGGTGAACGTGCCCGCCTCGAAAGAACCTGATGCCAGGGTGCAGACTGTTTGCCCCATGCTGTTGACGACCGAGAGCGTCAAATCGGCGGTTTGGGGAAGCTGAAACGTGACCATGACCTGCGGATTGAACGGATTGGGATATACAGGCATAAGACTGAAGCGCTCCGGAAGTGCATCGTTTTCATTGATGGCCAGCGGTTCCGCTGTCGTAAATGTACGCATTATCGAGTAGGGTCCTGCGCCGGCCGCATTCGAGGCCTGTACGCGCCAGTAATACGTGGTGTCCCATCTGTGACCGGTCAAAGCAAACGCCGTATCCGTGAGACCGGTTTCATATGCCACGAATTCCTTGAAGCCGGGCGTCCTGGAAACCTGAAGCGTATATGTTGCAGCATACGGCACCGGATGCCATGTGAGAAGCAGGGGATTCAGCGACACGTCGATCAGGTGATTTGCAGGCCTGTCGAGCACGGGTTTTTCCGGTGTCATGGATGTAAGAAAACCTGAAGCCGATTCCCCGGAACCCGTGTCCGCATTCAAGGCCCATGCGCCGCAGATCACGCTCACTGCGAGTACCAGCATTATTTTATTCATGGGTTCCTCCACATTTTTTTCCTGTTATATTGATCGGTTGAACCGATATTTTTATTGTGCTGAGTCAGGTACTGCCGGAAGCCGGATTATCGGTTCCGGATCAGCCGGACCGAGCAGCCGCACTGATTCATGCCCGTTTCACGGCATATGGCGGAGCAGGCATATCCGTAATATGCGATGTTCCTGTACCCGGCAGTGGACCAGAAATATGCGGCCTCTCCCAGCTGCACAAAGTCGCCGAAGCCGTTGCGGAATCCTGCGGGAAGAGCCGTAAAACCGCTTTCATTGGTGGCGCCGGTATTGGGATTTTCCCAGTGTCCGGTACCGTTTTCTTTCAATTGACCGCCTTCGTTCGTGCCGCGCCATCCCGTCTCACAGGCTTCAGACCGGCTCATGCCCAGAACCATTTCAAGCTCTTTCCAGTCTTCATCCGTGGGTGCATGCCAGCCTTCGGGAGCGATGTTCCTTGTGTCTGTCAGGGCAAACCGGTTATAGAGCAGGCCGTATGTTCCGATGTGCCCGGTATCGTTATCATAGCAGCAGCGCGCACCGGTCGAAAGAGCGGACCACGGTTCATCCCCGGTGATCAGCGGAATAGGATCCCCGTTGCGGTAATGCGTTACTTTCAGGTTTTCAGCCATCCAGATCTGGTTCCCGATTTTCACGGTCCTGTAGGTATTGCCGTCGATATCTGTGACGGTTTCGGATCTGTTTTCCGTACCGGTCGGTTCGTTTTCGTCACAGGTAAGACCAGCCGCTGCAATGAATACAAGCAGAGACAATAGGATGGATTTGTTCATCCGTGATCCCCTTTTTCATTTATTTTTAAATATGATGTATAGCATGTCTATCAGAATAAGGCCGATGATTGATACAGCAACCAATTTTTATTTTCCGGAACAGCATTACGATTTCGATATAAATTTAACTCCGTGAATACCACGTAAATCCGCATCCTGTGTCCATATCTCCGCGTCGTACAGATAGGCCGTGGACAGGATGATGCCGCCGGCCATGGGCAGATTTTTTTCCATGCTCAATTTTGCGGCGTACACGGCGATTTCCGTAGTGAGGTCGATCACCCGGCTCTGCTGCATCACAGCTGCGACCTGCAACGCCGAGCTCTCATCCTTTTCACGCAAAATCACGCGGAACACCTCGGTGAGTATGACCGAAGGAACGATCAGTGCCTTTTTATCGATCAGGGGTTCACCGAACAGCTCCGCATTGATTCCGCCGGTCAGGTATTCCAGCCATCCGGATGAATCGACGAGATTCGTCATCGGTCCTCCTCGCGTGAAAATCCGGCGTCGATACCTTTCAGAAAACCCTTCATGGTCGATATGTCGCGTTCCGGTATGAGTTCGATGCGGTTATTGTACAGGATGACCTGGATCCGCTGGCCTGGAAGCAGATTCATCCTGCTCCGTATTTTCTGAGGTATAACGATCTGATATTTGGGTGATATTTTAACTGAAAACAAAACGAAACTCCTATCGATAATGTTTTCGTAATACGATAATCATATCGATCGTAAAAGTCAATAACTTTTTATAATTTTTGTATCAATACAAACCGGATCAAATTTCGGCCGGCATGAGCCCGGTCCGGTCGTTCCAGCGTAAAAATCGCTTTATGGATTTATGGAGCTGTTATACCTGTCCGATACAGAACCGTAGATCTGAATGATTGTGGCAGGATAAAGCGTCAATGTCAAAATTGATCAAATCTGAAAGGAAAAAAAGGGACGGCCGGTCCGGTCGTCCCGAAATGAATATCTGGGTGTCCGTCAGGACCACGGATGACGTTATTTGGGTGTCCTTACTTATCCATTTCCGGTCTGATGATCCGGTAATTGCCGCTCAGATGCATCAGGCTGAACAGGTAGAGCAGGCCGTCATAATACGGATCGAAGTAGCCGTCTTCATAAGGTTCCAGTTTCGCGTTCCATATGGCGTCCACGAATTGCCAGCTTTTGGCCTGAGTGCCCATGATCGACGCGGCCGCGGACGTGGCCACGAGTCCCAGCGAATGACGCAGGGTCCGGTATCCGCCTGCGGGCAAAATCCACTCGGGCAGCGTGCCGTCCAGGTTGAACTGGTCCTCGAACGTATCGATTCCTCTGCAGTAGAGAAAATTCTGAATCCTTCCCGCATAATCCTGCTGCCACGCTTTGTCCTTCGCGAACCAGGAATAATCCATGGCAATGTTCATGGGCACACGCCACGAATCGAACCGGAACGCGGCCGGCCGGAACAGGTTTCTGGGCGCCCCGCTGAATTCGGTGGCATCCGCATTCAGGCCGGTTTTTGCGGCACAGGCCCTGTGCAGAAACACGCGGGCCGTATCCGCGCAGTCCCTGTAAAACTGTTCGTGCCCGTCTCTGGCGTATTCCGCCCAGATTTCGAAAAACGCGGGTACGAAGTAGGAGGGATCCGTCCAGCCGTAACCGAATTTGTCCGGCACGAACGTGATTTTTTTCTCCTCGACATTGATCACGTTCATGATCCTGTCCGTGCCGTCCTTGCTCCACATGGCATCCAGGATTCTCCGGGCCTCTGCGTAATAGTCGATGCCCGAATCGTTGCCCCACCGGTTGGATGCGAACAGCAGGTCCGTGATGAAGTACAATTCCCCGTCCGACGCCGATCCTTCCGCATTGTGCTTGCCGGTTTCCGGCTTGACGCTCCAGGCGAAGTACGCATCCCGGGGCCCGCCCTGATGCTGCATGTATTTTTGCGTCCACCGCCACAGCCGGTCGAACACGTCCTTTTTGTCGAGCTGTACGGCCACCATCATGCCGTAGGAGAGCCCCTCGGTCCGTGCGTCGTGGTTTTTCAGATCGGATACATAGGCCATGGAATCGCCCACTTCGAAATAGACGCGCTCCGGTCCTTCGAACACATCGTGATAGGCTTTGGCCAGTTTCGCATCGATGTCCTCCTGGCTGTATCCGGCCTCGAGAAACACGTTCCGGTATTTGCCCGTTTTCCAGGCGCCTTTTTTCCATGGCTTCATTTTACCGCGCGGATCGGAAACATCCTTTTCACAGTCGCTCCGGGAAGTGCCCCATACTGAGAAGCAAAGGGCGGAGAGCACGAAGAGGAGTATGGTTTTTTTCATGGGTGCGGGCCTTTTGTTATGTGATTGTGGATTTATCAAGCCGAATTGTAACGGGTTGTTTGAGATGCCTGATATAGGGATTTTTCTTCCCTGTCATTTTATCGAAGTTATAGTGTTTCCTCATGATTCATCTCCAGAAATTCGATTGTTCATGTTTATCCGCTTTTCTCACCGATAATATAAATGTTATAACTATTATTTCCAAACAGGATTCATTAACCTGAATTATTCATAAAAATAGCTGTTTCTTTTCATAAGATATTGTTTTATATTGTATTAGCACAACACAAAAAAAACAAC
>JAFGGN010000048.1 GCA_016930535.1 bacterium
ATTCGAAACGAAATTTGCAGTGCGAACAGATGTTCGCAGACCGGGAATGCTTCGGAGAACCGGAGATGGTGTGAAACGGAGAAAAAAGCAAAAATCCTTCCCCGTATCTTTTCTTTAATGCCGGACAGATCGCGATCTAAAATATTACGTCCCTACGGGACTAAGATGATATTTTACATCTTCAATGCTATAAATGTGCCGCCCCTACGGGGCTTTTTAATCTTTGGTCTTTATTCTTTTCTTTGTTCTTTGATCTTTGTTCTTGTTTCTTTATTTTTTTCTCCGTCTCTCACATCTCCGTTTCACATTCCTGGCCTACGACTCTATGACCCAAAGACCCAATAGACCCGATGGTCACTCCGTTCCCCATTTCATCACATCTATCCGTACCTGCATGACGCCTTCCTGAACGCCCCCGATCATGTCCGCGGCTTTGTATGACAGGTCCAGGATGCGTCCTTTTACGAACGGGCCGCGGTCGTTGATACGAACCGTCACGCTTTTGCTGTTGGACCGGTTGGTCACCCTGCATACGGTGCCGAACGGAAAGCTCTTGTGGGCCGCGGTCAGTGCATACATGTCGAATGTTTCACCGTTTGCGGTTTTCCGGCCGTGAAACTGTTTGCCGTAATAGGAAGCCTTACCGTAAAATGTCCGCTTGGACCGGGCCTCGGGATACTGCGGATAGGTGCAGCAGAGTATCAGTACGGAGAGGCAGGCTGCGGCGAATCCCGTCCTTTTGATCTGTATGCCGTATTTCATGATTCTGACCTCTGTTGTTGTCTGGCAGGTTCAATCTGTTATCAGGATTCACTGTTTTTGACTGGTGTATCCGCCGTCCCGCTTCTGATACTTTGAATTCGTTTGAGCACGGGCGGGTGCGAATAATTTAAAAACACCATAAACGGATGCGGACGCAGATTCGACAGATTGTCCCTGGACAGTTTTTTCAGGGCATCGATAAATGCGTCGGGCATCTGTGTCGTATTCACGGCAAACCGGTCCGCCTGGTATTCCTGATGGCGCGACACGGCGCCCATGAGCATGGAAAGCAGCATGTCCACAGGCGAGTAGAGCAGTCCAAAAAAAACGAATCCCGCATAAACCGGCTGATGGGTCATAAAGAATGCATCGAAAAGCGGTTTCTGTGAAAGAAAAAGGGAGAGCAGCGCAAATACAGCGCCCATCTGCAGAATGCTGATCAACATGTGAATCTGGACATGCTTCTTTTTATAATGACCGATTTCATGGGCAAGAACGGTCAGCAGTTCCTTCGTCGTGTGCTTTTCGATGAGCGTGTCGAACAGGGCGATGCGTTTGTTTTTTCCGAATCCGGAAAAAAAGGCATTGGATTTTGTCGACCGTTTCGAACCGTCCATCACATAGACACCGGACAGATTGTAGCCGACCCTGTCTGCATAGTTCATAATGGTTTCCCTGAGATCGCCTGCTTCGAGAGGTGTGAATTTGTTGAACAGGGGCATGATCCAGGCCGGCCCGATGTATTGAAGAAACAGCGTGACCACGGTCGAAAAGATCCAGCAGTACAACCAGGCCATTGATCCCGCATGGATGAAAAATGCGAGAACGGCCGCGAACAGGGGACCTCCGATAATCAGGGACAGGCCGAGTCCCTTTAAAATATCCTGGATGAATATTCTGGGTGTTGTTTTGTTGAAGCCGAAGCGCTGCTCGATGACAAATGTGCTGTAAATGCTGAACGGCAGACCGGCCAGGAACCGGGCGAACATGAGTATCCCGGCAAAACACAGTCCGGTCCAGATCAGGGGCAGATGCCAGCCGCGTATCCACAGATCCAGCGTGTCGAATCCCCCGGCGAACCAGAAAACGAGAATCACCAGCAAGCTGAACGACGAGGCGATGAGTCCGAATGCGGTTTTTACCCGTGTATAATCCTGTGACTTTTTATACGCATCGGCCTCGTACACACCGGCGAATTCAGCGGGCAGATCCCCTTTCAAATTTCTGATATTGAGCAAGTCGGCGGTCAGGGACAGCAGATAATCCGCAAGTAATGCATAGAGAATGATAATTGAGTAAATATTCATACACGCTCCTTCGGATATTCCGGTTCAGGATTGCCAGTCCGTGCGCTTGCGGATCACATAAACCGTGTCGTTCGGCCGCACTTTTTCCTCACAGCTGAACGTGATCTCTTCACCCTTGGAGGCCTTCTTTGCAGGTACATCCCCGGAGTACAGGCTTTTCAGACTGAACTCGATATATCCCGTGGTCGGACCCGATATGGCGATGGTCTCGTTTTCACTCAGGGAATCGTGCTGCAGCATGACATGAGCGATCCGTGATTTTCCATAGTAATTCATCACTTTTCCGATACACGTTTTCTGAAGCGTGGCCAGGGATCCGTATGAGCCGCTCCATTCACCCGCAGAACGGCCCTGATAGTAGCCGTTTTCCCAGAATCCGCGATTGAACACGGATTTCAGCTCTTCGCTCCATGAATCGATTTTTTTTCGTGTATATGAACCTTCCAGGCAGGCATCGATGGCTTGCCTGTATACGCGTGTGGTATGAAATACGTAATCGGCGGGCCGGGCACGTCCCTCGATTTTAAACACGGATACGCCGGCATCGATGATCCTGTCGATCATTCCGATGGTGCAGAGATCCCTGGGAGACATGACGAAGCGGTTGCTGAGATGCAGGGACTGCCCGGTTTCCGTGTCTGTTACCTCATACGTGCGCCTGCAGATTTGAAAGCAGTCGCCCCGGTTGGCGGAATGACCGGTAAGTGAAAGGCTCATATGGCATTTCCCCGAAATGGCCACACATAGCGCACCGTGAACAAAGAGTTCGATCCGGACCGGTTTGCCCCCCGGACCGCATATGTTATCTTTTTGAATCGTGCTGCAAATCGACCGGATCTGATCCAGGCTGAGTTCCCGGGCAAGCACCATGACATCCGCATACGCCGAAAAAAAACGGACCGCCCCGGCGTTGGAAATATTCACCTGTGTGGACAGGTGAACCGGCAGTTCACAATCCCGGGCGGCCTGAACCGCGGCCATATCCGTGGCGATCACGGCGGAGATGCCCGCCTGTTTTGCGGCCCGGCAGATCGCTTGCAGCTGATCGGTCTCCTCGTCATAGACCAGTGTGTTCAGTGCCAGGCAGCTCCGGACCCGTTTTTCCCTGCAGAGACCGGCGATCCGGTCCAGATCTTCCGGCTGAAAAGGTCTGGCCGCACGCGCCCGCATATTGAGCTGATCCACGCCGAAGTAAACGGCATCGGCACCGGCGGATATGGCAGCTCGCATCGTCTCCCAGGAGCCGGCAGGGGCAAGCAGATCCGGCTGCTGAAGCGTTTTCCCGTCTTTTTTCTTCATCGCATTAAAATCATTTTCCTGACCTGTGACCGGGCCGGAAATCCCGGGACTTCGGCTTTCATGCGGCAGAAGTATATGCCACCGGCCACGGGACGATGCCGCTGGTCCGTGCCGTGCCAGCGCACCTGGTACCGGCCCGGCTGCTGACTGCCCTCTTCGAATGTATAAACACGCCGTCCCAGAATATCATAAATGGTCAGCGATACACGGCTCTCGCGGGAGAGCTCATAGGCGAGCGTTGTGGACGGATTGAACGGATTCGGATAATTCTGATTCAGTGCGAAGCCTTCGGGTGCATGAATCGAACGGATGCCGGTTTCGCTGATGAATTCGTAGGGTGTGTTCGCGGTATAGGCTGTCATGCGGCCTGTTCCCGGGTTTGCACCTGTCTGATCGACGATGACGCTGCCGTTTCCTTCATCAAAACGCCATGATCCGATTAAATCCGCGTTTGCAGCAGGGGAATCGGTCATGTGGTTCTGAATGTCAGCGGCCGACCGGACGACGTTCCACAACCGGATTTCGTCCATTTTCCCGTCGAATGCACGGTCCAGACCGGGCCGGTTGCCCAGATGCAGATCCGCGATCCGGTGATCCGCGATCTGATCCAGCGAATCATAAAACGCCGTGATGATTTGCGGAATGCCGTTGATGTACATGGCTCCCGAACCGGTTTGTGCATTATAGCTGACCGCAACATGCGACCATTGGTTCGGCACAATCGAACCGCTGGGCGTGGAGAGGGCGCTGAAACTGCCTGTCGGTCCGTCGATTCCCAGAACCAGGCTTTGCTCCTTGTACAGGCCGGCATTGTTGTGAAGAAAGATGGAAACGATGTCCTTGTCCAGGAGCCGGCCGTACCCGTATCCCGGATCCTCTCCGAAAGACCTGGGATAAATCCAGGCTTCGAAAGTAAAAGCGTCCGTAAAATTCAGGGATTCGGATGCCGGTATGGTCACCATGGATGTGCCGCCGTTGAAATCGAGTGCGCTTGTGCCGTCAAACACCGTAATGAGTCCGGCTTTCGTCAGGGTCTGCGAGCTGCTGCCTGCCGTGGACCTGAACCATACATTCAGGGTGTCGGACTGCGCGTAGGTCCACTCGGGATCCGGACCGGATCCGTCCAGGGTGCCGTCCGTGTCGAAATCCCATTCCCAGGACCCGATGGCACGGTCCGGATACGAAAAGGAAAGATCCGTAAAATGCACGGTGAGGGGCGCATGACCCGTTTGCAGATCCGATTTGAAATCGGCCACGTAAAAAGGATAGGGCAGGAGCTCGAAATAATCCAGGATCTCGGTCAGCAGTTTCGCCCGCGTGGAGGGCAGGGTCTCGTCGCGCAGTGCGGACAGGGCATACGAAAAACAAAACACTTTCTGCAGGAAAGATCCCTGATAGATCACACCCACGTTGCCTCGCCTCGGTTCGGAAAAAACAACCTCGGCACCGCTTCGCGGAGCCATCGCCAGTACTCGCTGGTCCGGCTGTGAACTGGCCTTGAACAGCATGCCTTCCCCGAACGTGCCCTCCACTCCTTCCAGGGCCTGTACGGGCGCATCGTCCGTCCCGATCTGGACACCGTCGAGCCCCAGGAGCAGAAGCAGCGTGGAATACTGATCCTCGAGCAGCATGGAATTGGGCGTGCCTTCGATATACAGTTTGCCACGCTGAAGCAAATAGGTCCGGATGGCAGTGGCCATGTTCTGTGTGAATTCGGGCACGGTTTCTTTCATGGGACCGAAACAGAGAAAAACCGCATTGAAGCCGGACAGCGCATGGGGGAAGTCGTTGATGTAAATTGCATCGAATCCCTGCCGGATGAGAAAATCAGTGATATAGCTGCCGCTGGTGCTGGCATCGCCGGCAACAGGTTCCCAGACCAGGACGCCGCCGGCGCCGATAAGCAGTTTGATGTCCCATTCAGTGCCGCTCGTGATCGTTTTATCCGAAGTAATTTTCAGTTTGAGGCTGGCAATATGGGAGTGGCTGTTTTCGTTGATTTTGATCCGGAATATATCTCTCAGCGTGACCATTCCGTCCGGCGGGATGGCCTCAGAATGACTGCCCTGCAGGATATCGATATCGAGATCCCTGCTCGAAAGGGTGAACTGCGCGTTGTCATCTCCGACAAAGGGTGTATAATTACGGATTTTGAAACTCAGATAGGCTGTCTCTCCCTGTTCGAGCGCCAGGTTTCCGTTATCATCATTCGGTGCGAGTATGTCCACATCCAGGCGCAGTTCCTGGGGCATCTGAAGACCGGATCCCGTTAGTGCAGCCTGCGCATTGATGCGGCCGTAGCCCAGTTTCTGCCTGTACCGGCTCGGATTCATGGAATCGATATTGTCCGCGGATACCAGCAGTTGTGTGACGATGGCCTCGTTTGTCCAGTCCGGATGATAGGATTTGACCAGGGCGAGAAGGCCGGCCGTGATCGGAGCGGCCATGGATGTGCCCTGATACCGGTCATAGCCGCCCGGTACCGTGCTCAGAATGGCATTGTCCACCCAGTATTCACCGCCTGGCGCGGTCACGTCCACGGCCAGGCCGTAACTGGAATATGAGGTTTTCCGGTCGTTGACATCGACTGCGGCCACACAGACCGCATGGGGATAATCGGAGGGATAATGCGGCACCTCCCAGTTGTCGTTGCCCGCGGTGGTCACGGGGATGGCCCCTTTGGACCAGGCATGGGCGATCACGTCCGCGGCTGCCTGGGATTCGTAGGTGCTTCCCCAGCTCATATTGATGACATCCGCATGATTGTCGGCTGCGTAGAGCACGCCCTGATACAGATCGCTGTCGAACGGATCCTGACCGTCCATGTCGTGTTTGCAGGTCATGAACCGGACATTCCAGCCGATGCTGGCAATGCCGGTCTGGTTGTTCGTAACGCCGGCTGCCAGGCCTGCGACATGCGTGCCGTGGGACATGTCGTCATTTTCCGGGCTGGGATCGTTGTCCTCGTCATAACCGCTGTTGATAAAATCCCAGCCCACCAGGTCGTCCGTAAAACCGTTGTTGTCATCATCCACGCCATTGAGATCGTCCGGATCGAACTGCCAGGAGGAACCGTTGAATTCGATCACGTGGCCGTCCTTGTCCGCATCCTCACCGGTATTCTGCCATACATTGTTCACGAGGTCCGGATGCCGCCACTCGGCTGCATCATCCACGATCGCAACAACGACTGCGGCGCCGGTTTCGCCCCGGTGTATATCCCAGGCCTGCTCGGCTGAGATCTGGGGCAGATGCTGCTGCTCCGGGTACAGGCTGTCGTCGGGAACGGCGTCCCGCCTGACAAGCGGGATGCGCTCGGCATATTCCACATTGGGATCGGCCATAAGCGAGGCGATGATTTCATCGATGGAAGCGTCTGACGGAAACCGGACACGGTAGATCCGGCTGATTCCGAAAAAATCCTCGGAACGCATATCGATCCTGAACCTCGGCCGTACATCCGAGGCTTTTTCTTTTTGCAGAATACGGTCCACGGATGCCACGCCCAGGCTGGTTCTGACTGCCGACGGCCGACCGTCTTTATGGAGTCCGGAGACGTTTTCCCTGAGTTTTACAGTAATTACATCAGACAGAAAATGCGGATCCGTGTCCGCGGCTGTAACTGAATTCCACCCTGTGAATACAAGCAGTGTCAGCGAAAACCGGAGGATTTGCGATTTCACCCTGATCTCCTTTGTTCGGTGATGGTTTATTCAAAATAAAACATTTTATGGAATCCTCCAAATAAAAAAGGCCGGGACAAGCCCGGCCTTGAAACTGAATTGAATCGAACTGTGGTTTTAAAAAATCGAATATGCCACCGTCAAACCGGTCATCACCACGGAAACCATGGACATCAGCTTGATCAGGATATTCAGTGAAGGACCGGATGTATCCTTGAAGGGATCGCCGACCGTATCGCCGACCACGCTCGCCTTGTGTGCGGGACTGCCCTTGCCGCCCAGATTTCCTTTTTCAATATATTTCTTTGCATTGTCCCAGGCGCCGCCGGCATTGTTCAGCATGCAGGCCAGGGTAAATCCAGTGGTGAGACCGCCAACGAGAAGACCGACCACGCCGGCCACACCCAGAATCACGCCCACGGTCACGGGCACGATAATCGCCAGCAGCGAGGGGAAAAGCATCTCACGCTGGGCTCCGGCCGTGGAGATCTCGACACATTTGGCGTATTCGGGTTTGGCTTTTCCTTCCATGATACCTGGAATTTCCTTGAACTGGCGGCGGACTTCCTCAACCATGGAGCCGGCCGCGCGTCCGACCGCTTTCATGGTCATGGCGCAGAATACGAAGGCCATCATGGCGCCAAGAAAGATACCGGCAAGCAGCATGGGATTGAACAGGGAAAGATTGAAGTATTCGACGAAATGATGGATTTCCGCTTCCGTGAAACTGGAAAGTCCCGTATGGGCCAGGAAGGCCTCACCCTGCTCGGGCAGTTTGCCAAGCCAGAGTTTGACTTCTTCGATATAAGCTGCAAGCAGGGCCATGGCGGTCAGCGCGGCGGAGCCGATGGCAAATCCCTTGCCCGTGGCCGCAGTGGTATTGCCCAGCATGTCGAGTGCGTCGGTGCGCTCCCTGACTTCCGGAGGCAGTTTGGACATTTCGGCATTGCCGCCCGCATTGTCCGCGATCGGACCGAAGGCGTCCGTGGCCAGCGTGATGCCAAGAGTGGAAAGCATGCCCACGGCCGCGAAACCGATGCCGTATACGCCCATGGCGAAATTCGAGAACCCGCCGGCAGAAGCGAATGCGGCAATGATGCCGA
>JAFGGN010000049.1 GCA_016930535.1 bacterium
ACGACGCTACGACCCTAAGACCTTGTGACCCGAAGACCCAAAGACCTCTATAATCTTTTTCCCCGTCTCTCCGTTTCTCCCATTCCCCGTTTCACGTTCAGACCCAACGACGCTACGACCCAAAGACCTTGTGACCCCATGAACCCGACGACCCGGACTGCCCTTTCTTCCGGGATTCGCCGGTCCTCTCCGCTCATTCGCATATTTCTGCGACTTTTTTCAGCCGCCTCTGGAAACTGCTTCAACTGCCAGAACCGCCCGTTAAATACACATTCCGCTGCCTGTTGCGGGATGGACCAGCGAATCGCGGACTCCTGAGTAAATCCATCCGGACGATGTGTCCGGTACAACCGTTCTGCGGAGACCGGGATACCGATAAGGATCTTTCCCGGCCCTCTCAGCATGCCTTATTCTGAAAAACCGGAAGCCCGATACACCGGTCCGGTCAGTCATCCGGCATCACTTTTTCAGCCAACGGTTCCGGCCCGTGAGAACAATGCAGATGTCAGCCAATTTTGTTATGCCGGATTCCGGTCAGAATCCGCCGCTTTCCTGGAACGGGTCGTCCGGTTATCCTGAACGGACCGGGACAGGCGGTCCTTTATGGGGGGAAACATGGGGGGAACTATAGTCTGTTATGATCCTGGTTCCCGGTCCGTTCCGCATCGGGAATCCGGATAAAAAGACTTGCATCTCATTTTCATAATACCTATAATATCATCAGGTTAAATAACCATGAACAACTGAAGCTTCTTCAACATGGATACCCAGGAATACGGACCGGCCAAAAAAGCCGATACACCGGTGCATACACCGGTGTATGCACCGGTGTACAGGAGAATGTATGAAAAAAAATCCCCGTAAGCACGGTGACGGATCCGAAAAAATCCGTAAAATAACCAAGACCGGATCCTATACGTATTACGTCACCATACCCAAATCATATATGGACGAACTGGGCTGGCGTGAGCGCCAGCTCGTTGAAGTGAACATCGAGAATGGCAGACTCGTGATTTCCGACTGGCCGCAGTAGCGTTTTCCGCCGAAATACCCGATTCGTGGCGGCGGTCCGGCAGCTCGGGTTTCCGTTCATCAACGGGCGGCCGGATATTCTGCGGTATCTCGCTGTTAAAATGCACGCCATCATTCCTCTTTTATATGAAATTATTGTAATATTTACCGCTGTTCGCTCCGTTTTTGCTCCTATAATTTCCCGGTTCCTCCCTCCCTTCATATGATTTGTTTCGTGAAATTCTTCGGACAATAGGAATATTATGCCCGGATTCAGAAAGAAAAATATTCCCACAGCCGCACATTGTCACGAATATTCCGGCCCCGGAATATTAAAAGATTGTAATAAACTGCGAAAAGAACACGAGCCGCAATTGCCGGAATCCGGACCGGTATCACCGGTTCCCGGTATCCGCGAAATGACATGAAAATTGCCGGATCAATTCATTCGCGGGATACTGTCATCCATCGGGTCCGGGACCCGCATTCCAACAGTTTGCCGAATCGCCGCAATTTCATAAATCGCTGCAAAACGGAGCCCCGATATCCGCGGCGAACAATCAGCGATTTGTAATATTTACAGTCACCTATACCATCCGGGTCCAATCCCGGTTCCACTGTTTCACATGACTGAAGCGGCCCAAGCGGTCATCGAATCCGCCGGATGCGGATACATCATTAAAGCCACGTGACGGCCCTGTAATTCCGGTGTATGCGGACATCGTTTTCCCGCCGTTCTCATCGCGAAAAACGGCCCGTTCAGAACACACCGGCTGCACGGTCCGGCAGATCCGGCCGGAAACCCCGCCCGTTTCACTGGTATGCTTTTTGCCAAAATACCGGTTGGCCGTCAATGTGTGTCATCTAACTTTTCAAACACAATCCGGCCGTGTACATAATCGAATGTGATAGCATACAGAACCCTTTCACCGGCGGGTGTAAAAATACCCGCATCGTGACACAAGCAACGTGCATTGTAAAAAGGAGTTCATATGGCAGCAGGCAGCGTACACCCTGACAACACCGGAACCGGTCCGGGTCGTTACTTTGCCGTGACGGTCATACCGGATCACAGGGTCTGCTGTCCGAACACCTGCGATGGCAGCACCGGGATCCGCAATGCGGGGCCGGGCTTTTTTTTAAAATATCACTTATAGAAATATGCATGATTTGTTATGTCAAATAACAACAAAACGAGAGAAGAAGTTCAGAACAAATATCTGTCACCCAGATATTTAAAAGCCCGTGTCATCTAAACAAGGAAGGAGACAACCATGAAACTGGTCCGTTTTATCAGAGGCTTCGCCGAGAGACAGGAAGGTCAGACCCTGGCTGAATACGCACTGATTCTCGTCCTGATTGCGGTCGTGGTCATCGCTGCGGTGATGCTGCTCGGCACCCAGATTCAGAGTGTGCTGCAGTCCATCGCGAATGCACTTTAAAAAAGGCGGAAGCGGCAGAATGAAATGTTTTTACAACAGAGAAGAGGGGCAGACACTGGGGGAGTTCGTACTGATATTCCTGCTTATCGTCCTCGTCGTGATTGTGGCACTGACGTTCTTCGGCACGTCTCTGCTGGGGCTGTGGTCTCGCATTTCCACCGCCTTTTAAACGGGGACGTTCCATCCCAGGAAGCGATGCTTTCTCCTGATCCTGCCGCTGCAGGAGAAAGGCATTGCTTAATTTCCATAAAACATCCCCGGTGAAAGCCTGGTTTCTCTGGAAAAGGTAAAACATGAGGTCAACATCCTATGCTGAGACGATTCAAACAAAAGAGTGACGGACAATCCCTGGTGGAATTTGTACTGGTCATTCCCATTTTTCTTGTGATGTTTTTCGGCATCATTGAATTCGGCCGTGCATGGGAAACCGTCAATATCATGACCAGCGCCGCAAGAGAAGGTGCGCGGGTCGCTGCCGTCACCAATCCGGATCCATCCGGAGCGGCCGGTGCGGCGCAGCGCGTTCTTTCGGCCGGCAATATCAACAATGCCGTGATTTCGGTCACCGGCCCGGACGGCAACCAGGAGGTGCATGTGACCGTGACCGTCAACTACACGCCAATCACAAATTTTATTCCCGGGCTTGGACCGTGGACCCTGTCAAGAACCACATCCATGCGCTGGGAAAGTTAAAAATCCGGGATTCAACACTATGGCAAAAATACGATGGATGATCATTGCGGCCCTCCTCTTAAGCAGTGTGGCCACCTTTGGACTGTTTAAAGTCCTCGATACACAGAGCAGCAAAACCGATGTACAGGATCCCGGAACCCAGAATGTCGTTCTGGCCACTGTGCATCTTCCCATAGGAACGAAAATCGAAAAAAACAATGTCCGCATGGAATCCTGGCCGAGCAAGCTGCTGCCGGAAGGATATTTTACCGACATACCAACCGTGATCGGGCGGGTGATCAAAACAGATGCTTTTCCGGGAGAAGCCATTATTGAAAGCAAACTGGCTCCTGCGGGATCGGAGGGCGGATTCTCCAGCATCATACCCCCGGGCATGCGCGCATTGACCGTGGAAGTCAATACGTATGTGGGTGTGGGCGGATTCATTCTGCCCAACACGCGCGTGGATGTACTGGTCACTGTGGCATCCTACAGGGACAAGGAGGAAGCCTCGACCCGCATCATCCTGGAGAACATCAAGGTGCTTGCCGTGGACCAGACGTTTCAGCGAAAAGGAGACGATCCGGTAACAGTGCAGACCGTGACGCTGCTCGTGACACCGGATCAGGCTGAAAAACTCGTGCTGGCAAGCACGGAGGGCAAACTGCAGCTGACCCTGAGAAACGATTCGGATGATGCCCAGAACCGGACAGCCGGCGTCAAGCTGAAAGAGCTGGTTGCCTATAAACAGGAATCGTCCGTTAAAAGCGTGAGGCGTTCCGCATCAAGGGACAGGCAGACCGTCGAGGTGATCCGTTCGGGCGAGCGCGAATCCGTCACTTTCGAAAACGGAAAAAGGAAGTAACCCCGGGGGCCTGCGAGATGCGCGGCGCAGACCGGCGCAATCGCGCCACGGCGCGAAGAAAATGTCAGCTGCATATCCATTACGGTCCGATGACCTTCATTGCTTAGGAGAACTTATCCATGACAGTTTTTTCAAAGGGACTTCGAGGGATGCTTTGTCTATTCACCGTTTATCTGCTGACCTGTCCTGCCTTGGGCAATACCGAAGGCAATACCGATAAAGAAGAAGTGCTGATCCTGCATACGGGCCAGTCCGAAGTACTCAGTTTCAAGAAACCGGTCACCCGCATCGCCATATCCAATCCAGAGGTGGCCAATGCGAATGTCATCTCCCCGCTCGAGGTGCTGATCGACGGAAAAGAATCCGGGACCACGACCATGGTGGTATGGCCGGACAGGGGCACGTATATCAAATACAGGCTGCGTGTCGTTTCCGAGGCTTCCAAGGAACAGGTGATGCTCAACGTGAAGTTCATGGAAATCAACAAAAGCGCCCTGAAGACCCTGGGATTCGATTTTCTGGTCAAGCAGATGGGCGTAGGCAAGGATGACCTGGTCGACATGGGATCCTATGCCGGCAAGGTGAACGATCCTTCAGATCCGCTTCTGCTGAGCAATTCGGTGGATTTCTTCTTCAACTCGACCACGCAGAACATCTCCGGTCTCATCAGAGCCCTGTGGGAGGACAATCTGCTCACCATTCTGGCCGCTCCGAACCTGAGTGCCAACAGCGGCGCGGAAGCCAAATTCCTGGCAGGCGGTGAATTTCCCATACCCATCGTCACCGGATCCGGCGGATCACAGAGCGTTTCCATCGTGTTCAAGGAATACGGTGTCCGGCTTCAATTCGTACCCACGGTGTTGGATTCCAAGCTCATCAACGTGAAGGTGGCTGCCGAGGTCAGCAATCTGGATTTCGACAACGGCGTGATCCTGAGCGGATTTCACATTCCCTCGCTGACCACGCGGAAAACCGAAACCACGGTGGAGCTGGAAAGCGGACAGTACTTCATCTTAGGCGGGCTGCTGTCTTCGGACATGTCCAAAACCATTTCAAAAATTCCGGGCCTGGGCCATATCCCCGTTCTGGGCAAACTGTTCACCAGCGAACGTTATCTGAACAACGAAAGCGAACTGCTCATCACCATGTCCCCCGTTATCGTGAAAGCTATCGATGAAAAAGATATTCCCGGCATGAAATTGCAGGACAAGGATATTCAATTAAAAACCTATTAATAGAGGAGCCGGCCCATGTGGAAGCGAATCAGGGATGAAAAGGGAAACATCGCCGTATTTGCGGCACTCCTGATGCTGTGCGTGGTGGGTGTCGCCGCACTGAGCATCGATGTGGGATCTGTCGTTTCGGCGCGAAACCAGCTTCAGGCGGCGGCCGACGCGTCGGTCCTGTCCGGCGCCATGGGGCTGCTGGACAGTCAGAACGACTGTATTGCACAGGCCATGGCAACAGCCGGACGCAATCTGTGCCTGAGACAGCCGGTCTCTCTGAGTATTGGAGACATCTCTTTCCCCCAGCCGGACCAGGTCATGGTCCAGACCAGCCGGTCCGTTCCGATGAATTTCGCATCGGTGCTGGGTGTGCCCGCAGCCAGTATTACAGTAACCGCCGTCGCAGAAATCGGCACGATTACAGGGACAAAGGGATTGAAGCCGTGGGGTATTCCGGACGTGAATTACAATCCGGGCGACGTGGTCTGCATCAAGGCAGGTTCCATCGGCATGCCGAGCACCCCCAACAGTTATTTTTATCCCGTGGATTTTCCGCCCCTGAACCGTGGTGTGCCTGAGCCCGGAGCCGCTGTATACAGGGAAAACATCATCCGGGGCAGCGACTATGTGGCCGTGGGCGACATCATTCAGGTGGAACCCGGGAACATGGTCGGACCGACCAAGCAGGGCGTGGACAATCTCATCAGCAGGGATGCCGGTGCCTACTGGGACCCGGATGTGGGCGTGGTCAACTCCTCGCATGGCCCGGACGGCACCAGCGCCAGCCCCCGCGTCATTATTATTCCCATGTACGACAAGGACGATCCGCCGAACTCCGGCCGCAGCACCATCACGGTCTCGCGGCTGGGCGGCTTTTTCGTAACCGGATTTGTGGGAAAGGATCTGTACGGCGTTTTCATGGAAATCGTGGACCACGGAACGTTCGGAGGCGGCAGTTCCATGATCAAGGGGGTCCGGCTGATTCAGTAGAAACCGGCGGCCGGATCGCCAGGTGACAATTCATATAAGAAAGACAGGGTCTGATGCCTGAAATTACACAAAAAACCGTACTCCTTCTGGACACGAGCCAGACATCTTCCAGACATATTCTCAGCATTCTGGAGGATATCGAGGACATTGAAGTCATTCATGAAGGCAGTGATTACAACAAATATCTGTCCATGATTCGCAGCACAAATCCGGATATCGTGATTCTGAATTTCTATCCGTCCATCGAAGAGTCCGTGCAGCTGGCCAAACAGATCACGAGCATGTTTCCGGACGTCGCGCTGATTGCAGCAGCGGACACGATGAATCCCGCCATCATTCTGAATGTCATGCGCGCCAGGGCCCATGAATTTCTGAAACAGCCGGTGATCAAGGAAGAACTGACCGGCGTCATTCACAGGATATTCCGGGAAAAGGAAGCCGTCAATCTTCTGAAAAACACGGACAGCAAAATCATCACTCTGTTCGGATCCAAGGGCGGTGCGGGCACCACGACCATCGCCAGCAATATGGCTGTGTCTCTGGCGAAACATACGCAGAAGGACATTATCCTCGTGGATCTCGACCTTCAGTTCGGCGACGCCGCTCTGCACATGAACGTGAAATCAAAATACTCCATCGTCGATATTATCAGCAATCTGGACCAGGTCGACATGACCCTGTTAAAATCTTTGCTGCCCAAGGGCAACAACGGCATATCTGTCCTGTCCGTCCCACCCAATCTTGAAGATGCGGAAAACATCAAACCGGTGCATATTGAAAAACTGCTGATGCTGCTTCGAAAGGTTTTCGATTATATCATCGTGGATACGCATCACGGACTGGACGATATCACGATCAAGGCAATGGATGAATCCAATTATGTGCTTGTGGTGTCCACCCTGGACATCCCCTCCATCTTTCACACAAAACGCTGTCTGCAGCTTTTCCAGAAAATGACATACGATATGGACAAGCTGTTTCTCGTCATCAACCGTCATAACGGATCGGACGATTTCGATGCGAATGCCATCGAACGTATGCTCGGATACCCGGTATTCTGGAGCATTCCGGAGCATGATATGAAAAATATGGTCACAGCCATCAACCGGGGCGATCCCATCGCCAGCATGATGCCCGATATCAAACTGAGTCAGAACCTGATGGACATGTCGGTGAAGTTCAACGGTGCCTATAAAAAAGAAAAAGAAGAGGAAACACCCTCGCGGAAAAAGGGAAGCCTGTTCTCGTTTATGAAATCCATGAAATAGAAGGAAACGCTCATGGGCCTCAAGGACCGCCTCTACATCAAATCCGAAGAAGGGGATGCATCCCCTCTCGAATTCACCGGAATCGACAAAAGCTCGCTGGGTGCGGCATTCGCAGGAACCCGGACAAACAAGCAGCACGACTACATGGAGCTCAAGGAGCGCATACACAGGCGCCTGATCGACAAACTGGATCTGACCAAGCTGGATTCCATACCCAAACAGGTGCTGGCCAACCAGGTTCGGGATGTCATCGAGGATCTCCTCAACGAGGACATCGAAATCGGACCCGATTTCAACCGCGATATTCTCACCAATGAAATACTGGACGAGACATTCGGACTCGGGCCCCTCGAGCCCCTGCTCAACGATCCGACCGTATCCGACATACTCGTCAACGGATACAAACAGGTTTTTGTCGAACGCTACGGCCGGCTGGAACTGACGAATACCGTGTTCAAGGATGATACGCACCTTCTGAACATCATCGACCGGATCGTGTCCAAAATCGGACGCCGTGTGGATGAATCGAGCCCCATGGTGGATGCCCGGCTGCAGGACGGTTCCCGTGTGAATGCCATCATCCCTCCCCTGGCCCTGGACGGGCCGAGCGTTTCCATCCGCAAGTTCGGCATCAACAGAATCTCGGTCAACGATCTCATCAATCTCGGCACGTTGACGGAAAATGTTTCGCTGATGCTGAAGGCGGCCGTGAAGGCACGGCTCAATATTCTGATTTCGGGCGGAACGGGTTCGGGCAAGACCACGCTGCTCAACATCCTGTCGGGTTTTATCCCGGCGTCGGAACGCATCGTCACCATAGAAGATGCCGCCGAGCTGCAATTGCGGCAGGAGCATGTGGTGCGTCTCGAAACCAGGCCCGCCAATCTCGAAGGCAAGGGCCGGGTCGCCCAGTACGATCTCGTACGCAATGCCCTGCGTATGCGGCCGGACCGTATCGTGGTGGGCGAGGTCCGCGGGGCAGAGGCGCTCGACATGCTTCAGGCCATGAATACCGGTCATGACGGTTCCCTGACCACACTGCATGCCAATACCACGCGGGATGCGCTACGCCGTCTCGAGACCATGATCCTGATGGCGGGAAGCAATCTGACAGAACGGGCCATGCGTGAACAGATCAGCTCTGCCATCAACATCATCGTTCAGATCTCGAGACTGAGCGACGGCACACGCAAGGTCATGAAAATATCCGAAATTACCGGCATGGAAGGCGACACCATTTCTTTGCAGGATATCTACCTTTTCGAGAAAATGGGCGTGCGCGAGGACGGACAGGTTCTCGGCGGTTTCAGGTCCACGGGCCTGCGGCCCAAATTCGCGGAGCAGCTCGAAACATCGGGCATCAAACTGCCTTCCGATATTTTTGAACCCAAACTTGAAGTGCTCGTGGATCAGGCCGGAGAGGAATCACAGGAATCATGACCCCCTTATTTATCATTTTCTTCGCAGCCATGGGGCTGACAATCGCAGGCACCGGCATTCTGATCGCGCGTCACGTTCAAAGCCCTGCCCGCCAGCTGAGCCGCCGGATCGAGGAATTCACAGGCGCCCAGAAAGAGAGCGATCCGGTCGCTCACCGGATCGTGCGGGATCAGAGTTTCAGCGGCATTCCCGCCCTGAACCGTCTGGTGGAGAAGCTGAGCGTCATGCGGAAGCTGAGCCGCCTGCTCGTTCAGGCCGATTCCACCATGACGGCCGGAAAAATGCTGCTCATCATTTTCATCATGGCCCTGACCGGACTGCTGATCAGCCTTCGGTTGAACCTTTTTTCAAAAATTATTCTGACCGCCGGACTGGGAAGCCTGCCCGTGATCCATTTGCAGATTCAGCGCTCAAAGCGGCTCAAGGCTTTTATCAGGGCGTTCCCGGATTCGATTGACATGATGGCCAGCGCCATACGCGCCGGCCATGCCTTCAATCAGGCCATGCACCTGGTCGGCAACGAAGCCCCGGATCCCGTGGGCATGGAATTCAAGCGGACGTATGAACAGTACAATCTCGGTCTGAACCTGAAAGACGTGCTCCTGGAAATGACGGAGCGCGTGGACAGCCAGGATCTCAAGCTGTTCGTTACCGCCATTCTGCTGCAAAAGGAAACGGGCGGAAACCTGACCGAAATCCTGGACAAAATCAGTTATACCATACGCGAACGGTTTAAACTGATCGGACAGATCAAGACCTTCACGGCGCAGGGCCGCATGTCCGCCATCGTCCTGGGATGTCTGCCCGTGGCGTTCGTGGCCATACTCTCGGGCCTGAATCCGGAATATCTCGAACCCATGTTTCACGACAAACTCGGGCACTGGCTGATCCTTATATCCGCATTCCTGCAGGTTTTCGGTTTTCTGGTCATCAACAGGATCGTCCGCATCAAATACCAATAGGAAAACGTATGCCTCTCACACTCTTTTTAACACTCGTTTATTTCGGCTTCTTTTTTCTGATTCTTGCCCTGTTTCTATTTATCAGAAGGATACAGAATCCAACGGCAAAACGACTCAGGGATCTTCAAAAGAGAGGCGGCCCGGTATCGGGTCATGCGCGTATCGAGGAATTTAAAAAACAGAAGGAAAAAGTTCACGATACGGTCGAAAAACTGCTGACGGATATCAGCCGGTTCGTCAAACAGGACGAAGTCAGAAATTCTAGAATGAAGGCGGCCCTGATTCAGGCCGGATACCATAAGGAAAACAGCGTCAGAATATTCACGGGAATCAAGCTGGTGTCCGCCATCAGCTGTTTTCTTCTCTTCCTGCTCCTGGGATCGATGGGAAATCGCACTTTCAACGTGGTCTTCATGATCGCGCTCATGATGGGATTTGTCGGATTTATCATCCCTGACGTGGTCCTGCGGTTCAAAACCAGGAAGCGTCAGGGACAGATCGCCCAGACACTGCCCGACGCCCTGGATCTGCTCGTGATCACGGTGGAAGCAGGACTGGGACTGAATGCGGCCCTGATGCGCGTGGGCCTGGATCTGGATCTGCGATGTCCGGCCCTGGCCGAGGAGTTCAATCTGGTGAATCAGGATCTGAGAACAGGAAAACCCCGGTCCAAGGCCCTGAGGAGCCTGAGCGACCGCAATCAGATCGAGGACCTCAGGATCCTGGTGGGTGCACTGATCATGGCGGATAAACTCGGCACCAGCATTGCGGATACGCTGCGCGCCCAGGCCGACTCGCTGCGTACGCGGATACGGCAGAAGGCCGAGGAACAGGCGGCCAAGGCAGGCATCAAACTGCTGTTCCCTCTGGTTTTTTTCATTCTGCCGGCCCTGATCATCGTGGTCATGGGACCCGGGCTGATCGCCGTGTACAGAACCTTTCAGTAATCCAAGCGAGGCCATATCGCATGAATCGTCAAAACGATCATCAGGAATTCGAGCTCCGGGTGCAGAGCGCCCGTTCACTGCTTTCACGCCTCACGGGGCTGCTGGGCACTGTATCTCCCCCTGAAGGACACGGCCTCCATATCGTGCATTGCAGCAGCATCCATACATTCGGCATGAAATATCCCATCGATGTCCTGTTCCTGGACCGGGAGCAGCGCATTGTCCGGATCTGCCGTGAAGTCGGGCCGAACAGAACATGCAAGGCGCCGGCCGGAGCACGGTCCGTCGTCGAACTGGCACCCGGAACCGCAAACCGCTTCAGCAACGGGGACATTCTGAAACTGCATGACGAGGGTTCTCATAAACCCGGCGCCCATGTGCTTCGCAACCTGTTCCACTGGCCAATCAATGTGATGATCGGCCTGGTCTGGTTCAAATTCGTGCTGGCCGTTGCCCTTCATGCAGTCACGCATCCGCATGCCATGAATATCGGTATTCTGATTCACAATACGCTGCTCATGCTGCTGTTCTTTTCAAGACGGAAAAGCAGCCGGACCTCGTTCAGGATACTGGACTGGGTGATTCCCGTTCTCACACTGATGTTCACCATGTTTCTTCGACCGGCTGCCGGATCACCTGAAAATTGGGTTCAATGGTCATTCATGATGCAGGCGGCCGGTCTCGCCGGCATCATCGCATCGCTCATGAGTCTGGGACGCAGTTTCGGCATTGTCCCCGCCAACAGAAGAATTGTCAGTCACGGCACATACCGGATCGTGCGTCACCCCCTGTATCTGAGCGAGATCGTTTTTCATGCCGGATTTTTTCTGGGAAATATTTCGGCTTTCAACGGGGCGCTGATCGTTCTGATACTGGCGGGTCAGTTATGGCGATCCCTTTCCGAGGAAAAACTGCTGACCGCCGATTCCGCGTACAGGGCCTATAAGGCACGGGTCCGGTACCGATTCCTTCCGGGTCTTTTCTGAATGAAGGGCATCTGCCGGACGAGGATAAAACACCATGAGTCAGATGATACAAATTACCATACGAACAGAGATCACGGATCAGTGGATCCGCTCAACGGTTGTACCGCTGTACTCATCACAGCCCTATAATTCCGCTGCCTTACCTCAATATAATATAAACCGCCGGTTACTCCGCCAGGAGGAAGCACGGCTGAAGTCCCGTCATCATCGACAACCAGACCGTCATTCCCCAGGAAAAACGATCGGGATGCCAGTGCCGCTTCCGCCTCTGTGTCCCTGATTCCGGTCCATTGCATCCGGAAGAAATTACAGAATTAGATCCCGTGATAATCACTTGATTTCCATTTCCATGCTTCATATATTTCACCGTTGCATTTCCGTTTACCTCGATCGACAGGGTATCATAATCAGTTGCATGCTGAATCATGAACCGCCAAATTCAGACGTTATATTCCAAAACGGGAGGAATCCCGCCAACAGGCATTCTCACAGCATCCTGCAGATGACACCGACTCAATGGAGGCGTGCATGAAAACCAACCGAATGCTGATCTGTACGATCGTCCTGCTCTTCACAGCCGCGTGGATAGCGCCTGCGCAGGACACACGTGATCTGATGAGCATGGATCTCGAGGACATTCTGAACCTGCAAATGACCGTGTTCTCGGTTCAGGGACTCACCCAGCGTGAAACACCCGGCGTGGTCACCCTGATTTCGGAGGAGGAAATCGCCCGTTCGGGCGCCAGGGACCTGATCGATATTCTGCGTCTGGTGCCGGGATTCGATATCGGTGTGGACATTCAGAGCGCCATGAGCCTCGGCATCCGCGGTATCTGGGCCCAGGAAGGCAAGGTGCTGCTGATGGTGGACAATATGGAGATGAACGAAATTCTCTATTCCTGTCTTGCCCTGGGCGGGCATATACCCGTGGACATGATCCGGCAGATCGAGATTATCCGGGGTCCGGGCACCTCCTTTTACGGTTCCAATGCGGAACTGGCCGTGGTGAATATTCTGACCAAGAACGCATCGGCCCTGAACGGTATCGAAACCGTGCTGCGCGGCGGCCGATCCGTTGAAGGCGCAAATCATTATTCGCTGTCCGCCAATTTCGGGAAAAAACGGAAGGATTTGCGGACTAAAATCCTGATGCATTTCGGACAGAGTGTCCGGAGCGACCGGGATTATACGGACATATACGGCACAACCGTTAACATGCTCGATCATGCGGACATACGCCCCGTATTCTGCCTGGCCGGTATCGAATACAGAGGTCTGAAATCCGATGTGCTGTTCGACCGGTACCTGTATGGACAGCAGGACGGGCTGGATGTGATCCTGGACAATCCCGTGAATGTCTCCTTCAACACGCTGACCGTACACACCAGATATGAATCCCCGCTGGGCAGCCGGTTTACACTGACACCCGGCTTCATGTATCTGAGACAGGAACCGTGGAAATCTGCGGATCAGACTGCGCTGGAAAACGATTTTTTTTATCATGAAATCGCCGAACGGTTCAGGGGAAGCCTTGTGCTTAAAGGATCACCGGCCGTCAATTTTCAACTGGTTGCCGGTGCGGATTTCATCAGGGACCGGGCCAGGGTATCCGGCGATACTCCGGAGGATCAGTTTTTCAGCGACGGCCGGTCCCATATCGGCAACAGCCGTTTTTGTACTTATGCGCAGGTCTTTTATACGAAGGGCAGGACGATTCCCAGTGTGGGCATACGCTATGACCGGCACAATGTGTGCGGGGACGATATACTGCCCTGGGTGGGCATTTCACAATCCGCCGGACCCTGGACATTCAAGGGCCTGTTCGGACAGACATTCAGGGCACCGGCACTTGAAAATCTGGACATCAATCCGGAACTGGAACCCGAAAAAACAACAACCGCTGAAATCGAAATCGGTTATCAGCTGAAGAACAACTGGATCTGCCTTCTGGACATATTCAATACGATGGTCAGGGGTCCGATCGTGTATTATTATGATCCGGAATCCGAAGAGGAACTTTACGGCAATTTCGGAAACCTGGAATCGAGCGGTATCGAAATCGAATCCCGTCTGCGATGGAAGGCCGGATCCCTGAACCTGGGTTATTCTTACTGCCGGTCCGATGAAACCATCGAATCCTATTCGGTCAACGGGCAGAACGGCCTGTTTCTGGGATTCCCCGCCCACAAATTCGCATTGAACGGCTGCGTGACACTCAAGCCGCATCTCTATCTGGCTCCCTCGGCGATTCTGACCACGAAAAAATTCGGGTATGCCACATTGAATCTCGATGATGAATACGTGACCCAATCCTACGGACCGGCGTTGCTTGTCAATGTCTATCTTTCGCACGACCGCCTGTTCGGCCGTTTTCTGGAAGGAGGCATCGGCATATACAATCTGACCAATGACAAAAATCCGGCGATTCAGCCCTATGACAGCGGCCACGCCCCGATGTCCGTTCTGTCCCGTGAAATCCTTGTCCATTTAAAATATCACTGGAAATGGTAGGCGATACATGAAAAGATGGAACCTGATTATCATGCTTGCGGTATGGACAGCCGTATTCCAGGCAAAGGAAGCATCTGCACAGCGGGAAATCACGGTCACCGTGCTCTACGACAATTACCGGTTCACGGAGGGCACAACCCCGGATTGGGGATTCGCCTGCCTGATCGAGGGAGCGGAAAAAACCATCCTGTTCGACACGGGGACAAACGGCGATATTCTGATGCACAATGCCGAAATCCTGAATAAGGATCCGGGAAAAATCGACTGCATCGTCCTGTCTCATGAGCATCGCGATCATACGGGCGGCCTGGACAGTGTTCTGACCCGGGTGAACAATGTTCCCGTGTATTTTCCGGTGTCGTTTTCGGAAAGTTTCAGCAGGCATATCCTTGACCTGAAATCGATCCCTGTAAGGGTGGACAAGCCGGCCGAAATCTGTCCCCGTATTTTCACAACCGGTGAAATCAGCGGTCCTGTCAATGAACAGTCCCTGATAATCGAAACGAAACCGGGCCTGGTCGTTATCACCGGATGCTCCCACCCCGGTATTGTCAAAATCCTGCGCAGGACCGGGGATGTGGTACCGGAGAAACCCATTTATCTCGTATTCGGCGGCTTCCACCTGATCCGGAATTCCGAAGCGCAAATACGCGAAATCATCGGACAATTTGAATCACTGCATGTGGTCAAATGCGGCGCCACCCATTGCACGGGCGACGAGGCCATCCGGCTTTTCAGGGAAGCCTATCAGGATCATTACTGGCCAATGGGAACAGGACGGATGATACACATCCCCTTTGAATCTCAGAACATGCACCCTGCAGAATAAACGCCAATCCCTGTGCCTCCGGCACAGCACGGCGGATTCATACGGATTCCGCCGGAGGCAGTTCCGAACGGAAAGGCATACGGGCATGACGACAAACCGAACCACCAAACTTCTGATCCTGCTGATTGCAGTGATACTCACTCTGTTCTGCTGCAAATCCGGAAGAAACGGCACAGATACGGACATGAACGCCGATATCGGCAGGGGATTCTTAACCGTACTCCCTATCGAGCCGGAGGCCATATCCCTTTTCGTGAACCTGGGACACATGAGTCATCCTGGGCATACATTACCATCGGATCACGGCGGATTCTATCTGACCGATTATTCGGTATCCGAACCGTTTCTGTGTCCCGCCGACATGATCCTCACACACTGGGACGTCATGGAATATCTGAACACCGGAACGTCCGATTATACCATCAGTCTTTCCGCGAACCGGGACCGGTTTATCATTACTGTCGGTCATCTTTCAGACATTCACCCATCCATACGCTCCGTGACACCCGAAAACGCAGAAGCCCAATGTGAGGAATATTCAATCGGTAGCGACCGCTTTCGTCACTGTCTCCACTGGTTGAATATTCCGGTGCATGCGGGCGATACGCTCGGCACGGCCGGCGGACGTTTACCGTGGGGCATTGATTTCGGTGTCTTCGACAAAAACCGCCGTATCGAATTCGCCAGTGACCGTTTCGACGACTCCCTGTATCCGTATACGGTTTCCCCTCTGGATTATTTCACGGATGAGATATGCGATCATCTGATTCCCAAATGCGGAGATTACCTGTGCGGCTGGCCGGCCATACGCACCAAAGCGCCCATAGGGGGTACCGTGGATTACGATGTGCCGGGCACTGCGCAGGGCCTGTGGTTCCGCTCCGCGGACAGTCTGGCCGGCCTTAGTGCGGACATCGCCCTGGTCTATCACAACGTGGACCCTGATATACCGGTTTTTTCCATCGGGCTCTTTTTTCAGGATCTGCCCGCCGGTCCGTATCAGTTCACACCCGCAGATACGGGCATCGTGAACCGCCTCTTTAACAAAGTGGTTCCGGACGGCCGGATTTATCGGTACGATATCCATTACGACTGTTCCGCGGATCCCTCCATGCGGTATGTGATGCTGCTCGAGCTCCTGGACGATACGCATATGAAAATCGAAAAACAGATCCCGGATGCCGGACCTCCCTGGCGGTTCACGGAGGATGCACTGCATTTCGAACGATAAGCACGCGAATTGGTGCTCCCCGCGGCAAGCCGCGGGGAATGCGCCCGCTGTTCAGATTCAACAAACCGCTTGACATCCTCAAAAAAAATGCAATAATTGCACATGATCTGCATTTCATCCCTCGTCCATTTTGAATGGGAGCATGCCATGATACTTCATCATGAGTTTATCAGAACGGCCAAAAAACTTGCCAGGAAAATGGCCATTATAGACAAGGCGACCGGCAGGAACCTGCCGTTCGAGCGCGTCCTCATCGCGGCGCTGATCCTGGCGAAAAAATTCAGGAAATACAAAGACGGATACCTGGGCATCATGGTACCGACATCGTCCGGTTGTTTTCTCGCGGTGCTCGGCACGATCATGGCCGGAAAAATACCCGTAATGATCAATTACTCGACCGGAGCGGCCGGCAACTGTGAATACGCCCAGAACAAATGCGGTTTCACAACCATCATTACATCCCGCGCGCTCTGTGAAAAAATCAATTGCCCGCATGTGCCCGGCATGATTTATCTCGAGGACCTGTTGAAGCAGGTCACCCTGCTCGATAAAATCGGAGCCGCCCTGAAATCCAAAGGAAGCGCGGATGCCATCATCCGCACGCTTCCGAAAAGCGATATCGAGGATGTGGTCGTGATCCTGTTTACCAGCGGGAGCGAAAAAGACCCGAAAGCGGTTCAGCTGACACACAGAAATATCGGCTCGAACATCGGGGATGTGACGGAAGTGCTCAATCTCTCGGATCAGGATGTCTGGATGGCCATTCTGCCGCTGTTTCACGTTTTCGGATACACGACCAATTTCTGGGTGCCCATGACCATCGGCATGACCACGGTTACCTATGCCAATCCGCTTGATTATAAAAATGTGCCGAAGATAATCAGGGAGCATCAGACCACGATCGTCGCCGGCACACCCATCTTCTTCTCCGGATACCTCCGCGAATCGGTTCCGGGCGACTTCGACAGTCTCAGACTGTGCGTGGCCGGAGCGGACAAAGTTCCCGAGGCCCTGCGTGAAGGATTCAAAAAGAAACACAATCTGGATCTGCTGGAGGGATACGGCACCACGGAAACGAGTCCCGTCATCTCCGTGAATCTTCCGGAAAGGAACAGGCCCGGATCCATCGGCCTGGTGCTCCCCAGTGTTCAGGTTAAAATAACGGACCTGACAACGGGGAAGCCCAAAGCCCCGGGAGAAGAAGGAAAGATACTCGTCAAAGGCGATCTGGTCATGAAGGGCTATTTTGGCGATCTTGAAGAAACCTCTCTCCGCATCGAAGACGGATGGTACGATACCGGAGATATGGGCATGCTGGACACCGATGGTTTTTTGTGGCACCGGGGAAGACTCAAACGCTTCGTGAAAATCGGTGGTGAAATGGTATCGCTGGTCAGAACCGAGAATGCACTGGAACAGGTGCTTCCGCAAGGCGTGGAATGCTGTATTGTCGAAGTTCCCGATTCGCTGAAAGGCGCACGGCTCGTGGCGGCAGTCACGGAAAAAGTGAACGAAAGCGAGATGATACGGAAACTGGGCGGCCTTCTGTCCCCGATCGAAATTCCCAAAACATTCCTGGTGATTCCCGAAATGCCCAAACTGGGCAGCGGTAAAATCAATTTCAGAATCATTACGGAAATGGTGCAGAAACAGACAAAATAACAGATCTCATGTGCAGTCAAAGGCGTCCGCCATGGACGCCTTTTTTTGTCGTTGGGTCTTCGGGTCACAAGGTCTTTGGGTCGTAGCGTCGTCGGGTCGGGTAGAGAAACGGGGAGACGGAGCGGTGGAGAAACGGGGAATAAAAAAACAGAACGGATTTGCAGACAGAACTTCTTTTCTCCGTTTCACCGAGTCTCAGTCTCT
>JAFGGN010000050.1 GCA_016930535.1 bacterium
CGCCCGCGTTCGCGACCGGCGGCACGTTGTTGATGGTGACCTTCAGGGAATCGCGTCCGATGCCGTTATTGTTGTCCGTTACCTTGACGGTCACGGTTACCTGGCCGTCATTGTTGAATGTGTGGAATGGCGACTGGTCCGGACTGGTTGTGCCGTCCCTGAAGTTCCACTGTATCGTATGGGTGTCCTGCACGCCCGGGTCCGTATAGGTGCAGTGGAATCCCAGTGTCGACCCCTCATTGATGGTCGTGTCCTTCCCGGCTTCGACTGTGGGAGCGACGTTCAGCACCTGTATGCTGCTGGTCGCTTCGCTCGTGTGCCCGGCATTGTCCGTGATCCGCAGTTTGATCGATGTGTACAGATCGTTGACCGCGCTGGTCTGCAGCGTGGGCTGCGTGGCGGTCAGATCATAGATGCCGTCGTTGTTCAGGTCCCATTCGTATTTGACGATGCCCGGATTCTGTCCCGAATCCGTACACCCGGAGGCGTTCAGTGTGATCGTCCCGCCTTCGCTGGCCGAATAGGGTCCCCCGGCATGGGCCACGGGCGGATTGTCGCCCACGTTGCGCAGATATACCATCTTGACTTTCTTTGGATTCTGGCTGTGCGGATAGATGATGTAAAAATGATTTTTATACGACCGGATCAGCTCCAGATTGCGTCCCTGTATGCCGCCCTCCGCGTTGCATACATATTCGGCCAGCATCTGTTTGGCGCCCCAGGTGGCTCCGCTGTCCGTGGACATCATGACGTAAAGGTTGCCCATGTACAGCGTGCTTCCCGAGTAAAACGTGGGGCGGTCGATGAAAGCGGCCAGCACGAGTGCACCGTCCTCACTGCAGGCGATGGATCCCAGGCCGTAATTTTTGCCGTGTTCAGGACCCACGGCCGGGTTCCAGTCCCAGGGCTTGACGTCCCCTGGCTGCGTGATCGGCTTGTCGATGAGTTTGCCGTTTTTGTACCGTACGTACCGGAGCGAAGGCTGGTCGTTTCTTTCATTGTCTATTTTCGCGCCGTAGAGCATATGCACATACCCCTTATTGTCCACCGCGATATCGGCGTTTCCGTTGCGTGTGGGGCAGTAGGGGCTGTGAATGTTGCCGACTGTTTCGAATGAATTGCCGTTGTCCGCGGAGTAAAAGTAGGTCACCGGGCCCTCGAGCGTCAACGGGAATCCGGGGCAGCCTGCCACAAAATGAACCCGGTCATCCGAGCCCACGGTCATTTCGAAGCGGTTATCCACCCGGTAATAGATCTGGGCCGGATTGATGTCATCCACGGCTTTTTCGATGATCGCGTTCCGTATCCGGTAATACGCGATCGGTCCTATGGTCTGGCCGTCCGTATCATTGTCATCCCAGCCGATTCCGACGTGCACCCGGTTCTGGCTGTCGATATCCATGCGAACCACATAGCCGCGTCTTCTGTTCGAGCTCAATGGCAGGGGATTGGACAGCCATCCGGAGCCCGTTTTCCGCGTATAGTACACATTGTACAGGTAATTGCTGCCCTGGTACACGCGATAGCACACATGCGGGTATCCGTTCTTATCCACGGCCACGGTTGCGCCGAAGTTCCAGTATTCCGTATCCTGCGTTGTGCCCGGAATGACCTGGGGACCGCTGACGATGTTCCCTTCGGCATCGGTTTCCGTATAAATCACCCCGTTCAGTACGGAAACCACGTGCAGGTGACCGTTGGCCGGATCGATGTCGAAATCCGGCGCATACCCGTCCGATATGATTTTGGGAGCCGACCATTGCGCGGCGAGTCCCGTTGCCATGATGCACAGAATGAAACTGATCCAGTGTTTTCTCATAAACGATCCCGAACCATTGATTAATATGATATGATTAAAAACCGGCCACTATGTAAATTTTGTTCATGAATAATCCGGAGCAAACCTGGTTTTTGAGCGTATTTCCGGGCTGATCCGGCTCCGGCCCGCATATGGATCACGAATCAGCGAACTCTGTGCCAGAATGCTTGCCCGGATCGCCTGATTTCAGGATTCAGTGGCCCCCGCCTTCTCCGTCCATCTCATTCACGGCAACGGACGGATACCCGGACAGCTTTTTCCGGAATATCTGCCTGATTTCTTCAAGCCGTTCGCTTGTTTTGGCTTCGAAACGCAAGACCAGGAGCGGCTGCGTGTTCGAGGCACGTACGAGCCCCCATCCGTCGCCGAACTGAACGCGCGCGCCGTCCACATCGATCACCTCGTAAGCCTCGGATTTGAAAGCCTGCACCAGCTTGTCGACAATGACGAACTTGTCTTCATCGGGGCACGTGATGCGTATTTCCGGCGTGGACACGAATTCGGGAAGTTCGTCCACGAGCTGACTCAGGGGTTTATTCTGCCGCGAGAGAAACGATGTCATGCGCAGGGACACATAGATGCCGTCATCGAATCCGAAATAGCCGTCCTTGAAGAAAATGTGCCCGGACATTTCACCGGAAAGCGGTGATCCGACCTCCTTCATCTTCTTCTTGATCAGCGAATGACCTGTTTTCCACATCATGGATTTTCCGCCTGCCCTGGCGATTTCATCCGGTAGCATCTGTGAACATTTGACGTCGAAAATAATGGTTTCACCCGGATTTCTCGACAGCACGTCGCGTGCGAGCAGGGCTAAAATTTTGTCCGCGTACACGGGCCGCCCTTTTTCGTCGATCAGCCCGACCCGGTCCGAATCGCCGTCATAGCCCAGACCGAAATCGGCCTTTTCACCGGTCACGGTTTTCTGCAGATCCACGATATACTTCATGACCGTCGGATCGGGCAGATGGTTCGGAAAATTGCCGTCCGGCTCCGTATACAGCTCGATCACCTCGCAGCCCAGTGACCTGAATATTTCCGGGGCGATGGGGCCGGCCGTGCCGTTGCCCGCGTCGATGACGATTTTGAACGGACGTGCTAACTGTATCTTCTCCTTCAGCATGCTTTTATAGGCGGGCAGGATGTCCTTGCCGGATACCGTTCCGCTGCCGGTTTCGAAATCCTCCTGTTCGATCAGGGATTTCAGGGTCATGATATCGTCCCCGTAAATGGAGAGCATGCCCAGGTTCATTTTCAGCCCGTTGAACTCGATCGGATTGTGACTGCCCGTGATCATGACCGAGCCGTCGGTCTCTAAATGGACGATCGAGAAATACACCACGGGCGTGGGGCAGATTCCGATATCGATGACATCGATGCCCGTGGCCGTAATGCCCTTTAACAGCGCGTTTTTGATCCGTTCCGAAGTAAGCCGGACATCGCGTCCCACGGATACGGTTTTACAGCCTTTTCGCCTGACAAATGTGCCGTATGCCCGGCCGATGGCGAATACCGCTTCGTCGTTGAGGTCCGCATCCGCAATGCCGCGGATATCGTACATACGAAAGATGTTTGGGTTGATCACTTCATGCTCCTTCATCTTTTTATTCGAGTCCGGCTTGTATCTGTTCGATGGCCTCGTCCGCCATCGACAGGGCCTGCGTTTCGGTGGCTGCTTCGGTGAATATGCGCAGCAGACCCTCGGTGCCGGATTTCCGCACATGCAGCCAGCGGTTCTGCCAGATCAGTTTGACACCGTCTGTCAGATCGGTCCCGGCATCCGGAAAGGCGGATTGCAATGATTCCAGAATGCCCGGGATTTTTTCGAGCGGCACGTCCATTTTCCGTTTGACCATCACGAATGCCGGAATCTGTTCGGCCAGTCCGGACAGGGATTTGCCGGAGGCGGCCATGCTTTCCAGGATCAGTACTGTGCCGACGCCTGAATCGCGCGCATAATGCACGGCCGGAAAAATGACGCCGCCGTTGCCTTCGCCGCCGATCAGGCAGTGATTCATTTTCATGCCGCCCACCACATGGGCCTCTCCGATTTTGGTCCGGATGACCGGCACATTGAATTCCCGTGCCACGCAGTCCAGTGCCATGGATGTGCTGAGATTGGTCACGACGCACCCTTCCGGCCTCTGTGACAGGACGTGCCGTGCCGCCAACGGAAGCGTTTTTTCCTCTCCGAGCGCGCGGCCGTTTTCGTCCACGAGGCTCAGGCGGTCCGCATCCGGATCCACGGCAATACCCAGATGCGCGTTGATTTTTCTTACCTCCCCGCACAGGGTTCCCAGATGTTCGGGCATGGGCTCGGCGCCGCGCGGGAAAACACCGGATTCGTCGCAGTACAGTGTGATGACCGTGCATCCGAGTTCTTCCAGAAGGGGAACGAGCAGGCGCGACCCCGCGCCGTTCACCGCATCGAGCACCACCTTGAAATGCTGTTTCCGGATCCGGTCCGCATCGACGTGTTTGAGCAGTTCATGGATATGAAGGTCGATGACTTCCTTGTTGAAAGCCTCTCCCTGCTGAAAACGGGCCAGTGTGGGACGGTCCGCATAGGCGATGGTATTCTGATCGTAAATTTTGATAAATTCGTCGTATTCGGCCTGACTCAGGAAATGACCCTCACGGTTCAGAAACTTGAGACCGTTCCATTCTCCGGGGTTGTGGCTGGCCGTCAGCACGATGCCGCCATCGACCACGTTTTTTTCGACAGCGAGCTGGCATGTGGGTGTGGGCACGATGCCGATGTCCGTGACATCGCATCCCACGGAGGATAGTCCGACAAGCGCGGCGTGCGTGAGGAGCTCGCCCGAGGAACGTGTGTCGCGTCCGATCAGGATTTTTCCGTTTTTCAGGTAGGTGCCAAAGGCGGCGGCGAACCGGACGGCGATGCCGGGCGTGAGGTTCTCGCCCCAGATTCCCCGGATACCGGCCACACTTTGATTCAATGGTTTCATGGTTGTTTCCTTTTACTGGTTTATCCGGTTGTCTGGAAACGGTTTCTTAATGCATTACAGAATTAAAATGTAATATGAAAAAGGGAAAATTGAAACAAAAAAATGAAGAAGGGCAGAAGAGTAAAAGAGCATATGTGTGTATGGGTATATGGATGTATGAGTATATGCGGCCCCACCGCCCGCCCCCTTCTTGATGACCGCTGACGGCGGGACCGCGGACCGCGAAAAACAGAGATATGGAGATGCGAAGAGAATTGAAGGTTCATTGAGTCGTTGTGCAGGAGAGTGAAACGGTGAATAGGAGAAAAGGAGAGACGGAGAAAAAGATTAAAGAAACAAGATTAAAGATTAAAGAACAAAAAGAAGCCCCGTAGGGGCGACATATTTATAGCAATACGAAACATATCACGATCATAGTCCCGTAGGGACGTAATATTTGTAGAAGCCGTAGAGAAGTAATATTTATAGATGCCGCAGAAGCGTTAAATTTGAGTAAATATTGTTATTCTTTGGGGATGTGCAGCGGGGACCCATCTACTCGTACACGCGTCTACCCTTCTACAGTTTTCAGCGGTCCGCGGTCCTGCCGTCCGCGGTCTTTAAAGGGTTCAGGGTGCGGGGCCTCATATACTCATACACCCATATACTCATACACCCATATACTCATATACCCTTCAACAACACCGCCACCCTGTCCAGGCCCGCCAGGTCCTTCACGATTTCAACGGACGCCCACGGACCCTGTTGAAAGATATTCCGGACCTCCGCGCCCTGATCCGCTCCGATTTCGAGCACGGCCGCACCCTGCGGCCCGAGCCAGGCGGGCAGAAGGATTTGAAACCGGCGATAGAAGTCGAGTCCGTCCGTTCCCCCGTCCAGGGCCTGAACCGGTTCGTATTCCGCGATCTCTGGAGCCAGGCCGGGAATGTCCCCGGTCCGGATATAGGGAGGATTCGATACGATGAGATCGAACAGGGTATTGTCCGGGGGCGCTTCCAGTGTCCGTATATCCGCAGCGGAAAATGTAATCCGTTCGTCCACCCCATGAAGCACCGCGTTCTTTTTTGCCAGATCAAGTGCTTCTGATTCCCGGTCCAGGGCATGTATATGCGACTGCTGAAGATGCACGGCCAGGCTCACGGCAATGCACCCGCTGCCCGTGCCGATATCCAGGATGTGAATTGGCTGGAGGTTTTTCAGCCGCAGTGCAGCGATTTCCATCGACTTTTCAACCAGGATTTCCGTTTCTGGGCGCGGTATGAGCACTCCCGGATTTAACAGGAAGTCCAGCGACATGAATTCGGTCCCGCCTAATATATACTGAAGCGGTTCATGCGCAGCCCGTCTCCGGAGCCTTTCTTTGTAGGCCTCCCGTTCACCGGTGCTGAGCGGTTTTTCGAACTGCAGGTACAGATCCACGCGGGACAATCCCAGGATGTGCGCCAGGAGACGTTCCGCGTCCGGTCTTGCATTGTCGATGCCCCTGGCGTTCAGAAATCCGGCCGCTTCTTTCAGTACATCGATCAGGCGCCAGGACTGATTGTCGGTCGACGTCCCCATCAATTCCTCTTTACAGTCAGACAATGGATCAATGTAATGAATATTCCCCGGAATTCAAAAGGCTTTAACAGGCGGATATTTATAGATATAGGGAAGTTTCGTCATGCCTGCGGCACAAATTTCCCACATTTCGAAAATTTCACTTGATTTTACGTTAAAAACCTGATTATATTTAAGTGTTTAAATTACATCGATCTACCCTGACTGAATCTCCGGCCTGTGATTTTGGTACGATATGTGCTTTATCAATCGGTGATTTATTGTGCCGGGTCATTTCAGGAATATTACCGGGAACTTATTCGATCCCCTGTCTGTTTTTAATTCACCGGGGGACGGATAACAGCCAGCGGATATGTTGTTCGCCGGTACCGGAGGCGGCCCGCATGGGTTCGGATTATTGTGAAAGGAACAGGATAATGAAAAAACCGGCGATTGTCTCTGTTGCAGCGCTTCTTGTTTTATTCAGCGCTTCTGGCATGGCCCAGACCGCAAAGAAGGCGCCCGAAGTCAAGACCGTCAAGGCCATCGAGCAGTCCGATACAGGCAAGGATAATACACAATCAAAAAATATGACAGATTCGCAAAAAACGCTTGCCAATCCTGAGAAAAGTACTTATATTCTCGAGAGTAATCTGCCTACCCGGTCTGCGGCAGCGGTCGCTGTCTATGATTTTACAACAGGATCTGACAAATATTACGGCGGTGAAGACGGAGCCAAGGATTTGGGCGACGGCAAATGGGGGATGGTTGGCGGGGATTCAAATGGAAATGGCGCGGTCAATGCCACTGATTATTTCTCCGTTCGGAGCGGCATAGGCAATACGGGATATGATGATGCGGATTGTAATATGAACGGTGCTGTCAATGCCACAGATTATTTTATGATTAAAAACAACATCGGTGCCCAATCCCCCGTCGATTAACATTTAGGAAAAGGAGAGATGTGATGAAAAGGACAGCTATCGCTTTGATATTGGCTTTATTCTGCCAATTCATTTTTGCCGGTAATGTTACGGTGACACTAGTGGGAACGGATCCGATCACGATAAACGTCAAGGGAACTTCCACTCCTGAAGAAGCATGGTCTATGAGTGTGTTTCTCTATTACAATGATGACGGTGTTACCACTCTGTCTACGGGTGATGTTAATGCTACTGCGCTCTCAGGTTCCGGAGGATTCAATTGGGGCACGGGTTTGCAAAGTGTGACGATTGAAACCGGTTCATGGTCGCGGGGCGGGCATACGTTCATACGTCGACTGAATTTCTCGAACGCAGATATCAATCTGACAATGGATGATTACTGGACAACCGGAGCGGGTGTCAATGCCGTTATATGTGATTTCAATCCTGTTGGTAGCGGACATGCTTATGTGGAGCAGATCGGAGCCGATGGATTTGGCGATTTTTCAGGCAGCGGACATACCGTAACTTATGTCAATCAGGATGCCTCTCTTCCCGTCCAGATGTCCAATATGGAAGCCGAGGCCAGCTACGAAGGCGTTGAACTCAGCTGGACCACTGCAAGCGAGGTAAACAGCGAGGGGTTCAGAATTCTTCGTGCGGATGCAGCGGACGGTGAATTTACACAGATCACCACGGCGCTGATCCCGAGCCAGGGAAACAGCTCTTCGGGTACAGAATACAAATATATCGATAAGGAAATTGCATCCGAAGCCACATATTACTATAAAATTCAGGAACAGAGCACGGACGGCCGGGTATCGGAATTCGGTCCCATCGAGGTGAAAACCCTGTATATTCCTGAGAGTTATGATCTGTCCCAGAATTATCCGAATCCGTTTAATCCGGTGACATCGTTCAAGTATGACCTGCCGGAGATTTCGGATGTACAGATCCGGGTGTACAGTCTTCTGGGCAAGGAAGTGAACGTATTGATGAACAAACGACAGAATCCGGGTCAGTATGAGCTGCAGTGGGACGGTACGGACCATTCGGGACATATGCTCGCCAGCGGTGTGTATTTCGTACGTATGCAGGCCGGGTCGTACACGAAGATGCGGAAGGTGACTTTGCTCAGATAAATGCTCAGCCGATTTCGATCGATATACCTGAAGGGGGCCTGCGAATCTGCAGGTCCCTTTTTTTATTACAGACCGGTATTCTTAAACAGACCGGTGTATAATCGCCTTGACTTACTTCATCTGACTGTTTAAATTATTATTTATTCAGCCCAATCGCATCGATCATTCTTTCAAATCCTTCCAGGGGCTGTGTATTTCCATTTTTACCATATTCTTTGATGATTTTCCATGCAGGAGGTCCTTTATGAAAAAATGCATCATTCTCTGTATTGCTTTTTGTGTTTCTGGAATTCAGGCGCAGATGACGGTCAAGGACGGTGACGACAATACGCTGATGACCGTGAATGACGAAGGGACGACCGGCTCCATCAGTCTGCCTGCGGGTTCGGCGCCCTCCGCCACGACGAACAAACTGTACAATGTCAGCACGCATCTCTACTGGAACGGAAGCGAGCTCAATACGGGAGCGGCATCTGATATCGACGGTCTTTCGGACGGAGCCACGCCCGGTACCAGTGTCTATCTGGGAGGCGGGGCAGGTGCGAATGACGACGGCACGGACAATGAAAACGTGGGGCTCGGCAACTATGTGCTCAATACGAATACATCCGGGGATACCAATACGGCGGTCGGGAACCTGGCCATGGCCAAGAACACGGCGGGCCACAATCTGACCGCGTTCGGATACGAAGCGCTGTACAACAACACGACGGGCTATAATCATACCGCGATCGGGTACCAGGCTCTGTACAGCAATACGGACCGGTGGAACAACACAGCGGTCGGTTATCAGTCGCTGAGAGCCAATTCGTCAGGATGGCGCAACACGGCCGTGGGGCACAAGACCCTGCTCGTGACCGATGACGGGATATACAATACGGCCATGGGACATGAGGCACTGGTGGCCAATACGTCGGGGAGCGACAACACGGCCATCGGGGGCCAGGCGATGGATACGAATACCACGGGCTCCAACAACACGGCCGTGGGATACGCTGCGGATGTATCCACCGGAGACCTTGTCAATGCCACGGCCATCGGCTACCTTGCCGTGGTCGACGCGAGCAACAAGGTGCGCATCGGGAATGCCAGCGTCACGGTAATCGAAGGACAGGTGGCTTTTACATACCCCTCGGATGTGAACAAAAAGGAAAATTTCCTGCCGGTCAGCGGCAGTACCGTCCTGGAAAGAATCCGTGATATGGATATACAGAGCTGGAACTACATCGGCCATGATCCCTCGACATCCCGGCATTACGGCCCCGTGGCCCAGGATTTCTATGCGGCGTTCGGGCAGGATGCCATGGGTACCGTGGGTTCGGATACAACCCTGTGCGGATCGGACGTGGACGGCATCAACATGATCGCGATTCAGGCGCTGGAGAAAAGAACGGCGGAGCAGTTTAATGAGATCGGTGAATTACGAACCATGGTTTCGGTGTTGCAGAAGGAGAATGCCGTATTGAAAACCATGATTGACGATCTTTATCAAAAGAGAATGAAGGCACATTAACCGAATTTTAGTTCCATGCAGAGAAAGTACGTTTATTAAATTTAGGCATGTGAAAAAAATTAATTAATATAAATTTCAATATATCGCTTGACTTTTATAATTATTTATGATTATTTATGGTACATTTCGTTCATACAAACATCTCTGAACCTGCATTAGTATAATGAACAGGATTGGTGTCTTCTGTTAATAGAGGACAATTTCCTGTGCATGCAGTAATTTTATTTATTAGGTATTAAAGGGAGAAGCATCATGCGTCATTTGCCGAAAATTGTTCTGATTCTGACTCTTCTGTTCTATATCTCCGTTGCTGCACAGCAGCCCGTGAAAATGGTCAAGGTCGAATTCACACCCGCCGAAGTCGAAAGCATGCTGTTTCTCTACAATCAGACCAGCATCAAGGGAGCCGACGTGGAGGTGGTGGCTCCTGTGGGCACCAAGCTGCGTGCCGGTCTGAAAGAGGCCCGCGCCATGTCGGATTCGACAAAGATGCTGACGCTGGATATGAACCTGATGGAAGTCCAGGTCTGCGTGAATATCATCCAGGCGTCCACATTCGAGGCCAAATACGCGGAGCTGGTGCTGGGCATGAAGCGCAAGCTCGTGGCCCTGCTCCCGCCCCAGCCTGCGCAGTAACATTTAACCGGTTCGTTCACCGGAGCGAAGTAATCGAATTTTCGATATAAAGATCGGAAGGAGAGAACAATGAAAAGGAAACTGTTGTTCATCGCGTGCCTGATCATGGCCTGTACCCTGTCCGCTGCCGTTGTTCTCGATGTCGGCAACAACATGCTGGTGGAGACATCGAGCGGCGTATACGTGGAAGTGGACAGCCTGGTGGAGACCGGTACCGGATACCTCAAGGGCACGGTCACTTCGGGCGCACAGACGGGCATGACCGAATTTGCCGGCATGTCCCTGAGTGCAGGACTGACCGGGTCCATCACGCGCAACACGGGTGCGGCATACAGCGAGGGCAACGGCGAAGGCACCAATTTTCTGCGCTATTATGAATTGAGCAATACGAGCGGCAGCGATCTGACTGCGGATATGAAAGTCAATTACCTGGCATCCGGAAACGATGAACGGAACGGCCTGACCACCGGTCCTTACTTTGTATACAGATATGCGTCCTCGAAATGGCTGGGTAATGGATTCGGTGTGACCGCCTCTCCGGATACGGCAGATGCGGTTACTATTCCGACAGGCAGTTCGGACTGGCTTCTCTCTGAAGGCTGTCAGCTGGCCGCGAAACTTTTTCTCCAGGCGCCTTACATTACCGCCGATGACACTATGAATCTTGCATTGAATACAGCCGCTTATATCCCGACAACCTCTCCGTATACACTGGATGAACGCCCGGTATCTTCCATTCCAGCGAGGATTACGGACTGGGTTCTCGTCGAGCTCAGGTTGAGTGCGACAAGCGATACGGTGACATACAGAAGTGCCTTTCTGCGAAGTGACGGACGCATTGTCGGAGATGACGGAACAACAACATATACAACATTATCAGCATTCCCCGGTAATTATTTTATTGCGATACGCCATCGCAATCACACAGATATCATGAGCGATGAAATACATGCATTATCGTTCGGCAGCAATACAGTGTATGATTTTACGACTGGATCCGATAAATACTATGATGATTCAGGAAATAAAGGAGCCAAGGATATTGACAGTGGCATATGGGGAGTCTGTGCAGGTGACGCGAATAGCAACAATGCGGTAAATGCTACAGATTATTTCGCGGTCAAGGCAGGGATCGGTGTAACAGGCTACAACAATGGGGATGCCAATATGAATGGAACGATCAATGCCACTGATTATTTCGTGATTAAAAGCAATATCGGGACTTTATCACCAGTGGATTGATTTATTTGTATCAGAAGGATCAGAGGCGCAATGTTACAACAATGAGCTTCTGATCCTTTTTTATAAGATTGGCAGAGAGCTGTGGAGATAATATCTTCACAGCTTTTTTTATTAATGATAAAGCGTTGTACAGTACGACCTGATATGCAATTAAATATTAACAATAAGAAAATGTGATGATTGTTAACCTGAATTGATACGAATTGTAATTGTCGGAAACAAGCCAGCAATGCGTGTTTTCTGGTCATTAAAAGGAAGAATGAAGAACGAAGAACAATGGTCAAAGAGAAGATTAAGGATAGAAGATAAAGAATAAAAGAATGATGTAATATGGATGGTGAGGAATGGGGGTCATGGTTCATTTTGTTCAGGACAGAACAGAGTCGGTTTTTTTTACTATGTTTTAATCTGATGTGTTTTTTACAACTGGTCATGATCCGGGCCCGTCATTTCGGATTCTTACTAACAATTTTGGTATGAATTATCATACGGCTGCAGAACCAATTTTCCGGGCAGCCTTTTTTTATTCTGAATCATGAGACAAACCAAGCTGGTAGCCGCTGTTAATTTGATGTAAATATGAAGTTTTTGAAACATATTGACATTGGGAGCCGTATTTGCGACATTAAAATAATCAGTACTGAACCGAAACGTGGTCTCCGGCCGGAACTGGGGGCAGGGGATTTGTGTATAATCAGGTCAGACATGAAGAGGATTCAATAGGGGAGGATAAAGTAACAACGATGGTTTTTCGACCCGGACTGCGGCTTGAAATGTTGATTCCTGTGATGGGTCTGGTTTTACTTTTGTGTTCGGAGGGGCTGAAAGCTCAGACAGGCACACAGTGGTATCCCTATCTGGAATGGTCGGTGGACAATGCGACCTATTCGGGCAATAAATTCGATGTATGTGCCCGTGTCAAATTTACGCATACGGCGAGCGGAGACACGGTCAGTTCCCTGATGTTCTATGATTCCACATCCACGTGGGAAGGCTGGAAGTTCCGGTTCACGGGCCGGAAAACCGGATCGTGGACCTATCTGTCGTACAGCAGCGATCCGGACCTGGACGGCCTGGCCGGATCCGTGACGATCAACGAAAATCCGGATCCGGATGCGCACGGATTCATCAAAAATTTCGGCCCAAAATGGGGTTGGGAAGGCACGGAAACCACATTCGTGCCTCAGATTCTCATGTTTTCGACCCCTTCCGAGTTCTACGACGACACCGGTTATATCGACGCCAAGATTGACACATTCTTTACCCAGCACGGCTTCAACGGCTTTCATGTGCGTGTATATTGCCAGTGGTTCGGGCTGGGTATGCCGCAGTGGAGCGGCCATATAGACGATGCGGTACCGGATGTGCGCACGTTCCGGGCCTTGGAGGACCTGATCACACGGACCCATGCAGCGGGGGGCATGGTGCATATCTGGCAATGGGGGGACTCTCTGGGTCAGAGCACCATCGACAATCCCGGTTTTACTCTCTGGGACCACAACAATACCGTGGATCAGCGGCTGCAGCGCTACATTGCGGCCCGACTCGGACCGCTGCCGGGCTGGTCCATGGGATACGGGTACGATCTGGATGAATGGGTGAACGAGCAGGATCTGGAAACCTGGCACACGAACATGCATCTGTATTTGGGGGGATGGCCGCACTTTCTGGGCGGCCGGGATCCCAATCCCAATACATCATCCGATCCCGTGACGCAGATTTACGAAGGGCTGGATTATTCGGGATACGAGCAGTGGGAGCCGCCATACGACGAATATATGCGCGTGATCGATGCGCGGCCATCCAAGCCCTCCTTTTCAGAGGACCGGTTCCGGATCCGGAGCGATCCGCCCGCGGGCAAGGATTATTCAGAAGAGGAGACCCGCCGCGGCCTGTATCATTCCGCCATGGCCGGCGGCGTGGCCAATATCTGGGGATACCTGCTGCCGTACGCCCAGGCGGGGTACTGTTCACAGGTGTACCCGCACCCGGAGTGGATCAAGACCTGGTCCCTGTTTTTCGGGGAGAGGTTCCTTCCCGATATGATCCGGGACAACGGTTTGACGGACGGCATGTGCCTGAGGCGGCCTGATCATATCGATCATGTGTTTTATAAAGAGGATGTCACAACCATCCACATGGACCTGTCGGACATGGTTGGCCCGAGATTTGCAATTGCAGTGAATACAGCCGGGCCCTACTCGGAAATCGAGCTGGGATGGCTGCCGCCAAAGGATACGGTGCTCACGCTTCCGTCGCAGTCGGACTGGGCAGTCGGCGTGGGTTTTGTACAAGGCTGCTACCTTGAAGCAAAGATTTTTCTCGAGGGCGCCTATGAGACGGCAAACGGTGAAATGACCGCGGATCTGAATGACAACGCGGTTCTGCCGCTGACCGCACCCTATTCGGAAGATGCACGCACCGTGACCGGCATACCGGCCGGCATTACGGACTGGGTGCTCGTGCAGCTCAGGGAAACCGGGGATGGAGAAGCCGTGACCTCGAGGAGCTCATTTCTGCATCAGGACGGGCGTGTGGTTGCGGACGACGGCGATTCGGGACTCATCTGGCTCGATGCGGATCCGGGTTATTACTATATCGTGATCCGGCACCGCAATCATGTGCCAGTAATGAGCAAGGATCCGGTGTGGATGGAGTAACACGATTGATTGGTAAACCAAGCTGATAAATGATGGTTGAATTTCAGAAAATATGAAAACCATGAAATCAGAATGGATGGATTTATTTGAAAGGCGTCCGCAATGCTGAAACAGAAAAAGATGGAAAATGCCCGTAAAAACAAGTATATTATTAAATCCAAAGAAGATATGACCCAAAAACACAAGGAACGAAAGCCGAAATCCGTTGTCTGAGTTAGATTGTCACATGGATAGTGTATTGATCAGGTTTGAATATATTCGTTTTCGCCTTGGGGCAGGAGGGGAATTATGCATTCCAATCATGTAATGATGTACAGGAACCGGATCATGGGGGTCCTGGCTTGTGCTGCTGTATTTCTTTTCAGCCGGATGCTGTTTGCCGGTGATGGTTCATCTGCACAGAAGACGTTACAGGGAGCCGGGCCGGTCAGCCTGGCAATCTTGAGTTTCAGTGACATCACCGATTCACTGGGTTATGATACACAGTACGAATTTCCACATGGCAGCTATTGGTGCGATGTTAATGACGACGGTTTCCCGGATTTATACGTGACGACGTACGGAAACCTGGACTATAAGGACAGATATTACGAAAATAACGGCAATAAAGCATTTGTTTTAATGGGCGACGTATTGGGAATTTCGGATCAGGACGGAGGTTCCCATGGCGCCTGCTGGGCGGATCTGGATAACGATGGAGACTATGATCTAATCAACGGCACTACCATACAAAGCAAATTGACGATGGTGCCAGCAGCCAATAACCTGTACAGGCAGATAAGTTATGGATTAAATGGTTTTACGGATCAAACGCCCTCTGCAATGACCGGCAATCTGTATAAAACCCGCGGCGTTGTGGCATTCGATGCAACCGGGAACGGATTTCTTGATATTTTCACGGTTTCCGGTTATGAAGGCTGGCTGGATACACGACCCCCGACAGGCGATCCCAATCAAACGGGCGAGCACCCCAATGAGTATATACAAAACAGCGGCGGCTGGATCTTTACATCGGTTACCAGCGGTGAACTGTGGGATGCCAATGCGGGTCAGGGATGTACCGTGGCCGACTTCGATGATGACGGGGATATCGATGTGTTTGCAGCCAACCGCTGGGGTTATGCCTACGTCATGGAAAATGATGGTTTTGGGGTTTATGACACACTCGATCCGGGCACACACGGCCTTTATATTAATACAGTGGCGGATATCGGCATCGCTTCCGAAGGCATGACCCTGGGTGATGTGGACAATGACGGAGATCTGGACATTATCACCGTGACATACGAAGGGGCCAATGTCCATCTTTTTAAAAACAACACATATAATCCTGATTCCCATCAGCCGGGGACCCTTTTTGCGCTGGATGAAACCTGGGCCACGGCGAGTGGGTATATGGGCTCGTTCGGCGACCTGGACAATGACGGCTGGCCGGATCTGATTGTCGCAGGCTACCAGCATCCCATCGTGAACGACGGTGTGGGCAATCTGAGCATCCGGTCAACGATCACTATCCCTTACTCCAATATGCTCGATCCGCGCAGCATCGCCTTTGCTGATATTGACAATGACGGCGACCTTGATTTCGCATCGGCCGGCAAGCATCAGAGTTCTTATACACACCTGATCGAAAACACGTTAAGCTCGACTAACCATTGGCTCAAGGTGAAACTGACATCTCCTCAAGGTCAGGCAGGCGCTTTCGGCGCCAAAGTATATGTGACGCCTGAAAACGAAGCGGGCATCTATCCCAAACGTCAGGGCGGTTTGTCGCAAATCGGGCTGCGTGAGGCTCATGGACAAAACGGGTATCTGGGCGAGGACGACCAGGTGCTGCATTTCGGATTGGGAACCGCGACCACGGTGGATGTGACCGTGGAGTTTGTGGGCGGATACAGGGCCACGAGGACCAATGTCAGCGCGGATCAGACGATTACCATCGACCGGGCGGATGTTCAGGTCGCTCTGAAAGTATTTCTGCAGGGACCTTACGATACGACAGGCGATACCATGAAAACGGATCTGCGGAAGTATTCATTTATCCCGACCACTTCCCCTTACAGTGATTCGAGACAAGTGGACAGCATGCCCGCTGATATTGTGGATTGGGTGTACATTTCACTGATGCAAACGTTAATCGATCCGCCGGTTGCATCAAAAAGCGCACTGTTACGGAACGATGGATTAGTCGTGGCCGATGACGGCACTACTGAATATATTACCATGAATGCAGCGAGTGGAAGTTACTATATCGTCGTGATACATCGGAACCACATCAATGTCATGTCCAAAAATCCCGTATCCCTATCATATACTTCTTCAACACCGTATGATTTTACTACTGCCCTGACGCAATATTACAATGATCAGGCTAAAGAATTGGAAACAGGAACTGTATACGGGATGTACCAGGGGGATGCCAATGCCAACGATGCAGTGAATGCAACAGATTATATGGCTGTTAGAAATTCTATCGGTGAAATTGGTTATTATTATGGTGACTGCAATATGAATGGCGCAGTCAACGCGACGGATTATTATTCCATTTATTATAATATTGGGGCCACTTCGCAGGTGCCATAATATCCACAGTTATAAGATTATGCATTTTTAAATCAGCATTTTTTTAATGGGCCGGTCATTGACCGGCCCATTTCTATTGCTCTTATAAGGCCGAAATGCCTCATCCGGCACAGCATTTGCTTGATTTATCCGTATCGATATCATAATGAGCAAATCAGGTGAGCCGGTTATGAAACCATTAAAAAAATATTTCCCGAAATTTTTATTCATCTGTATCGTATTACTGATTCCCGCCCAATTGCTTTTGGCCACAAATTCAGATAAAACAAATATTAAGAAGATCGCCAAAGGGTGGCTCAGGACCTGTCCGGCCTATGTGAGGGCCGAACATGACAAGAAACCGTACAAGGTGCGGAATACGGTGACCGATGTGATGAGTCAGGATGGGTCGGAAATTATTGCCCATGTGGTCGAGCTGGATCCCGCGGGTTACGTGATTATTTCCCCGGACGACCGCATGAATCCCGTGATCGCGTATTCGCTCGAATCCGGGTTCGACGGGACGGAAGACCGGGAAAATCTGTTGCTGGAGCTTCTACGCGCGGACATTCCGGAACGGAGGCGCGCACTCACGGACGGCGCGGTCCCGCAGGAAAAGATTCGGAACGCACAATCGAAAAGGCAGACGCTCGAAGCGGCCGGCGATGACGGTGTGAGCCTGCAGGCTGCATCGCCAATACGGCTGAATCACGATGTGGAATACGGCCCGTTCATGACGAGCAAGTGGGGGCAGGATACGGATTACTGGAACCGCCCGGTGTATAATTACTACACACCCCTGGGACCTGATGGTTCTGGCTCAAATTACGTATGCGGCTGCGTGGCCACCTGTATGGGCCAGGTGCTCAACTACTACGAATGGCCGCCCCGCGGTACGGGTACCTATTCGTATACGTGGAATAACACTGTGGATCCATCCCGGGTACTGTCCGTGGATTACGGGGCCGCGACCTATGACTGGGCGAATATTCTGGACGAGTATTTATATGCAAGTACAAGCACCGAGGCGCAACGTCAGGCTGCCGGGCTTCTGACCTACCACTGCGGTGTGTCGGTTGATATGTTCTATACATCCGGGGGATCTGGTGCCTACAGCATGGATGTGGAAACGGCCCTGCAATACCATTTCAGGATGGCCGCCGAGTTTCTGGACAGTACGGCCACATTTTTCACCCGCCTTTATGAGAATATGGTCCGGGGCCGGCCGGCTATGCTTTCTGTGCGCCGGATAGGCGGCGGGCACTGCATTACCGTGGACGGGGTCAGGCACGATGACGGGGAACAGCCCTATTATCATATCAATCTGGGCTGGGACGGTTACGGATACTATCCGGGCGATCCGGACAATGCCGAAGGGTGGTACAATCTGGAAGAACCCATTCGCACGACCGGCAATACGTACCATCTGATCGCGGATGCAATCGTGGATATCCTGCCTCTTCCTATGATACCGGACCTGCCGTCAGATACGGCCAGCCCCGATATCGATGTGGAGTGGCAGGCGTCGACCCAATTAAACGAGACCGCCTACGATTTACAGATGGCCAGTCTAAGCGATGATGTAACCAATTTTACGGATCCGGTCGATGACCAGATGATTCATTGGACCCCAACCGATAATTGGGAAGTTCACAGCGGAACCAAATACAGCACGCCGTACTCGATACATGGATTCATATCAAAAACATTGGATGATTTACTCATCTTCGGCACACTGACATCGAATGAGGCAATCGGCATCACGGCTTCGACAGCCATGAATTACATGTGGTATGCGTATCATATGGATGGTGTTCAGGTAAGGCTTGAAATTTCACGGGATGGCGAAGCCTGGGATGTTTTAAAAAGCCATACGGCGCATGATCAAACCTGGATTCCTGTATCGATATCTACTGCTGATCTGACAGCCTATCATAACGATACGGTCATGCTGCGCTGGGTCATTGAATATCTGGGCGGCAGCTATTGGTACGGCTCGGGTCCCGGATTCTATTTTGACGATTTCACGGTGAACAATGCCTATATCGGTTCTTTTGAGACGGTCAGTGACGACGATGTGGCCGAAAATCAAACGGTTTCGGTCGATGTCAACGGCGATTATGCATTCCGCGTCCGGCCCCAGTCGGACGGGCAATGGTGGAGCTTTTCGAATTTCGAAACGGTCACGGTCAATGCCCTGCCCGTGGGTGCCCGGGTGTTCATCGAAGGGCCTTATTCGGTCGGAGAGGATTGCATGATCACGGATGTCAACGGTCTCGGTTACCTGCCCCAGAACTCCCCCTACACCGAAGCACCGGCTTTCTGCGAGAGCATCCCGGACTCGATCGTGGACTGGGTGCTCGTGGAGCTGCGAACGGACCCGGAGGGTCCGGCCGTGGAGCAGCGCAGTGCGCTTCTGAGTTATAACGGGTACATCTGTAATACCACCGGGACCCAGGGCGTGCTGTTCGACGCGGATGACGGATCATACTACATCGTGATCCGGCACCGCAACCATATGCCCGTCATGAGCGCGGATCCCGTCAGCCTGGCGCGCTGATCCTGCCTGAAATTCCCTGGCATATTTTTTGAGACGGAATCTGTAAAATATCCCGCTCGGCGATCACGAATGAACATCCGGATGACCGCTGCAGGGAAGAGGTCCTGATTTTAAACCGGCCCGATGAATTTGTCTGATTATACGCGGCTTCGGCCTGAAGGGGAAATGGTCAAATTGTCATGAAATGCATTCGATTCTTTTTTTTAATCCCGATCCTGTTCTGTATGATGCTTGAAGCCCAGACCCCGGATCCGCCGTATCCCAGGCTGGGCCTGTTCACGTTTACGGCCGGGCGATCCGATTATATGGAAGCCAACCTGGATCTGATCAAGGATTTTGACATTATCGCCTTTCCACCCACCGAAGGCGCGGCCCTGGCGTACAGGGCCCAGGATCCGGATCGCATCATCCTGGGAACCTCGGGGTGCATGATCGCATACGGCATGTCGAATATTCCGGATTGCTGGTACTACCGCATGGCGGACGGATCCAGGCAATTGCTGTTCGGAAGCTCCTACCTCATGAATCTCACCATCAACTGCCCGCTCGTGGACCGCGGCAACGGACCGGAACGGTTCATCGATTATGCGGCCAGGCATCTGCTGGTGGAAATGGATTTTTCCCTGTATGACGGCGTGTTCTACGACTGGTGGTGGAGCGGCATGGGCTCCTATGCCAAAACCCACGGTGATCTGGATTCGAGCGGTGTAGCGGATTATTACGAATGGTTCGGCGGGAACACGACGCTGGCTTTGGATTCTTTGCGTTATGTCTGGCAGGAGGGGCTCCGGCAGTTCCATACCATGCAGAACGCACTCCCGGGCAATCCCTACTCCGTGCTTCAGGTGGGTGCGGACTGGAACATATGGCCCTATGTCAACGGCGTGTGTTTCGAGGACTGGCCCGTGCTGAACGGCCTGTTCAAGTACTGGCGGCAGATATTCAACGACACCCAAACCCAGGACTGCCGCGATCCGCGCATGATCCTGATGAACGCGTCCCACCGGCATTATCAGAACCAGTTTCCGGTGACACCCTATAAAAACAACTTCAAGGCCGTGCGGTTCGCATTGGGCGCCTGCCTCCTCACCTCGGGATACTTTTTTGTGGACGAGGGCAATGCGAAATACCCGGATTACAACGGTGTGCTCGGAAACGGGCATCACGGCAATACGCATATATACGACGAGATGGCGGGCAAGGGACGGCTTGGCTATCCCCTGACGGACATGCTCATGATCCCGGGCAAAACGCTGGCCGCGACGCCCTATGCGGACGGCGTGTGGATCCGGTTTTTCGACAACGGCGTGAGCGTGGTCAATGCCACGGGCGTGGACCAGTCCGTGTATGCGTCGGACCTGGCGGCCCTGGATCCGGCCGGCCCTTCATCGTATTACCGGTTCCGCGGAGGGCAGGACCCGGAATTCAACAACGGGTGCGAGGTCACCGATGCCGATCCGCTCGTGCTCTGGGGATCCACGGCTGTGCTGAACGGATGGACCTATGCGGAAGTGTTCGGGGACGGGACCATGCTGTTCAGGGAGCCGGACACGCTGATCACGCCCATCATCATCGACAATCATGTGAACAACTATACATCCCCGGGATCCGAGCGTATCAATCATGCGGGTTCCTGGAACCTGACCTCGGACGGCGAGAAGTTTTATGCCTACTATACACAGCGCAACTACGGCCCGTTCCAGCCGGACGGGTTCGCCTGGTCCTACGCGGGCAGCGGGAGCAACACGGCGGTGTATGTGCCGACCATCGGGCTGGCCGGATTTTACGAGGTGTCCGAATGGCACGGGTACCGGGGAAACGAGCCCACGGACTATCCCAACGCCACCAATGTGCCCGTGCATCTGGAACATGCGGGCGGAGACACCGTGATACTCGTGAACCAGTCTGTGAACCATGCTCAGTGGAACAGCCTGGGCGTGTACCCGTTCATCGAGGGCACGACGGGCCAGGCGACGCTGAGCAATCAGGCCAACGGGTACGTGATGGCCGACGCCATGAAATTCGCATTCATCCGCGGGTTCACTGAGGCCGAAGCGGACAGTTTCGGCGCGGGCGGAGGCCATACGGCCATGTTCACGGACATCACGGATACGCATCTGGGTAACTCGGACACAGGCACTTATGCCTGCTGTTTCGCGGACATCAACGGGGACGACAGGCCGGATCTGTACCTGTCCCGCTACCGGGGCACGGGTTCCACGGACCTGTGCCTGATCAACGGTCCGGACAACACGTTCACGGAAGAAGCCGCGTCCAGGGGCATCCAGGACCTGGATGACGGATCACAGGGCGCCTGCTGGGGCGACCTGGACAATGACGGGGATTACGACCTGGTGAACGGCACCACGATCGACTGGCCCAATGCCTACGGGGACCACAACGATGTGTACAGAAACAACGGCAGTGGAATTTTTACCAATGAAACCCCGACCTCCATGCTGAGCACGCTCAAGAAAACCCGGTCCGTGCTGATCCTGGATCTGGAGGGAAACGGCGACCTGGATATATTCACGGTATCAGGATACATGGGCACGAACGACGAGACCACCTGGAACCATCCGAACGAGGTGTACAGAAACGAGGGGCTGTTCGCTTTTACTAAACTGGGCGCCGTCGATTGCGGCGACCTGGAAGGCGCGCCCGCGGGCCAGGGATCCGTGGCCACGGACCTGGACAATGACGGGGATATCGACGTAATCGCGTGCAATCAGACCGGGGACCTGAATGTGCTGCTGAACAACGGCAGCGGGGATTTCATGAGGGTCTCTCCCGTATCCGATATCGGCATCAATCATCGTGCAGGCGAAGGCATATCGTCCGGCGATGTGGACAATGACGGCGACATGGACCTGCTGCTCGTGTCCGAGGGACCGCCGAATATCGCCAGGCTGTATTTCAATGACGGGGACGGCACGTTCACTTACAGCGGTCAGTCCTGGAGCGATATCAACGGGTACATGGGCGGATTCGCGGATATCGACAATGACAGGGACCTGGACCTGGTTTTTGCGGGGCATGCCCAGGTGCTGCTTAACGACGGGGCGGGCGTGTTTGCGAACGGACCGGCCGTACCGTATGCATACC
>JAFGGN010000051.1 GCA_016930535.1 bacterium
ATCTATGCAGGCGGTGAATTCACCCGTGCGGCCGGATACGACGGCCTGTTCAACTACATCGCCAGGTGGAACGGCAGCGAATGGCAGAAGCTGTCCGATGGCCTGGATGCGCCCGTATATGCGCTGGGTGTGAAAGGCACAGACGTGTTCATCGGCGGAAAATTTAAAACGAATCCTGGAATAAAATTTATCCCTGTCGGGCCCGTAGGTCCTGTGATCAATGGATTCGCCTTTGCGGACCAGTTCCATTTCATACGATGGCGCAATCCGGTTCCGGATGTTCCTTTTAACCGGAATATCAGTCCGCCTTTCGACGGATATGCCGATTATGGCTACGGTGTGTCCTGGCGTGACTTTGATACGGACGGGGATGAGGATATCATTATCTCTGCGATGAACTCGACAGTGATACTCAAAAATTCGGGAGAAAAAGCATTCGAACGGGTTCCGGAGAGTCCGGTACGAAGCTGGCCCGAACTGAATTCATGGGCTGATTTCGACAATGACGGAGATGACGATGTGATCAACGCGGGTTTCCGGGGTCCGTCCAGTTATACGAAAACGTTCAGTATCAACAAAGGGAACGGTCTGTTCGAAAAATCCGATGCTTTCAATTTCTCTCCCACGTGGTGGGTCTGGTCCGGAGCCTGGGGCGATCTGGACAACGACGGATATGCTGATTTTATTCTGCAGAATTTCGATCCGACCAATGTCAGAAATATGCAGATACTGATGTACCGGAACATCCGTGCCGATCATTTTTCCTGTGAGGAAGTCGATGCGTCACGGGACTTTTTCTTTGAAAACGGACATATCAGCTGGTCGGATATGGATGATGACGGCGATATTGACCTGCTTTACACTCCGAGCCAGTGGTTTTTAATACCGTGGAACCTCGACAGTTATCAACAGGTCTATCTCAATTCGGGAGGACAGTTTATCAAAGCGGAAGCAGGCGATTTGACACAGGAATCCATGCAGAGCTCCATGGCTGCATGGGGTGACTATGATAACGACGGGGACTTCGATGTTTTTATTTCTGTTTTGGATGGACACAATGCCCTCTTTCAAAATCAGGGAGACGGTTCGTTTATCCGCATGACGGATGCTCCCATGTGTCAGGACGGAGGATCGTCCACGTTCGCTTCATGGTGTGATTTCGACATTGACGGAGACCTGGACCTGTTCGTGATGAACCGTAAGCACGGCGATAATTTCATGTATGAAAACCTGGGGAACGGAACATTTCTGACGGTTCTGGACAACCAGTTCACCAACCTCGAGCAGGATTCGGAATTGGGTGCCTGGTACGACTATGACCGGGACGGGGATCAGGATCTGTTCATGGTCAGTGAAATGAACACGCCGTTCTACATGATGGAAAACACGCAAAGCACGGAGAATCACTGGCTCAATCTGAAACTCACCGGGATCAAATCCAACCGGAATGCACTGGGTGCGAAAGTCCATGTGAAATCCATGATCAATGGCGACCTGGTCATTCAGACCCGTGAGGTCAACGGGCAGGCAGCCTGGAGTCAGAGCAGCCTGGAGCAGGTGATCGGACTGGGTGATGCACAACTTGCACACATTATCATTGAATGGCCGTCAGGTATCATGCAGGTCTTGATTGATGCGGATGCGGATCAATTTCTCTGTATCGAAGAGGATACCGCACTCGATGGGCTAGAAAAACCGGCCGGACTCTCGGCACGCACTATTCTGGAGCTTGGACTGGAAGGGGAGCTTGCGCAGGCTTCAAAACCGGCAGTTCCGGAATCTTATGATTTGTCCTCCTGTTATCCCAATCCGTTCAATCCCTCCACTGAAATATCCTATGCACTGCCGCGGGAATCGGTCGTGACGATCCGGGTGATCAATGCGCTCGGTCAGGAAGTCCGGATGCTCTTGAGTGAGAAACAGGATGCCGGAACCTACCGGGTCCGCTGGGACGGTCTGGATCTGCGCGGCAATGCCGTGCCGTCCGGCCTGTATTTGTGCCGCATGGAATCAGACGGATTCGTGCAGACGCAGAAAATGATGCTGGTCAGATAGATTTTATCTTCTCTCTTCCCTTGTTTGGCCTTCCCGGAGTTCCGGGAAGGCTTTTTATTTTATTGAAAGAACATTTTCAATATGGAATTTTTTAATCGCCATCATTTCATTATTATACGGCAATATCAATGATGTTCTCATATGTAGAGACATTTAAGACAAATATAATCAATAAATTAAAATAATCCGGCATTGCTGGCCTGTTATTTGCGTATGAATTGTTGTTAATAAACTCGTATGCTTTGAATACTCAGTTAAATTGGAGGAACCCACGATGCCATTCTCTTCACGCGTTTCATTTCGGATGCTGTGCCTGATGATGGGATTGATTCTTTTTCTTCCCGTTCTTTCAGCCCAGACCCAGACCCCGGGTCACTGGGACTATATTCTGGGGCACGAGGACAAACGGGATTATGTGTATGCGATTCATGTATATGACGGCCAGGTATATCTGGGCGGCGATTTCGATCACAGCGGAAACTGGTTCGGCGGGGATGGCATTAAAGGCATTGCGCAGTATTTCCGGGACGGTCGCATGGATGAAGTGGGCGGGGGCGTGCACGGACTTGGGTTCCAGGTGCTGACCATATGCCAAACCAGTCAGGGTTTGGTCATTGGCGGTAATTTTGTGATGGCCGGCAACAAGATCGTGAACAATATCGCGCTGTTCGACGGCAGTTCCTGGCAGGGCCTGGCCGGCGGCGTGAACAGCACCGTGCTCGCAGTGGCCGAATATCACGGCGAGATCTACGCGGGCGGCAAGTTCACACGCGTGAACGGCCAGCGGCAGTACTACATTGCCAAATGGGACGGATCCCAGTGGTCCGCTGTGGGAGAACCCCTGAACGGACCCGTACATTCCATGATCGTGTATCAGGACAAGCTGATCGTGGGCGGACGTTTCGGTCTGGCAGGGGATCTTGCCGTGAATCATCTGGCAGCCTGGAACGGGCAGGCATGGTCCGCGTTCGGCGGCGGAACGAACGGGAACGTGCTGGCCATGGCGGTTCAGGGCGACGACCTCATCATCGGCGGTAGGTTCGAGATTGCGGGCGGCGTGACCGTGAACAAAATCGCGCGCTGGAACGGCAGTGCCATGGAGCCGGTGGGACAGGGGTTCTGGGGCAATGTGTATGCTTTGGCCGTGGACGGCGACGACATCTATGCAGGCGGTGAATTCACCCGTGCGGTCGGATACGACGGCCTGTTCAACTACATTGCCAAGTGGAACGGCAACACATGGCAGAAACTGTTCGAGGGTCTGGATGCGCCCGTGTACGCGCTGGGTGTAAAGGGCAAGGACCTGTTCATCGGAGGCAAGTTTCAGACGCCTGACTGGACCTACACCTATTCCTGGTACTATTATTACTATTATTACACCATGGAAGGGAAACAGTATCATTTTATCCGGTGGCGGAATCCGGTACCGGAAACGCCGTTCAAGCGTCATGTGGAAGCACCGTTCAACGGATATACCCAGTTTTCCATCGGTCTGGCCTGGGTGGATTACGACAATGACGGGGATGAGGATATCATGATTCCGGACACGGACATATCACGGATTTATTCCAATGAGGGCCAGGGCAAATTCACCGAGATCACGACGAATCCCTCGTGGCAGCATCGGGAAATCGTATCCTGGGCCGATTATGACAATGACGGGGACCAGGATTTTCTGGCCGGCGGAGACCGTTATTCCTGGTCCGGCAATCCCTGGAAAACCTTCAATATCAATGACGGAAACGGCAATTTCCAAACATCCGATAAATTCAATTTTACACCCACATTTACCATATGGGGCGGCACCTGGGGTGATTTCAACAATGATGGTTTCACCGACTTTCTGGTGAATGATCTCAATGACTGGAACAACAGGATGCAGACGTTAATCCTCTATTCCAATATTTCCGGTGATCATTTTTCCTCGGAAGAGGTCTTCGGATATCGTCCATTTTATCCGCATTTCGGGGATTTAAGCTGGAGTGATATCGACAATGACGGCGATATCGATGTGTTCTACAACAAATCCAATTCATGGTGGACGTGGCCTGCACCTGTACCTTTGTGGATGGCCAAGCAGGAAACTTCGGATCTGTTCATCAATGACGGATCCGGACATTTTGACAAAACCGACGCCGGTGATCTCACTTCGGACGTCCTGGTTGCGAGCCATCCTGCGTGGGGCGACTATGACAATGACGGGGATTTCGATGTGTTCGTCAACGTACAAAATAACGAAAACAACATGCTGTACACCAATCAGGGCGACGGTACGTTCAAACGGGTAACGGACAGCCCGGTTGTTCAGGACGGCGGTTTTTCCAAGCAGGGTCAGTGGATCGACTTCGACAATGACGGGGACCTGGACCTGTTCGTGCTGAACCGCAAGCACGGCGACAATTTCATGTACGAGAATCTCGGAGACGGAACCTTCCGGATCATGCAGGACAACGCATTTACCAATGTCGAGGACAACGGCTTTTTCAGTGCCTGGCACGATTATGACCGGGACGGCGACTGTGACCTGATCATGTTCGGACAAAATTCAAGTCCGGTTTTCATGCTGGAAAACACGCAGAACACGGGCAATCACTGGCTCAACCTGAAACTGGTGGGCGTCAAATCCAACCGGGATGCGCTGGGCGCCAAGGTGCATGTGAAATCGTTCGAGGGTGCTGAGATGAAAATGCAGACCCGCGAAGTGAACGGCCAGGCCGGCTGGTGCCAGAACAGCCGGGAAGTCGTGATCGGACTCGGCGGAGCACTTGCAGCAGACGTGCTCATCGAATGGCCGTCCGGCATCCTGCAGTCCCTGGGCGAAGTGGCCGCGGATCAGTTCCTGGTTGTCGAGGAGGATGAAGATGCCGCTCTCGAAAAACCGGCCGGACTCTCGGCGCGCGATATGCTCGAATACGGGCTGGATGCGGAGCTGGCAATGGCTTCTAAACCGGAGGTTCCGGATTCGTACGGTTTGTCCTCCTGTTATCCCAATCCGTTCAATCCGTCCACGGAAATCGCCTATGCGCTGCCCCGGGAATCCGGTGTGACGATACGGATCATCAATGCGCTCGGTCAGGAAGTCCGGATGCTCGTGAACCAGAAACAGGTTGCGGGAACCTACCGGGTCCGCTGGGACGGCCTGGACCTTCGCGGCAATGCCGTGCCGTCCGGTCTGTACCTGTGCCGCATGGAGTCGGACGGGTTCGTACAGACGCAGAAAATGATGCTGGTCAGATAGTCTTTCTTCTCTCTTTCCTTGTTTGGCCTTCCCGGTTCTCCGGGAAGGCTTTTTTTATTGCTTCTTGATACGATGTCCTGTAAATTAGGGTGACCGCTTATTTCAGGATCCGTATCATGCGTATCGACCGTATGCTTGCTATGACCGTCATGATGCTCAACCGCGACCGGATCACGGCCCGTGAGCTGGCGGACAAATTCGATGTATCTGTCCGTACAATTTACCGTGACCTGGAGGCCATAGACCAGGCCGGAATCCCGATCGTGTCCCATTCAGGAAACCGCGGCGGCTACGGCATCATGGATACGTTCCGCATCGATCGGCAGTATCTCACGTTCGATGACATCGTTTCCATGGTGTCCACATTGCGCGGCGTCAATTCCGCACTCGAGAACCGGGAACTGGATCTGGCTATTGAAAAAATCGTGAATCTGGTGCCGCAGAATAAAACGGACGATTTGAAAAAATATGAACAACAGGTCGTCGTGGATATCATGCCCCTGGGCTATTCACTGCGCCAGAAGGAACGATTCAGCAAGGTTCATGGGGCCGTATGCGGTCAGAAACTGCTGCGTTTCGATTACTGCAACACCAAAGGTGAACATACAAACCGTACGGTAGAACCCATGACCCTGATATTCAAGGGCTATGCCTGGTACCTGTTCGCATACTGTAGGCTGAAAGAGGATTACCGCCTGTTCAGGCTGTCCCGTATGAATCAACCGGTTATTCTCGATGAAACCTTTGAAACCAGGGATAAAACCTTTCGTGACGTTTTTTCGGGAAATTCGTCTTCTGTCCGCACCATCCATTTAAAACTGCTTTTTTCCGCATTTGTCCGCATGCAGGTGGAAGATTTTTTCGAACCAAAGCAGATCATGATCCTGAAAGAAGGAAACATGCAGGTCGAGGTCGATTTTCCCGAAGATGAATGGGTGTACTCCTTCCTTCTTGGATACGGGGAGCATGTGACCGTACTGGAACCGTTCCATATCCGGCACATTCTCGCAGAAAAAGCAAAAAAAATATTTTCCCTTTATCAAACCTGACATACAGATGTCAAAGGGCTGATTTATCTTATGACAGCTTCCACAGGGAAGAAAACGAATATATATCAAAGGGAGGTTTGTCATGCAGAAATTCTGTCAGTCCTGCGGCATGCCGCTGAATGCGGAAACAACGGGTTCTTACTGCCATTACTGTACGGACGATCAGGGACAGCTGAAGCCGCGCGAGGCCGTGGCCGAAGGCATCGCGGCATGGCTCGAAATGTTCACGCCCGATGACGGGAACGTGAATTTCAAAAAACGGGCGGAATCCTATCTCGCGGCCATGCCAGCCTGGGCAGAGGTATGAAATGAAAACATTCCGAATACTGATCCGTTTAATCTTCCTGGTTTCATCCGTGACCTGTATGTATGCCCAGCAGATATTGTCCGAATCCGAAAATACACGGGTACGGGAAGAAATTACGGCACTCAACAAAACCCTTGTCGGATATGCCGAACACGCGGACCTGGAGGCCATGTTCCGGTCCATCGCGGACAGGGAAGGCGTGATAATCAGGGACGGCCGTCTGCTGGGTACAAAGGCGGATGCTTATACAGAATATCAGCAGGGATTTCAGGACGTGGCCTCCCTGGAATATCATTTCGACCATGAAATCATATCTGTACTGTCAACGGAAATCGTGCTGGTCGTATCGGACGGCCGGTCTGTACTGACAACGCCCGATGGGCGGACGTTCGAGACACCTTTTGCACAGACCCTGATTTTCGGCAGGGAAGACGGTGAATGGAAGGTGATTCATGCACATGCCTCGTCCCCTTAGCATGCAGGCTCCGTAAACGGAAGTAACGGATGAGTGAAGTCCATTCACTCATCCGGTTCAAAATATCCGCTCATTTCTAAAACACCTTTAGAATCGAGGGCACAGATCTCCTCGAGTGAAAGCCCCCTTCGGACACAGGTCTCGATGATCCTGTATCCGGTAAAGTAGGCGGTTTTCTGCACGAAACCGGCAGGAGGCGATGCAAAACCGCCGTCCGATATGTACCGTTTGAAAATGTCCATGCCGCTGTTCTCCAGTTCGGCCCTGATCGAATCCCGGATGGCGGATTCATGAGCCATGCACCAGGCCACGTTTTCTTCGGGCATGAAGGGAATTGCATTTTTAAGCTGAAAGGCCGTGTCGATCACCGTGGTCAGATAAACGGCCAGCCCTTCGGATACGAGCTCCCTCCGGAGTGTGAGCGGTTCCTCCGGACACCGTTCATGGTGCAGGCAATGGGCATATTCGTGCGTCATGATTTTCTGAACATCGGCCGGATCGATGTAGAGCGAGATATAAATCGTGGTTCTGTCCGAATCGGGATTCACAAAACAGCTGCCGTAGGGAAGGAACAGGCACAGATCGACCGGCTTGTGTCCCGATGGCTGCATCACGTTATGCGCCTTTTGAATGACTGAATCGTAGAGACGGTCAAGTGATGCTTCGTCGTACTGTGTAAAAAAATGATGGAAATCCGAAATTTTGTATCCTTTCAGGTCTTCCGGAAATTTCAGAGAATCGATCGCACCCCACGAAAGCTGCTGTGCATGCAAATACCGCATTTCAGGATACGGATTCAGAACCATTTTACAGTAATTCTCCCAGGATCTGTCCGAATTCAGGAACGACTCGAACTGTTTATAGGCCATGACAATACGGCCGCCGGATTTTTCGATAACAAACGGCGATTTTGCATCTTGTTCCGGAAATGCCGGTTGACAGCCGGTCGTCAGAAGAAAACCGGCAATCAGCAGGATTTGTTTCATGCATATACTCCCTGTCATGTCTGTACAATTCAAGCGGATATAAACAACCATCCGAATAATCAGTAATTAGACACAGCAGAAGCAGTATTGGTTGCGGATCATGGATGAATTATTATCAGAATTTCATTCCCAGTTCAAATATAAACAGCGGACTGTTGAATTTTCCCCGGCCAATCATTTCGACATCCGAGTTTTCTCCATATGTGTATTGATAATGAATGTCCGTGGTATTGGAAATGATATATGCGACAGACGGCCTGAAATAGAAAGCCAGATTTTCAAAATTCATGCCCGCCTGAACAATTGAACAGAAAAACACGTTGCTTTTTCCGTATGCCTCATGTTTGTTGTATCCGGCAACCATCACACCTGCAGCAGCCCCGAAAAATGGGGAGATGTTCTGGTCAAACACAATTTGTTCATATCCGCACAACACAACCAGGGCATGCTCGACGGACGCAAAATCCGGTACGCAGGCAGATTCGTCATAAGACAGGTGCCTAACGGTCGGATTAAAACTGAATTGGCCCGGATCATAGGCCATTCCTGCAATACATTTTAAAAATTTATCGGGTTTAAACTGATAAGAATAGGCCAGCGAGGAAAACAGCATATATCCGTAGATGTTGACCGAATTGAACAGATTGAGTGAATGAATCCCGATACTGTGCCTGGAGGGAACACGAACCGGTATCTGCTGCAGTCTGTTTCCCGAGACAATGTCCCGGACCGTTCTGAACCTGAAATTCTGGAAAAACCAAACGGAGTCTGTGTTATAAAAGGAAAATACAAATTGCAGGCGGCCGTTCTCGTGCATAACCAGGTAACTGTAAGAGAGGACCGTATCGGAGAATTCTTTTTTTTCAATCAGCAGCTGACCGGTGCAGGATCCCAGAAAGCGCAGCTTATGCCCGAGTGATTGTTTCACAACCGCTGAAATCCTGATTTCTTCCGGAGACACCGGGCCGTATGCATAGATCGAATCGATGGCGGCCGCCGGATATCCCTGTTCATAGATTCTGAAAAACTGCCGGATCATGTCTTCCGGCATGGTTTGGGACCAGACAGGATAACCGATAAGAAATAACATCAATCCGAGTGAAATCATTTGTTTGTACAAGGTGGATTTTTTCAATGGTATCCTCCGTGTTTTATAAATGACCGACCATATGGACCAATTCGAAAAAGACTCAAAGAGCGGCTCATCGAAATACGATCGATCAAATCAGCCGGGCCATCTGCCGCGGAAAATAAAAAATACGGCACCCAGAAGACACAGGCCCGCCCACAGATAATCCAGCGTCAGTTTTTCTTTCATATAAAGAACCGAAAAGGGTACGAAAACGGAAAGCGTGATCACTTCCTGCATTATTTTGAGCTGCCCGATCTGCAGAACCCCATGACCGATACGGTTGGCCGGAACCTGCAGAAGGTATTCGAACAGGGCAATGCCCCAGCTGACCATGGCGGCGAGTATCCATGGCTTGTGGGACAGATTGCGCAGATGTCCGTACCAGGCGAAAGTCATGAAAATGTTGCTGCAGCACAGAAGCAGGGCGGTTATCAGAATGCGGTGCATGTATTCCTCCTGGGAATCCGGTGCCTCTTGTATTACTTATAAATGATCAGTTTTTTAACGGATGAAAAGCGCTCCGTTTTCAGATGGCACAGATAGACACCGCTCGATACATGCCCGGGTTTCCATACGATACGATACGTACCCGGATCCTGTTTCTCGTCGACCAGGATCTTGACAATTTTCCCCATGATGTCATACACAATAAGGGATACATCACCGGATTCGGGAAGCCTGTACATGATCGTGGTGAGCGGATTGAAGGGATTGGGTGTGTTCTGGAACAATTCGTATGTGTCAGGTATGACCCGTTCCGTGCTGTTTTCGACAGAAGTAGCGGCACGGCTGAATTCCGACGTGTTCCCCTGCACATCCGTGACCGTGGCGGTCACATTGGGGCCGGAAACCACTTTGATGAGTGAAAATGTGCCGTTGGTTGCCGAAGTGCGGATGCCTTCGATCAGGCGGCCTTGTTCACCTTCATCGGAATATATCTCGACCGTATAACCCGGAAAAGTGCTTCCGGCCACACGCACAGCGGTCCATTCAACGATGATGGGCGGGCCGAGTTCTTCATTGCCGCCATTCACGTTATTGATGCCCAGGCGGGTATTCCTGGAGATGGAATTCGACGTGATTGTATTGTACAGGGTCGAAGTTCCGTCCACGCGCACACCGTCACGGCCGTTGAACACAATGATATTATACCCGCCGATCGTGTTGTTATGAGCACCCTGATTGATCAGAACACCGTCCGACAGATTGCCCAGATCCACGGCACCGTCCCGGTTCGCACCGATGCAGTTGTTCATGACCATGTTGCTGTCAGACTGGCCCGATTTGATCAGAATCCCGGAAAGGCTGTTACCTGAAATCACATTCCTGTCCTTGGTATCCATTCCGCCTATGGTGTTTTTCCGGCTGTCGATCATGGCGATTCCATGACCTGCATTTCCCAGTGTTCCGGACCGGTCGATATTGGTGCCGATGTCATTGCCGACAATGCGGTTACCATGGGATTCGATAATCGTGATCCCGTTGCCGATCAGGTCCTCACCGGCATTGACCGTGCCGGAGATCACATTTGCGGGTCCGATCACGTTTTCATACGCATGATATCCGACGAGAATTCCGCCTGAACCGTTTCCCAGCGCATTGAGACCCGTCATATCCGTTCCGATTTTATTGCCGATGACCGTATTCCCCTTGACGTAGGTGTTGGTCATCACAATGCCCCACTGCTGATTGCCCGATATCAGGTTTCCGAAATTCCTGCGGCCGATCCTGTTGTATCTGCCTCCGTTGGTGATTTCAATTCCCGCCTGGTTCGGCAGGGCGATACGTCCGTCCGCATCGGTCCCGATATGATTTGCTTCGATTTTATTGTTCGTGCATGAGGCGCTGATGAGAATGATTCCGCTTTTTGTGAAACGGTTGATTGTCAACCCCTTGATGACATTGCTGGCAGAGACGACCCAGAATCCATAATCCGTGGTATTACCGCCGCTCAGTTCGATTTGAAGTCCGTCCGGATTGGTTTCTCCCTGATTTGTTTTCTGCGTGTTTGCATCGATAACCGTACAGCTGTCGGGCTGAAGCTGAAGCATGGATGAAAGGGTGATGGTCCATACACCGGTCGCTGGATTGTAATTGACATCGTTTTTTGGAATATTGAATATCACGGAGTCCGGACCTGCGTGCTGTGTTGCATCCAGAACAGCCTGCCGAAGGGATCCGGCGCCGGAATCCAGTGTATTGGTCACGATATGGATTGAATAGGGGATTATCGGCGGTTCGATCTGCCCCGGTTCGATTTCAATAAATGCCACCGTATTGTCGCCGGTATTGGGCACCGCCAGTATATCATCGACCAGGTTGATGCCGATATCCGCCGGTTCGCTGAAATCACCGTCAATCAGGTCGGGGCCGTTCGATAAGTCCGCATTATAGCGATAGATATTGTGATTTCCCCTGCAGGCCGCATAAATACGGCCGTCGTTGTCCCGGGCCAGTCCGTCCAGGTTGAAAAAGGGTGTGGTGACAAGGGTGGTGACAGACCCGTCTGAAAGGCTGACCGCACTGATCGGCGCATTGTTCAGATAATGGCTGACCAGAAGACGGTTGTTTGCGCCGTCATACAGCAGTCCCTGAGGCATGTTGATGCTGCCGGCCAGCGTGGTGACCGATTGGGTCATGACATTCACGGCATAGATCACACCGGCAGGCGTGTCCGTGACATAGAGTGTCTGTATCCCGTCCGAGTCGATGTCATGAAGAACCTGCGGATCGGTCAGGGCCAGCGAAAATGACTGGGCTCCCGTGTTCAGATCGAAACCGGCAATTCCCGTGTTCACGGCAGCGTAGAGTGTATTGCCAAGAATGTGCAGACCGCGTACGGCTGGAGGGCTGGAAGCAAAAAGACTCATTTCTTCACCCTTGATCTGAACGATATTGCCGTTGCCCTTGCCGGAGACCAGGTAACGGTCCCTGGCCGAATCGAAAACCACGCTGGCCGGTTCGTCCAGAAGACTCTGGGGCTCGAAACTGATGAAATCCAGGGTATTGGCATTCATGTTCGGAACAGCCAGAATATCGCTCAGTTTGTTGTAGTAAATGTCCGCAGGCCCGTTATGCCCGGAAGAGACCTGTTCAGGTGCGTCGCTGAACAGGCTGTTGAAGCGGTACACGGCATTGGTACTCCAGGACGATACGTAGAACCGTCCGGCACCGTCTTCGGCGATGCCGTCAAGATTGCCCAGTGATGTGGCAGCGACCTGTGTGACAGTTCCGTTGTCCGGATTCACGGCGCTGATGGGGGAGTTGGCCCTGAAATAGCAAACAAGGATTCTGTTCGCTGTCTTGTCGAAGTAAAGCCCGTTGGGAGAGGAGAGACCGGAACAGAGCGTGGAAAAAGTGCCTGTCAACGGATTGACCTTATATATTTTACCGGCTCCCGAATCAGAGACATACAGCGTGGACGCATCGCCGGATGTGATGTCATTCAGAAAGTTCTGACCCGTTATTGGGAGTGTGAGCCACCTGGTCCCGGTACTCAGATTGAATGCGGCGATACCGGCGTTGCAGGCGGCGTACAGGCTGTCACCAAGGATATGCAGTCCGCGGATGGAAACCTGATCCGCGTTGAATACGGATTGTGCGCCATCCGCGATCTGAATGATTTTACCGTCACCCTTGTTGGAAACGAGATAGCGGTTTCTGGCTGCGTCAAAGACCACACTCTCGGGTTCCTTTAGCAAATTCTGTCCGCAGACATGACAAAAGGAGACGAGCAAGAGCCCTGAAAAAACACTGAAATATTTGCCGGAACGCACGCCCATCATTCTCCTCCTTGATCATATATTTGAATTAATGGAATAAAAAATGAATTCAGAATCATCAAAACAAAAAGCAGGCCAATCTTTATACAGAATCCGGATATATCAATCCAGTTATTCTGTTGAGCACTGCTGAAGAATTGGCGTGTCCGGATTTACTGAATAACGGCCTGAATATCACGAACCATTTCAAGCGCCGTATCGAATCCGTCCAGATTCCCTTGAAGTCCTCCCTGAACATCTCCCTGACCGATCGGCAGCAGGATAAATGGTTTATCAGGCAAATACTCAGGGATTTCCGTATAATAAATAAGAGAGGGCTGTCCCACCCAGCCGGTTTTTTCTTCTGTGAAGGCCTGATTATAATCCATGCTTTTGTTGATTTCGGCATAGATTTTACATGGGAATCCGGCTGGTCCGAGTGTCGTGAACAGGTCAAAACTGCTTTGCGGTGTTGCGCTGGTCAATGCATCCGTATAGGGATTCTCACGGGAGGGGAGATGTCCTCCCGCACTGATCAGACGGGAGGTCCACCCGGGAAAACAGATCCTGAAAAAATCATCATCCAGCCTGGCCTTTGTGGTATTTTTACCGTATTTACCATCAGCCCCCGTAATGTAGAGCGTTTTGACAAAGTGCCCGAGACTGTCTTCACACCAGAAAACAATCTGAGGGTATATGTGAATGACAAACGGACCCGGTGTGAATTTATGGGACCATTCCGCTCCGCGGGTAACGGATATGCAAAGCGGTAAATCCTGATCGGCCGGATGCAGATGAATCACTGTTTTTTCATTGTTCAGCCGGTTAATGGTACATGAGCTGAAAAGTAAAATAAGGAACAATGCCCGGCTCCGGTCAGCCATCATTTCAATCCGTTCTCATGAAAGCATTTCATGTATTTTTTATCCGTGATCAGAATATGTTGAACGATCCAGTCTTTGATGAAATTCATGACAGTCGTGGAATTAAATGCCTTTTTTGATTGATAATTGACCCGAAATTCATGGATTTTCTGTTCGAATGCCTGATGTTCCCTGATATGGGCCTTTTCATCCGGATAATGAAACTGTTTGAAGTACTTCTCTTCTGTACGGAAATGAGTCAGGGTGTATTCCATCAGCTCGATCAACAGTTTTTTTGGAGCGGATAAATCCGCGTGTTTCAGATTTTCATGAAATGTGTTGACCATTACGAAAAGGGCCTGATGCTGATCATCGATTTCCTTGATATTGACGCTGTAGGATTTGTTCCACTGAATAAAAGTCATGCGTTCTCCAACGGTAGCCAATCAAATTGTTCCAAAACCGGACAATCGTTAATCTGCAGGATTGGATTTTGCATAAATTTCCAGCAGATCGAGTGTGTGATCAACAATTTCCATGCCACCAATGGGACCATGGCCGGGAATGACAGTACAATTGGCCGGAAATTTACGGCGTACTTTTTCCAGTGTGACAGGCCAGGCCTGCAAATCCGCATCACGCAGGTTGCCAAGCCCTTTCCAGGTTGTTGCTTTCATCAGACATCCTCCGAAAAGAATGTCAAAATCCGGTATCCAGACCACGATATTGTCCGTGGCATGTCCGCCGCCCAGGTAATAACAGGTCAGCCTGTGTCCCCCGATTGCCAGTGTCAGCGAATCCTTAAATGTGCGTTTAGGAAGAATCTGTCCGCGGGACCTGGCAATGCTGCATGTGGAATCGCATGCATAGGACAGGATGCCGGCACTGTGAACTGCACCAATTCCACCCATGCAATCAATATGCGAATGTGTCGCAATTACGCCAGTTACAGAGGCATGGAGCGAATCGGAAACCCATTTAATAAGTTTCTCGGTATCCTTGTCTGTCCACGGTGTGTCAATGATGACCGCTTCTGAACCTGATGCCAATACAAGGCCGTTGGCTGCGACGTTCGGAGTATTGGTAAAATGATGATATGAAACGTGAACGAATGCATGATCGGAAATTCGGACGATTTCCAGTGGTTTAACGGGTATTGCATCGGTCCCGGCCGTGATTACGAACGATTCTGACACCAGGATATGAATACATAAAGCGATTAAAACAGGTCCGGTAACTTTCATCATAATTCCTTTTGTTATAATGCCTGAGTGCGGGAATGAAGACTCCTGTCATGATTATAATCCACAATTTTATCAAAATCAATCGAATAATTCAATTTCTTGAAATATCTTACAGGACCTGTTATTGTTTTATACAGTTGGTTAAACCGTTTTAGTTGCTTCTCAAAATCATTATTTCAAAGAATCCGTACACTTTTAATAGGGTTGATTTTATTGTTAAAAATATCTATTATGGATCATGATAACCGGGTCTATTATATCGTGCGGCATTCCGTCAATCTTATAGGAAGCGAATCATTTTATGAACCATCAGTTGCTGACAGAAAAACAGCGGGAAGCGGTCCATTGGGGCAAGGGTCCGCTCATGATCGTGGCCGGAGCCGGTACAGGAAAAACCCTGGTCATCACGCACAGAATCGCACATCTGATCGAAAGCAAAATGGCCAGACCGGAGGAGATACTGGCACTGACTTTCACCGAAAAAGCGGCGGCTGAAATGTCGGAACGGGTGGATGTGCTTCTTCCCTATGGATTTGCGCATGTTGAAATTTCCACCTTTCATGCATTTGGTGACCGGATTCTCCGTGAATTTGCTCTCGATCTGGGTATGAATCCCGATTTTCAGGTCCTGTCCCAGGCCGAGCAAATCATTTTCTTTCGCGAACATTTGTTCGAATTTCCGTTAAGGCACTATCGTCCGCTCAGTGATCCGGTACGTTTTATTCAGGCGATGCTGAATGTGATTTCCCGTGCCAAGGACGAAAACGTGACACCTGAAGACTACGAACGGTTTGTACAGGGGTTGAAAGCGGATCAAGATCCCGGTTCCGGTCCGGTTCATTCAGAAATGCTTGAAAAACAGGAAGAAATTGCAGGGACATACAGGCTGTACCAGTCATTCATGCTGAAGGAAGGCAAGGTCGATTTCGGTGACCAGGTGATGCTGTGTATAAGGCTGCTGCAGGAACATGCGGCGGTTCTGACAAAGGTTCAAGAGAGATACCGGTTTATTCTCGTTGATGAATTTCAGGACACCAATTTTGCACAATTTCAGCTCGTACAGCTGATCGGAGGTCCAGATGCAAACATTACGGTGGTGGGAGACGACGATCAGTCCATATATAAATTCCGCGGGGCGGCTATCTCGAATATTCTTTCTTTTATGGAAATATATCCCCATGCCGGTCAGGTTGTTCTGACCGAGAATTTCCGCTCCACACAGCGCATACTCGATACGGCTTACCGGCTTATCACGCACAACAATCCGGACCGTCTGGAAGTCAGAAATCAGATTGACAAGCACCTGACTGCCCTGGAAACGGGTGAATTCCCCGTGGAACATCTGCATTGCGATACACTGACAACAGAGTCCGACCGCGTCGCCCGGATTATCCGGGATGCCGTGGATCAGAAAAATGCCGTATTTTCGGATTTTGCCATACTGGTTCGTTCCAATAACGATGCGGATTCGTTTTTGCGTGCTTTGAATGTCATGGAAATTCCCTGGAGGTTCACGGGCAACCGCGGATTGTATTCCCGGCCGGAAGTGCGTCTGCTGATCTCGTTTTTCAGGGTGATCGCCGATCCTCAGGATTCGGTTTCTCTGTATCATCTCGCTTCATCTGAATTGTACGAACTCGGATCCATGGAGGATCTGAATCTATGCCTGAGTCTTGCACACAGACGCAATCAACATCTGTTTCAGCTGATCAAAAAACTGGATACAGATGATGAGCTGAAGGATCTGACTCCGGATTCCGTGATCACGCTGAAAAAAATTATCGGAGACATCCAACGTTACAGGGAAGAGGCCAGAAACCATATTACGGGCAATGTCCTGTATCAGTTCATTACCGAATCGGGCTATCTCAAAAGGCTCACACAGCATGAAAGCGCCGAAAATAATCTGAAAATCAGAAATATCGCCAATTTTTTTGATGTGATCTGGGCCTTTGCCCAGGTGGCAAAGGATGACCGTATCGTTCATTTTGTTCCGTATCTCGATCTGCTGATGGAGGCAGGAGACGATCCGGGACAGGCCGAAGCGGATCCGGATCTGGATGCAGTGAATGTGCTGACCGTGCACAAGGCAAAGGGCCTCGAGTGGCCCGTCGTTTTCATGGTAAGCCTGCTGCATAACAAATTCCCGCATACACGCAGAAAGGATCCCATTGAACTGCCCGAATGCCTGACCAGGGAAATCCTGCCTGAAGGGGATTTTCATATTCAGGAAGAAAGACGGCTCTTTTACGTGGGCATGACACGGGCGAAGCGCCGGCTTTATCTGACCAGCGCGGCTGATTACGGCGGTGTACGGCAGCGCAAACCGAGCCAGTTTATTCTGGAAGCACTGGACAGGCCCCGGATCGACGAAGTAAACGTCAAATCCTGTGCCGAAGAGCGGATCCGGCGTTTTGCACCAGTGGAAAGCGATCCAGTCGACAATATGATGCCGATACCGGAGTCCAGTGTGCTGAACCTGTCCCATTATCAGGCGGACGATTATATGACCTGTCCGCTCAAGTACAAATATGTGCATGTGCTCCGGCTTCCGTTTTTTCATCATACCATCGTGTACGGAAAAGCGGTACATGCAGCTGTGGAACTGTACTTTCAGCACAAAATAAAAAATATGCCCGTGAATCCCGAACAGCTGTTCAAAGCGTATGCCGATGCATGGAAAAATATCGGATTCCTTTCCCGTGAACATGAGGAACGGCGTTTCGAAGCCGGAAAGGAAGCCATACGGAATTTCTTTGAACGCGAACAGAATAATCCCGTTGTACCGGAATTTGTCGAGGAGCCCTTCAGTTTTATGCTGGGTGCGAACCGCATATCCGGACGCTGGGACAGAATCGATGTGGACGGGGATGCCATTGTCATTATCGATTTCAAGACCTCGGAAGTCTATCAGCAGGACCAGGCCGATAAAAAGGCGAAAGACAGTCTTCAGCTGACTCTGTATGCCATGGCCTATGAATCCATATGCGGATGCAGGCCGACACGCCTTGAATTGCATTTTCTGGCATCAGGCCTGATCGGCAGGTCCGAAGTTACGGATAAAATGTTTGAAAAAGCTGAAGAAAAAATACAAAAAGCGGCTGCCGGAATCAGAAAGCGTGATTATACGGCCGCACCGTCTTATACGGCCTGCCAGTACTGTGCGTATTCCAATATCTGTCCTTCAGCAGTAAAATAATCATCCCCGGATTTTAAAAAGAAGCAGATCTCCGTCTTCCACCACATAATCCCTGCCGTGAACCGCGATCAGGCCCAAGTCGTGTAGCGTTTTCATGGAACCATGCATTTTGAGCTCGGCCGTTTTAATCACTTCGGCTTTGATGAATTTTTCCTGAAAATCCGTATGCACCAGGCCGGCCGCATGAACCGCATCCGATCCTTTTGGAACGGTCCATGCATGAGCCTCATTCGCATTCGCTGTAAAGAACGTGATTAAACGGAGGACCTCATACCCGGTCCGGACGATTTTTTGCAGGGCCGTTTCTTCAAGTCCCATGGCGTTCAGAAATTCAATCTGTTCCTCCTGGGCCAGCTCGGCAATTTCAGCCTGGACTTTGCCGCAGAACGGAATGCATGGAGCCCGGACCGAAACGGCGTGGGATTCGAGTGCCCGGGTCATGGGACTGCCCTGCAGTTGCAGTTCGTCCACATTGGCAATAAAAATAACGGGTTTGGCTGTCAGGCAGTTCATTTCACGGACCAGGGATGATTGCAGCGGATTCAGATCAACCAGCCGCAGTTCCTGCTCATTCTGAACCGCCTGGGCCAGAGGCTCCAGGGATTCCAGGTTTTTTTTCATCAGGGGATCGCCCGTTTTCGCCGCGGTTTTTATTTTCTGAACGCGGCGGTCGATCAGCTCCATATCCTTCAGTATCAGCTCGAGTGTGACGTCCTGGGCATCACGGACCGGGTCCATTGTCTGTGAGGGGTGGGCGACATTGGCATCGTCGAAACAGCGGACCACATGCACGATCGCATCTACACGGCTGATATGCGACAGAAACTGGTTGCCAAGACCCTCTCCATGGCTTGCACCTTTGATCAATCCGGCAATGTCCACGAATTCCAGAACGGTCGGTGTCTTTTTGGCCGATCCCGCAATGCGGTGCACCAGATTCAGACGCTCGTCTTCAAGCGGCACGATTCCGAAATGGGGATCGATGGTACAGAAGGGATATGCCGTGGCCTCGACGCCCAGGTTTGTGAGCGCATTGAATATCGTGGATTTCCCGGCATTGGGAAGCCCCACGAGGCCGCACTTGAAACCCATGGGCCGTCTCCTTCAAATTGATTGACGCGTATGTCATTAAAATAGGATGATTTGATCTGTCAATCAAGATTTATTTGAAAAATGTGCGATCTTCATCCATCATGATCTGATTTCACGCAACCGGATCATGAATGGTTCTGAATTTCCCTGTGCAGCGCCGCGGATTTGTAAATTTTTACCCTGAATTTATGGTGGAATCTCAAGAGTGAAAGGGCTCGCAGCCGCCCCGGTAAATATGATGACTGCGGCATAAATTTTGCCGATTCGGAACCAGTGGATTTTTGTACGGGATGTGCATAATTGCTGAAAAAGGATCGATCCTGAAAATCTTACTTGAACAATTGTCCCGGTTTCTGTATATTGTCCGACCGGGGGGTTTTTTATATTAAACGGAGGCTATATGCAATTTCGCAGTATGATCGCGGTCATGTTCATCTTCATGATTCTTCTGCCTGTGATGGTTTTCTCGATCACGATCGAGGACATTACGCTGATACCGAAATTCGAGATCGATGATCAGGGGTATTCCGGCAACCTGTGTTTCAATCCCGTGGACGGAACCATTCATGCGGTCTGGGTCAGAGGTAACTTTATGCGCTACAGAGTCCGGACACCGGACGGTGTATGGCAGCCGATCGAGGAAATCTCTACAGGGACGCTCCGTCCGGGTTCCCATGAAAACGGCAATCCGAGAAACGCAATCGGCCTGTTCATCGACGATGACGGCATCAGCCATATCGTGTTCAACGAGCAGGGAGGCAGCGTGTTCTATTTCAAGGGCACGCCCGGAAACTGGGAAACCCCTGTTTTAATCGCACCCAAGGGAAACAACACCAGCTATGCACAGATTAAAATCATTAAAAACTATAAAATTGTCACCTTCCTGGATCTCGACGAGAAGGAACTTTATTATCTCGAGTGCTGGGACGGGGTCTGGGGACCTGTCACGTATATGTACGATGCGGACAATCCCAATCTCGCACTGGGTGAAAACGGCATGGTGTATTCGCTTGCCAGGGAATTCATCTGGAAGAACGAGGAACGATACAACGGGATTTTCGCCTACAAAATACCGGGTTTCACGGACTGGAGCTATGTAAAATATGTCACGGATGCGGACAGGCGATGCGGCAAAGAGGTCTCGCTTGCCGTGGGTGCGGGTAAAATTTATGCCGGATGGAACAACAGCACGGGCATCGGCGGGGATTTCAAGGGCGAAGTTTTCTGTGCTGCGGCCAATGAGCCCGGCGTGTACTGGAACAAGCGTTTGGGCGGCAAGGAGATGTTCTATGAAGCCACGGGCGATCCCTATGCGACCACGAGCGTCTATTCGGACGGTACGCCGCTTCTGATCAACGGCAAAACGAAATTTAACCGTTACGTGGTCTGGAACGGGAAATACTGGTCTGCACAGGGAAAAGGGGACTGGGCCGACGGCCTGCCGCGCTTTATCAATGACGGAAAGACCGCATGGATGATCCTGTCCAGCACGCGGTATGAAACCCTTCCCGTGACGGCTCACGGTTTTATCAACACCCTGATACCGGAAGGATACGATTTCAGCAACCGCAAACCCGTCATTCAGTCCGTTCCCGACACACTGGCAGCGGTTGGTTACCCCTGGTCCACGGTTTGCCAGGCCACGGACGCGGATGGCGATCCCGTCAGCTATGCCCCGACCTGGATTCCCGCCGGTATGACTGTGGATTCGACTTCCGGACTGATCCGGTGGACGCCTTCCGAAACGGGCACTTACATTATCGGTGTGAAAGCAGTGGACAGCGAACGCGGTTTCGACGCCCAGTATTTCAGGCTGCATGTGGTGGACAATGCGACCCTGGCGCAGTTTTCGGCCGATGTCCTGTCCGGAGAACCACCGCTTCAGGTGCAGTTTACCGATGAATCCGTCGGAGAGATTCAGTCGTGGACCTGGGATTTCGGAGACGGAACCTCGAGCACGCAGCAGCATCCGTCGCATACATATCAGAATGCCGGTTTTTATACGGTCAAGCTGATCGCCAGCGGGCTCGTGCAGTCCGATACCCTGGTGCGGACCCAGTATATCCACACATTCTATCATCCGCCGGTCGCTGCATTCACGGCGTCACCGGATACGGGAATCGCCCCGCTTTCAGTACAATTCACGGATGCATCATCCGGCCGGATCGACACGTGGGCCTGGGCTTTCGGCGACGGCGTTACATCGGCTCAGCAGAATCCTTCCCATGTTTATTCCGATCCGGGTACCTATACCGCTGTACTGAACATATCCGGTCCCGGCGGACAGTCCGCTTCCGAATGCCCGGTCCATGTACTTGCCGCCCCTCCGGTTGCCCGGTTCGGCGCTTCGCCACGCTCAGGTTACCGTCCCCTGACCGTCCAGTTTACCGACAGTTCCACGGGAACCGTCTCGTCTTACATGTGGGATTTCGGGGACGGGCAGACGAGCAATGAAGCGTCGCCCGCCCATGTTTATGAAAATGAAGGCGTGTATACCGTGCGAGTTTCCCTGACCGGTCCGGGGGGAGAAGATGATCTTGAAAAAACCAATTATATATTTGTCGGGGACGTGGAACCGCCGGTGGCTCTGTTTACAGCCGATCCGTTAGACGGACTCGCCCCCCTGACAGTGTCTTTCACGAATCAGTCGACAGGCAGCATCATCGGATATCAGTGGTATTTCGGAGATGTACAGCTTCCTGACGGTGGCCTGAGCGGGGAAGAAAATCCGACCCATACCTATCAGGAGGCCGGTACTTACTCCGTGCTGCTTACCGTCATCGGTCCGGATACGAGTGTGGATGAACTCAAGCATAATTTGATACAGGTATCCGCCACCCGGGTTCAGTCGGAATCCGCGCCCGAGGCATTCTCCCTGTACCCGAATCATCCGAATCCGTTCAACATGCAGACACAGATCCGGTACGATCTGCCGAACAGCTCGGATGTCGATTTCGTGATTTATGATGCACTGGGAAAAATGGTGTTTGAATGGCATCCGTCCGCTCAGGCGCCGGGCCGGTATCAGTTTGTCTGGAACGGACTGGACTATTCCGGACAGCCTGTACCCTCGGGCATATATATTCTGCATTTCCACGCATCAGAATTTCATGACAGGCTGAAACTGATGCTGATCAAATAAAACCGAACCAGGGAAAAGAATGAACCTGCATCACATACAGGCGGCACTCAGACAGGCGGGGATTGACGGCTGGCTGTTCTGTGATTTTCATAACCGGGATCCCATCGCGTATCTTATTCTGGGACTCGATTCCCGTAAATTCACGAGCCGGCGGTGGTTTTATTATATTCCCGCTGACGGATCGCCGCACAGACTGGCTCACCGCGTGGAGCCTGTCAAACTGGATTCCCTTCCCGGAGAACTGGAGCATTACCTCGGATGGCGTGAACTGCATCAGGCGCTGAAAAAAATCCTGGGGGATCCCAAAACCATCGCGATGCAGTATTCCCCCATGAATCACATTCCCTATGTGTCGCTCACGGACGCCGGAACCGTCGAGCTGATCAGGAGCTTCGGCCACCGGGTGGTGTCTTCTGCCGATCTGGTTCAGATATTCGAGGCGGTCATCGATGAAGCCGGCTACCGGTCGCACAAAGAAGCCAGCCGGCTCCTCTATCAGATCAAGGATGAAGCTTTCGCGGAAATTGAAAAGTCGTTGAATCAGAATCTGAACCGTACGGAATATGACATTCAGCAATTTATCGTAAACCGGTTCCATGACGTGGGGATGAGTTGTTGCGGAGAAAATCCGATTGTCGGTGTCAATGGACACCCCGCCAATCCGCATTTCGAACCCACGCCCGACAATTCCGTTGTCATTAAAAAGAACGATACCATCCTGATCGATTTATGGGCGCGCCTGAATCAGGAGAATACGATATGGGCCGATATTACCTGGTGCGGATACGCCGGGAATGTGCCTCCTAAGCATTATATCGAAATATTTGAGATTGTCCGGGATGCACGGGATGCGGGCATCCGGCACATTAAAGAATCCCTGGCCGCAGGCGAAACCTGCCACGGCTGGCAGGTGGACGATGCAGTGCGAAACGTCATTCGGGAGGCCGGGTACGGGGACTTTTTTATTCATCGCACCGGGCATTCCATCGGACGGGAAGTTCACGGCAACGGCGTGAATATCGACAATCTGGAAACCCGGGAGGAGAGAATGCTGATTCCGGGTTCCTGCTTCTCAATCGAACCCGGTATCTATCTTGAAGGCGAGATGGCGGTTCGAACGGAAGTGGATGTATTCATTACACAGGATGGCAGGGTGGAGGTCACGGGCGAAGCCCAGGAATCCCTGATCCTGATGGAGGTGTAATCCCACGCGATGACTTGGAGGTCCCATGGTTGTTTATCTGATCATCATACTCGCCTATAATCTGATCCTGCTTGCATTTAATATTTACCGGTCAAAAAAGGTCAAGGGGCATGACGATTTCATGCTTGCGGGGCGATCCCTTTCCATACACGTGATCGTCTTCACGCTGATTGCCACCTGGATCGGATCCGGAACCTTCATCGCGGGAGCCGAATATGCATACAAAGCCGGATTCAGTTCCCTCTGGTTGCCGGCCGGCGCCTGGCTCGGCATCGTGGTCATTTATTTCCTGGCCGCAAAAATACGCACTTTCGGTCAATATACGATCGGGGACATTCTGGAGGTCCGGTACGGCCGTTTCGCACGTCTTTTCGGAACCATCGCCCTGATTATCGCTTCGGTTACCATTGTCAGTTATCAGTTTCGTGCAGGCGGGTACATATTGAACATCATCACGGACGGCCGGATATCGGTGGCCTGGGGTCAGGCTTTCAGTGCCTTCTTCATCATCGCGTTCACCGCACTTGCCGGTATGATTTCCGTGGCCCATACGGATCTGCCCAACGGCATTCTCATTCTGGTGGCCTGTGTTGTGGCCGTACCTTTCGTAATCGTTAAAGCCGGTGGATTTTCAGGCGCTCTGGCTACATTGCCTGCCGGGCATTTTCAGGTGTTCAGTCCCGATTTCGGCGCGCGTCCGGCGTTGAAGGCCTTCGGTTATTTTTTCGCCACGCTCATGCTGCTCATGGGCGAACAGTCCATGTATCAGAAATTCTACAGTGCAAAGTCACCCCGGCATGCCCGGTCCGCAGTGGGACTCTGGATCATCGGGACGATCATCGTCGAAGTCGTGGTTGTGCTCATCGCCGTATTTGCAGCCGTATATTTCTGGGGACAGGGTAAAGAGGGGGGAGCCATGGTGCTTCTGGCTGCCCGGTACATGGTGCCCGCTCCGGTCGGCGTGATGCTTCTGGCCGCTGCATGGGCCGTTTTGCTTTCGACCGGTACGAATTTTCTGTTGTCGCCGAGCACCAATGTCATGCGTGACCTTGTTCAGCAATATGCCAGGAAACCATTATCAGAAAAAAAGCAGATCATAATACAGAAGGGAGCGGTGATCGTACTCGGGTTATGCGCATTTGCCATGATCTTTGTTCCGACACTGCTCAATAAACCCATTTCTGTACTTCAGTCCGCATATTTCGCGTATACCATGTACGGCGTCGCAATCACGCCTGCACTGATCGCCGCACTGGCCTGGAAGCGGGCCACGAAAGCCGCGGGTCTGATCTCCATTTGTTCGGGTGCCTTAATCACCCTGTTCCTCGATAAACTGGTTCCGGTATTGTGGCCGTCCGTCATGATCGAAGGGGATCCATGGGGGATACCGGTAATTTTTCCGGCACTTCTCGTTTCCGCAGGCAGTCTGTTTCTTTTCAGTTTCATCACAAAACCGCCGGATAAGGTGGCGGTCAGTAAATTGTTTCCGGAGTCTTGAATATTAAAAAAGGCCCTTCATGAAGAAGGGCCTTTTACATTTTGCCTCAAATTCAGTGCTAATATTGCATCATGAATCAGCCGCTTTCATTTTTTCTTCTTGCCTCGAGCTCTTCGCACATGGTCTTGACTTTGGATTCATTCAGGGGATACATCAGCGAGATCAGGACCGACAGGACACCCATGCCTGCTGGTATGAGGCTGAACAGAAGGATCAGGCCTTTCAGGCTTTCCGGAGACTGTTCCTGATTGGCCTGAAATCCCACCTGGGACATGAGCATGAGCGATACATAGGCACCGAAGGCCCAGCCGAATTTCTGAGACATGGTGGATGCCGAAAAAACAAGGCCCGTGGCCCTGCGCCCGCGCTTCCATTCCGCATAATCCGCCGTATCCGCATACATAGCCCAGAGCAGTACGCTGAGGGGTCCGCCGGTCAGTGATCCGGTCACCTGGAAAAGAAAGATCAGGAATATCTGATCCGGTCTGAGAAAATAAAAAGCACCGGTACTGGCAATCGCGATCACGAAGATCATGATAAACGCGCGTTTTTTGCCGACGATCCGTGCGAACCAGCTGACCATCAGTACGCCGATAAGTGAGGCAATCTGTCCGACCGTGTTGAAAGCGGATACCAGGGTCGCGAAATCATAGGTCCTTGCGGACAGGAACGGCAGTGTCACTTCGCGCTGACCGATGACGTACTTGAAATAGTGGGCGGTCACGCTGCTTCTGACCGCGACGAACAGGATAAATGTGATGGTTGTGGCCAGAAGAATGAGCCAGGGTTTGTTCGTGACCAGTTCAAAAAGATCCTTGCCGATGGATGATTTCTGTGTTTTGGGAGGCTGAACCCTTTCTCGTGTTCCCCTGAACGCGATTAAAAAGAAAATAACGGCTGCGATTCCGTAAATGACAAATGACAACTGCCAGCCGCGGGCGTCATCGCCTTTACCGAGCGTTTTCACCATGGGGAGCAGGGTGGCGGATACGATGATGCCGGCTGCGAAGGCAAACAGGAATTTCACGGATGAAACGGTGGTCCTTTCGTTCGAATCCGCGGATATCACACCCAAAAGAGCCGTATACGGAATATTGATTGCCGTATAAAGCATCATGATCAGAATAAATGTGACATAGGCCCAGATCAGCTTTCCCCCGGCGCTGAAATCCGGGACAGTGAACGTAAGGACACCGACAAGGGCGAAGGGAACGCACAGCCAGAGCAGATACGGCCGGAACTTGCCCCAGCGTGTATTCGTGCGGTCCGCGATAATGCCCATCATCGGATCATTGACGCCGTCCCAGATGCGGCTGACCAGAAACATGGTGGCCGCTGTAGCTGCAGGCAGCAGAAAAATATCCGTATAGAAAAAAGTGAAATACAGCATAAAAGTCTGCCAGTACAGAACAGATGCCAGGTCCCCGAAACCGTAGGACAGTTTTTCTTTCAGCGACAGTTTCTGAACTGATTCGGTCATAGATACATCCTTATGTCATAATGAATGAGAGGTAAAAGATAGAGAATATCCGTTTTAAATGCAAATCAATAATGCGATTTTTCCTTTTTTGCTGCATTTTGACACGGATAAACCCGGACGATAAATATGATGAGCCCGGCTTTTTTTTCTTGTGAAATTTCATAAAAATATTTATCATTTTATCAGGTTTCAGTCCGGTCAATCTCATATGACAGCGGAGGCATGTATGAAGCGCAGCGCAATGGTTTTGGTACTGGTATTGAGCGTTGGTTTGGGAAACCTGGCGGGTCAGGACGTCAAATCGAAAATTGAAGCACGTCTCGAGGATTTTTCGGGTCAGGCCCGGCAGAATCTGCAGAATTACATGCAGCCGTTTGTGGATGCATTTGGTGCGAACCTGAACAGCGGCCTGTATCATACGGCCAAAATTCCCAAAAGAGGATTCCATATCTACGTGGGAATCGAAAGTATCCTTGCCCTGATCAGTGACGATCAGCGGACGTATACAGCCCTTTTCGAGGATCCTGCCGGTTCGATGGCTCCATTTCAGGAAACGGGCGCACCCACGGTTTTCGGAAAAAAAGACGGGAAGCAGGTGACGGTTTTCGGAAATACGTGGACCCTGCCGGGCGGGACCGACCTGAGGGCGCTTCCGCTAATTGCCCCGCGCATCACGATCGGCTCGGTCATGGGTACCGAACTCATGATCAGATGGGTTGAAGCGACCCCGGACAAGGATTTAGGACTTTTGAAATTGACGGGATTCGGTCTGCGTCACAGCATCACGCAATATTTTCCCCTGGCACCGATCGACTTCTGTTTCGGTTTTTTCATTCAGGACATGGAAGTCGGCCGTATTTTCAAATCGAGCATCACTCTTGTCCAAGATAGGATTTTTATGATATAAAGTTGAGATAAGTCTCCGTATATTTTATCACCACAACAAAATATATTTTAA
>JAFGGN010000052.1 GCA_016930535.1 bacterium
ATAAAAAAAATACAACAATAATGTCGTTTTATGTATATTGGTACAATTTGTCTGTTTTCAGGCGCCCCCTTCTTCTGTGGCCGGTTATTTATGGTATAATAATACATGGACAATTTCGTAACGTTTTCGGTGTTTTTCGGGAGATTTGTTTAAACGAGACATTTTTGTTTTTGTGGGTCCGTATCAAACCGGTTCTTAATACTACAAAAATGTATATCAATAAGAAAACAAGAACAATTATGTATGAAGCTGATTGTCTGTTCAATGATATCATCTCCTTTCCAAAACCAAATTTATATGTCACAATGCATTGTATTTTCAATCATATACAAGGTTCTCTGCTCAATGGATCGTGAATCTCTGGCATTGCCTTTGCCTGTTACCGTGTTAACATGATTATTTCAGGCGCCGGACGATAATCATAATGAGGAAGCGTGAACAGACTGTATGTAATGTAAGGAGACTGCAAATGAACGCAAAAGAGTTTTTTGAATTCGCAAAACAGAACAATGCAAAAATGGTCGATCTCAAATTTACGGATCTTTTGGGAACCTGGCAGCATTGCACGTTCCCGGTCGAGACATGGGATGAAGGCACATTTGTGGACGGTGTAGGGTTTGACGGATCATCCATTCGCGGTTGGCAGGGCATTCATATGTCCGATATGCTTGCCGTTCCTGATCCGGACACGACTGTGATGGATCCCTTCTTCAAGGATCCGACCGTGAGTATAATCGCGAATATCGTCGATCCCATCACCAAAGAGGATTATTCAAGGGATCCGAGGCATATCGCACGCAAGGCCGTTGCTTTTATGAAATCCACGGGTGTTGCCGATACATGCTATATCGGCCCTGAGCCCGAATTCTTCATTTTTGATGAAGTTCGTTTTGAACAGAAACAGAATACCGGTTTCTACCAGATCGATTCCGTTGAAGGGGCCTGGAACACCAACCGGATCGAGGAGCCGAATCTTGGTTACAAACCAAGTTATAAAGGCGGTTATTTCCCTGTCAGCCCGACGGATACATATCAAGATCTCCGCAGTGAAATGTCTTTCGAAATGCAGAAAGTAGGTATTGTGGTCGAGGCCCATCATCACGAGGTTGGAACGGCCGGACAAAGCGAAATCGATATGCAGTTTGCCGATATGCTGAAAATGGCGGATCAGTTTATGTGGTTCAAGTATATAATCAAGAACGTGGCCCGTCGGCACGGAAAAACCGTGACTTTTATGCCGAAACCCATTTTCGAGGACAACGGCAGCGGTATGCATTCGCATCTGTCGCTCTGGAAAGCCGGCAAGCCCCTTTTCGCAGGAAGCGGATATGCCGGTCTGAGTGAAATGGCCCTGAATGCCATCGGCGGTATATTGAAACATGCGCCTTCGATTCTGGCATTTGCTGCGCCGACGACGAACAGCTATCGCCGCCTTGTGCCCGGTTTCGAAGCGCCTGTAAACCTGGTGCTTTCGGCGCGCAACCGGTCTGCGGCCGTGAGAATTCCCATGTACAGCAGCAGCCCCAAGGCCAAACGTTTCGAATTCAGATGTCCGGATCCCAGCGCGAATGGTTATCTTGCGTGGAGCGCCATGCTGATGGCCTGTCTGGATGGTATCAAAAATAAAATCGATCCGGGCAAGTCCCTTGATCAGGACATCTATGAAATGTCCGCGAAAGAGCTGGAAAATGTGCCTCACGTTCCGGGATCGCTGGCCGAATCACTGGCCGCTTTGGAAAAGGACCACAAATTCCTGACCGAAGGCGGTGTGTTTACGGATGATCTGATTGAAACCTGGATTGCGTACAAAACAGAATTCGAACTGGGCCCCATGTCCCTGCGTCCGCATCCCTTCGAATTTCAGCTGTATTATGACAGTTAAAATTGCACCACAGTGAGAAGAGGCTGCCGTGTTTATTCAGGCACAAATAACGTTGCACGATTATTCACGGCAGTCTCATTTTTATCAAAAAATTGGATAACATGATGAAACTGATCATCGCCTATATTCAGCCTGAAAAATTGAATGCCGTGAAACAGGCGCTCTATGCGCGCAAGGTTTATAAAATGTCCGTTACCAATGCCCTGGGTTGCGGTCAGCAGAAGGGTTATCATGAAAAATATCGCGGCGTTGATGTGGAAGTCAATTTATTGAAGAAGGTACGTCTCGAGATTGCGGTCAATGATTCCTATGTGGATGCTGCGGTCGAAGGTATTGTTCAGGGAGCAAGAACGGGTCGTATCGGGGACGGAAAAATCTTTATTCTGCCCCTCGAGGACTGTATCCGTATCCGCACCGAGGAAAACGGATCAGAAGCAATCGGCTGAACCGGAGAGTCTGAATGCCGGTTCGGAAGGGATGCATAGGAGCCACTAAAAGAAAGTGGTTTTAAAACCACTGAAAAAGCCAGTGGTTCGGAGACCGATCATCAACGCTGACAACCGGAGGATGTCGTGTTTAAATTAAACTGGAAATGGATGTGCCTGTTGTTTGCGGCTGTGCTTTTTGCTGCCAGCCCGCTTGCTGCCCAGGATACAGGGAAACCGGTGACAGCAGAAGATGCCATGTTCACCGTAAACAATATTTGGATGCTTGTCGCCACTTTTCTTGTTTTTATCATGCATCTTGGATTCGCTACCCTGGAATCCGGTTTGACCCGGGCCAAAAATACGGTCAACATACTTTTTAAAAATACATTGATCGTGGCAATCGGCCTGATTACATATACGCTGATTGGATTTAATCTGATGTATCCCGGTGATGCCTGGGTTCTGGGAAAGGTTCTGGGATTTTCGGGTTTCGGAATCGGGACAGATGCGGCCGGCGTGACGAGCGCCTACAATCCCGGATATACATACTGGTCAGACTTTCTGTTCCAGGCCATGTTTGCAGCTACGGCCGCGACCATTGTATCCGGCGCTGTTGCCGAACGGATCAAGCTCGATACCTTTTTGCTGTTTTCCACTGTGTATGTGGCCCTGGTCTATCCGATTGCGGGTTCGTGGGGATGGGGCGGCGGCTGGCTGGCCTCTCTCGGATTTCATGATTTTGCGGGTTCGACCTTTGTACATTCCGTGGGCGGATGGGCCGCGCTTGCCGGTGTGATCGTGCTCGGACCCAGGCTTGGCAAATACGTGAACGGGCAGATCAAACCCATCATGGGACACAATATGCCGTTCGCGGCCATCGGTGTATTTCTGCTCTGGCTGGGTTGGTTCGGTTTTAACGGCGGATCCGTTCTTTCAGCCGATCCGGGTGCGGTCAGTTATGTTTTTGTTACCACGACACTTGCTGCAGCTTCGGGCATTCTGGCGGCCATGTGTGTCTCGTGGATTGTACAGAAAAAACCCGATCTTTCCATGGTACTCAACGGATGTCTAGCCGGCCTGGTCGGTATTACGGCGGGTGCGGATGTGCTGTCGATCACCCAGGCAGTCATTGTCGGTGTGGTTGCCGGTGGTATTGTCGTTATTTCCGTACTGGGCATAGATCGTTTACGTATCGATGATCCCGTCGGCGCACTTTCTGTGCATCTGGTCTGCGGGATTTGGGGGACGGTCGCTGTGGGACTTTTTTCACCTGATTTCAGTTTATTGGCTCAGCTTGCCGGAATAGGCGCCATTGCTGTTTTCTGTTTCCCGGTCGCATTGGGTATTTTTAAACTGCTGGATCTGACCATGGGGATACGCGTCAGTACTGAGGAGGAACTGCGCGGCCTGGATATCGGTGAACACAGCATGGAAGCTTACAGCGGATTTCAGATTTTTATTACGCAGTAAATGGCTGGTGAACACCATTCAAATATGAATGGCTCACAACCTGACAACACTTAGTAATGCTTAGAATTGAACTCTCTCGTTCATGTTTCCTCATAACGAGAACGGGGAGAATCCGCCATTGGCGGATTCTCCCCACCTGCCAATCAAGAGTTTTCCCTTGACATTCCGTCAATGCTTTTGTATTCTTAAATAGTGCAAAAAATATCATCATTTCGAATATTTTACCGCATTGCGTACTTCCGGCTCAAATCAACGATGAGGGAACCTTCATGAATCTCCTGCCGTGTCGAGAATGCAGACAAAGTGTCAGTCCGCATGCCAGGTCCTGTCCGCATTGCGGCGCTCCGTTTCCCGCAAGACAAAACTGGGACGGATGGGGCTTTGAATGGAAATCAGCCGCACATTATTTCGGGTATCCGCTCATTCATATGGCGGTCGGCAGGAATGCCTCGGGGCAGATCCGGGTGGCGAAGGGCATTATCGCCATCGGACAGTTTGCCGTCGGTCTGATCACCATTGCACAATTCGGTATCGGTTTTCTGTTTGGATTCGGACAGTTCATCTTCGGTTTTGCTGCGGTAGCACAGTTTGCGGCCGGGATTTACTTTGCCCTGGGTCAGTTTGCATTCGGTTATATAGCAGTGGCCCAGATTGCAGTGGGATACTATGCCCGTTGCCAGATCGGGATCGCCGAACATTTGTGGAGTGCCGGATTCCGGGATCCCGAGGCGGTTCATTTTTTCAGGAATCTGGCGAATCGCTTCAATCTCTGAGAATAATCCAATAATTAAGGATGACAATGCAGCGACTGATTCTTGTATCCAACCGGTTGCCGGTTACTGTCGAAAAACGGAAAGGAGAAATCCATTTCAAGCAGAGCGTCGGCGGACTTGCCACCGGTTTGTCGTCTTTCTATCAGACATACAACAGTCTCTGGTTCGGATGGTGCGGCCTCCCTTCGAATCATGTGAAGGGGAACGAACGAAGGACCATCGAGAAAAGGCTCCGCGAACACCATGCCAGTCATACATTGTTCATCTCGAGGAACGATCAGCGCCTCTTTTATTCCGGATTCTGCAATAAAACCATCTGGCCGCTGTTTCATTATTTCACTGAATATGCCGAGTTCCAGCAGAATCTGTGGCAGTCCTATGTACGTGTCAACCGGCTTTTCTGTCATCAACTGCTGGATATCATCGGCCCGGAAGACATTGTCTGGATTCATGATTATCATCTGATGCTTCTGCCGCATATGCTCAGAGAAAAACTCCCGGCTACTCAGATCGGATTTTTTCTGCATATCCCGTTTCCCTCTTATGAAATATTCCGCCTGCTGCCCTGGCGCCAGGAAATTCTGAACGGTATTCTGGGATCTGATCTGATCGGATTTCATACCTATGATTATGTCCGGCATTTTACGAGCTCTGTCCGGCGTCTTCTGGGATATGAGCATACATTCGGACAGATTGCACTGGAACATCGTGTGGCCAAGGTGGACGCGTTTCCCATGGGAATCGACACGGAGCGGTTCTCTACGGCCCAATCCGATTCGAAATGGATCAACGATCTTCAGATCAAGTGCCGCCAGAACAACTGCGGGATCATTCTGTCCATCGACCGGCTCGACTATACCAAGGGCATAATTCAGCGTTTAAAGACTTTCAGATATTTTCTTGAAAAGTATCCCGAATTCCAGAACAGGGTGACATTGATCCTGATTGCGGTGCCTTCGCGTACGGGTGTCCGGACGTATCAAATGCAGAAACAGCAGATCGATGAGATGGTGGGCCAGATTAACGGCCAGTTCGGGACACTCGGCTGGATGCCGGTCTGGTATTTTTACAGACAGATGCCGTTTCACAATCTCGTCGACCTTTACAGGATGGGCGATGTGGCACTGGTCACACCGCTTCGGGATGGTATGAATCTGGTCGCCAAGGAATATCTGGCCTCACGCACGGACAATATGGGTGTTCTCGTGCTCAGCGAAATGGCCGGTGCTGCCCATGAGCTGTCGGAAGCCATCATTGTCAATCCCAACCATATGGACGAAGTCGCGGATGCATTACAGACGGCACTGGGAATGCCGGCCGAAGAACAGAAGGAAAGAAACCGGGTGATGCAGCAGCGTATTCAGAGGTACAATGTGGTCACCTGGGCCGAGGATTTCATGGACAGGCTGGCTCATGCGCGCTCGATGCGCGATGAACTGGGTGCCCGGATCCTGTCTGAAGACACACAGGCTTATCTGGAGAAGGAGTATCACAGAGGCAGGTCGCGGCTCATTTTTTTGGATTATGACGGCACACTGGTACCATTCGCTCCGCAGCCCGATCAGGCCAAACCGGATCCCGAACTCGACGGCTTACTCGAAAAACTGACACAGGATCCCAAAAATGAAGTGGTGATCATCAGCGGCCGGGATCGCGAAACCCTTGAAAAATGGCTGGGACGTTTCAATGTGGGTATGTCCGCCGAGCATGGCGTATGGGTGATGGAACGATCGGGGCACTGGCATATGCTGGAACCCATACAGGATGCGTGGAAAGATGAAATCCGTCCCGTAATGGAACGGTTTGTGGACCGTACCCCCGGATCCTTTATCGAGGAAAAATCGTTTTCTCTGGTCTGGCATTACAGGAAGGCTGATCCTGAGCTCGGCCTGATCCGGGCAAGTGAGCTGAAAGATACACTGCTTGGTTTGACGGCCAATCTGAATCTTGTGGTCAGCGAGGGGAGCAAGGTTCTGGAAGTCAAACACGGCGGTGTCAACAAGGGCCGTGCATCACAGTTCTGGACCATGGAGAAGAAATGGGATTTTATCATGGCCATCGGGGACGACTGGACGGATGAGGACCTGTTCGAAGCCATGCCCGAACATGCATTTTCCATCAAGGTCGGTGTGGGACTTTCGAAGGCGAGGTTCTACGTACTTGGACATCAGCGGGTGAGGGAACTTCTGATGCAATTGACGAAACAAAAAGCGAAAGTATGAGGTAAAGCGGATCTGATCCGGAGCAACGGAGAAATGGAGAAACGGAGAAGAAGATGGGATTGTTTTTTCAATCACCGTTTCACCGCATCTCCGTTTCGCCGGTTCTCTGTCGTGCATAACGGCCATGGTTCGCAGTCGACGGTCCGCGGTCAAAGAACAGCATCCGGCCGTATCTTTATGCTTGTTTTTCACCCGTAAATTTCGCATTTTACAGTCGTCAATTTCGGCATATTCATTTTATTGACAGGAGCGGTAATGGCCAGGTTACAGACTGAATACATGGGACTTGAACTAAATAACCCGATCGTGGTCAGCAGTTCCGGATTGACGGAAAATGCGGACGGTGTATTGAAATGCCAGGAGGCGGGCGCTGCGGCCGTTGTGATGAAGTCGATTTTCGAGGAGCAGATAGAAACGGAGGTGGATGACCTGTTCCGCCAGTCCCCGAACATGCATCCGGAAATGACGGATTATCTGGATATCTATGCACGTGAACACAGTATCAAGACATATCTGGATCAGATCCGAAAGGCGAAGAAAGCGGCATCGATTCCCGTATTCGGCAGCATCAACTGCATGGCCCCGGGCCGGTGGTCCAAGTTTGTGACAAGAATGGAGGAGACGGGCATCGACGGTCTTGAACTGAACATCTATGTGATGCCCGAAAATCCCGGTCAGAGTTCCGAAACAGTAGAACAGATCTATTTCGATATATTTAACGAAGTGAGGGAAACCGCCACCGTGCCGCTCGCACTCAAACTCCCTCCGTACCTGACAGCACCGGTGAGATTCATTCAGCGGCTGCATGAGGAAGGCGCCGCCGCTTTTGTCCTGTTCAACCGTCCGGTCCCGTTCGATATCGATATCGAGAAACAGGCCATCGCCGTGAAAAACGTCATCAGCTCTCCGACGGAGATGTCGTTCTCATTACGCATGATTTCGAGGCTGGCCGGCCATGGCGGTTTTCATCTGGCTGCGGGAACCGGGATTCACGATACGGAATCCGTTATCAAACATCTGCTGGCCGGTGCGGATACGGTTCAGCTTTGTTCCGTACTCTATAAAAACGGTTATGCAAAAATCACGGATCTTTTGCATGGTCTGGAACGGTGGCTGGATGATCACGGCATCAAATCAGCAGATGAAATCCGCGGAAAGCTTGCACAAAAGAACAGCGAACACCGGGCCGCCTACGAACGCGTACAGTACATGAAGGCCTTTACCGCCATTTCATAACAATTGGTAGGCCTGGTTTTATAAACCATTCACAGGGTACGTCTTCCAGGTTCGTCTGAAAGACGCTGCATTGTTCAATTCATCCATCTTTGCTCAACAGCATCATTTGACCCGTTCACAGAAAACGGTGAAGTCGTGCGTCCTCTGCATTATATCCTGTACTGACCGGTTTCCTGTATTTCGAAATTCCTTTATCGTACCCTGTTTTCATCCGTGCCCTGTCACTTTGATCAGCCATGGAGGGAGAACCATGATTGCCGCGAATTTCAGATCATTTAAAAACCGGAATCATCATTTGATTATCCTGACCGTGGTCCTGTTGTTGTTTGCTGCGATGATCGCAGGATCGCAGGAATCCGGAACCGGTTTTTCATCCTTTTTGATCCGGTCTATGGGAATGCCGCCTGTCTGGAAGCCCTATTGCGGACTGTCCGTATTTCTGGACCGCCGGGTGCTGAACGACCATGGGGCCGCAGGCATGCATGCCGGTTTATACAAGGATATCACCAATCCGATGACAGGACTTCTGGGTATCGGGGGCGAGGTCTATTACAGAAATGGCGGCCGGATGTCGGACGGCGGCTTGCGGCTTCTTCTTTCGAGCCGGCTCCTGTTTTTGCAGGCAGGAGCGGATTATTCGATCCGTGACGATAAAATCCGTGCTTTACTGTGTCTTGAGATTCCTCTGCGGAGAGGCGGGCCTCTGGGGCGCGGAGGAAACCTCCGGTATGACTGGATGCCGGGCTCACATAATACGTTCGGTATCGGTCTCTCGCTTCCGCTCGGGCAGCCCTTTATGGGAAAAACGAGACCCGTGAAAAATTTTGTCAGGCTGCCAAAGGCCGGGCCTGTCCATCCCGTTCTCTTCGAAACGGACCCGAAACTCCGTGAAATATTGGACGGCATCAGAATCGGTGCCGTTTGGATCGACCGGTTTACCATGCCCTTTCTGGACGAAAACATGAAAGCGGACCATTCAAGCCTCCGGTCCTTCAGAAAGAAGATGGACGACATGAAGGCGCATATCCGGTCAACAGATGTCCTGTTTCCAAACGGACATTCATTCGAAGAGGAAGTACACATCTATCATCGCCTTCTCGAAGAAGCCTTCGCGGTGACCATTTTCAGAAACCATGCAGTTGTCGATTCATCATTGCTCATGTCCGTTACGGACAGGGCGAGGTGCATCATGTTCGATGAAATCATCCTGCCGTATAACGGACTTCTCGGGCAGCATAAGAAAAGGGACAATACAAAGGGATACGGGGCACAGGCAGCCGGACATTTCGATAACTGGCTCAGAGTATCCTCCGGTGTGCCGGCTGAAAACCGGGAAGGTGTATCCTATGTGTTCCGGCAGATGGTTCGAATAATCGAAAACATCCGGAAAGAATCACGGAAAAGATGGGGCGATTCAAGATTTGTCTGGATCCCCTGCCATCTGGCCCTGCGTTTCGGGGATCATGATACGCAGTCCGAACTCGATGCGATTCTTGAAAAGGCCCTCCTGAAAAACTTCACATCCTGTAATGACGTACATTATGTTATCAACGAACTTTTTCAGCCGGAGCTGGAACGAACGGTGCTCGCGGCTGAGGATTATCATGTGCTGTGGATACATGATTACAGGGGCATGAACAGTGACGGAAAGCCCGACGCCATGGGATTCGGCCAGACCGTCAATGCGTATATGCGTGCCCTGACAATGAGAGTCAGGGATTATGACCGGACAAGAAAAATCCCGGTTTTCATGATTATTCTTGACGCCCATTATTATCATATCAATCAAGGCGATTTCTATCTGAAGTGTCTCGAGGATCCGCTTCACTGCCGGATCGATTTCCCAGCTGACTGCGGCGATATGATAAAACGGTTCGACACGGCACAAAAGGCACTCCGGGAAGCCGTCGAACATAGTGAGGCGCTTCAGGCCGATGCACGCCGGTATGGGAAAGAGTGGCTGGCAAATCGTGTGAAGGTCCATGTCAATATTACAAATCCAAGCGATTTTTCCTTCAGGAGCGGTACCCTGCACAAGGATCTGGCCATGCTGGTGCCGGACAATGTCATGCGCGATCACCGCAAAATCGCCTTTTATGATGTTTCGGAGTTCGATCCGGCCAAGGGCGAAGCCATCATGACGGGCATGGGAGTCGGAGAACATTATGTGGGACCGGACTGGGACGACCGTTCGATTCTTGCAAGGGGGCCCGTGATTCTCGGTTTGAAGAACGAGACCCGGCACCTGCTTTTATCCCAGGGCTTTCAGGAGGCTGATATCCCGGAATGCCTGCAGCCGTTTCCCGTACCGGACAACTATAAAGCACTTTGCGATGCACTCAGAACCGGTGGGTGGAACGCGGTTGCCATGCAGGTACACAATGACGCGGGATTCGGCAGGAAACAGGCGGATGTGGTCAAGGCCTTACTATACACATTAATGCCGCCGGGATCCCATTTATACATTCCGGATTCACTGTGGAACAGCCCTTTCTGGGGATGCATGCTGGCTGGTGCCGCCCTGCGCGGCTGCAATGTGCTGGTGATCGCGCCTTCCATTCATCACTCACCAAGCGCAGGAAGCATGCAGATGTCCAGGGCCAATCAGCTGTTCAAACGGTTTGTCATGATCCGGAATGAAATGAAGGATGAAATCCTGTCGGCCGGCGGATTGTTCATGCCCGGCATATACAGTACGGATCTGGATGTGGGGGATGTGGCAGGAAAGGTCCGGCTGATACAGGAGGGGATCGCGAAGCAGGAACTGTTCAGACAGCTGATGCCGTTCGATTCATCCGTTGTTACGGCTCTGGATGAACTGGTCCGTGAATTGGACAGCCCGGAATATGCTCCCAGTTATCTCGTGGATCACGGTCCGGTCCGAAAACCCAAACTGCATTGCAAGATCCAGTTTTTTGCTTCAGGCCAGACCATCGACTCGGTGATTCCCCGGCCCGAATGGGAGTCCATTGTGCGCAAGTACATCATCATCCGGGCGAAGCAGGCGGCCCATGATACGGACCAATCGGATGTGAAGGCCCTCCGGGCCACGCTTGAACAGGACGCGGCGCTCCTGATGCGTTCATGGGGACAGAATCTCCTGCCTGAACAAAGAGATCTGGCCCTGACATATCTCACCGTCGGATCACAGAACGAGGATTACCGCGGCATGATCATGGACGGGGAAACACTGTTCCTGACCGGACATTCCTGGGCCATGATCGCGTATCTCGATTTTGTATCCCTTATCGGGCAGACCACGTGGGTCGACGATGTGGAATCCCTCGAGGCCCTGCTGCCGTCTCATACGCATTTCTGGCAGCGGCTGGGCTGGTATTTCAAAATGGCGCTGTGAATTATGTCATAGGAAAAGGTTATGAGGTAAATGAGAAATACTGTCGGTTTAAATAGTCCCGCTATTATACCAAGTGGACACTCTGGATGAAGTCACATCGTTACAGGATTATCATGTCGATTGTTCATTTTAGTAATACTATTTTATGCGTCTGCGCATATTTATACAAACTGCCCCGGACCGATACATAATAAATACCGGATGCAACAGGTTCGCCTTTATCATTTCTTCCATTCCATTGCGTTCGGCTGATGCCTTTCCGCAAGAATTCATTTTTTAACTGACGGATTATTTGTCCGGTCTGGTTATAAACGGCGATATTGAATGTATCATCATAAATCACATCGAATTCTATTGAAGCAGAATAGTTGAACGGATTCGGCCAGATCCTGACGGGCATGGTCCAGTCTTGATGGTTATCGGATTGAACTGTTGCGTTGAAAATGGCCATGGACAGATAGTTACTGTATATAAATTGCACCGGGATATCGTTGATCGTAACACTGGAGATTTTTTGATATTCTGTGCCGGAATAAAATTCAAGGGATAGGAGATCAGAATTTTCTGAAGTAAATATGGACAGTTCCGATTCGGACAAATGAAGGGCCAGGGTCGCTGCAGGGTAACACTTCATGTCCAGTTCACCGGATTGTATGAATGTTGCTTCACGCAATGCAACTGCCGCCAATTTGGTTCCAATCCGGCGCGTCCAGGCGAATGTGCCATCCGTTTTTATGAAGTCGATGCTTCCTGGTGCCAAACCGGTCTTTAAAATAAATGTATCTGTCGTGTCATGGAATTGCACATCTACAGCAAGGCATTCATCCGTGCTTCTGTCCCTGATCTCGGGTGCAGCATCGGAAATACATCCGGGAATCAGAATTTGCATAAATACGGCATCTGTCTTATACTGCTCATGACAAACATACTTTTCCGGTGTTTCATCATAAAAGAGACTGATAAATCCGTCATGAACCTGAAATTTTCCGTTATTAGGGAAAAGATAGGCATCCAGTTTTCCGGTTTTACCGTATTTGTTTTCGGATGTCAACCAGGTTGCATGGTTGTTCTGAATGCTGAAATCTCCCCGTCCGTGCAGATAACTTCTAAACGATGACAATGCATCACAGCCGGTCAGATTATCCGTGACAATCCAATAGGCATGATCCACAAAACAGATGGCTCTTTTTTGGATAAGATCCTTTTTATGTGCGAAACGGTTCCATTTTTCCGCGAAATCAAAAAAATCCGAATGAAAAAAATAAGGCGTGACCGGCGCCGTATCCTTCTTTAGATCAACCGCTGGATTTGTATCGACCGTGATAATATTGTGCGCCTCCGGAACCGTATACCAGGAGTAGCGTTTGTCATCCTGATATCCCAATCCGCCATAGCCGGCGTCGGCTATGAGATATGCATCATTGGCCTCGACAGTAAAACTCAGCTGATCCGGGTGATTATGATTCCGGGCTTCGGGCACGCCGTGAAAAAATAAATAGCGATGTCCCTGTCCGCCTTCCCAGCGGTTCCTGAAGGCAATCTGGCCTCCGTCCAGCATGAGGGTTGCCGGACTGTCAGGAGCGACGGGTTCGATCGCCGCATCAAACAGAATGAATGCATCAACTTCCCATGTTACATCTCCATTCGCGCCGGTATAGTCCTTTGTATGAATGTTCGTATTCAGATAGTGCCACTGAAGGACATGACCGAGCGGCCAGCTGGAATTCAGGTCCGAATACGTTTCGAGATACCGTGATGCAACCATATGTGTGGCGGTAATCTGAAGAAAACCGTCTTCGTAGTTCGGTATCCATCCCTGTCCCATTCTGATTTTTACCGGCCACTCGAAAACCGGTTGATAAAAGGGGAAAAGGTCCACTCCTGAAACGTTGAGATAATGGTGCAGGAAGGGGATATAATTGATCGCACAAAATGCCCAGTAATGTCCGCCTTCGCGGTTGATGCCATCGGCGGTAAAAATATATCCGGTGACTTCATTCTGCTGTTCAAGTGCAAATTCCAGCCAATCCGGTGCATTGGGATGCGATGATAAGGTCAGGGCAGCCGTGCCGATGGCCCAGGCGGGTTTGGAACGGTGATTGTTCAATCCGCATGCCATTCGAATCCCGTCTATCAGGTTGTCTCTGAGCCATTGCGTCTGACCGGCTATGGTGGTCCTGATTGCAGAATCCTGTTCCGGCGAAAGTTCGGAGTGTACCCAGTCATACGCCGCACAGTAATTTTGCAGCCATGTTGCACGCCGGATTTCATCATAGGGAAGATCGCAGGAAGGGGGTACGTCCTGATAAGCCAGCAGCAGGGCATCGATACTTTTTCTCAATGCAGTGGTATCCCCTTCAATGATCCACCAGAATGCAAGCGTTTTCGCCATTCGCGGACGGTTCGCATAATTCTGAGCGGCCGCTTCGCCATTCAGGTAAAAGCGGGCGTCGCTCCTGATTTCACGAATGATTTGTGAATAGGCTGCGGATTCTTTTCTTCGTATCAGTGATGGGATGTCCGTGCGGCGAAAATACTGAGCGGGATGGCCCTCGGCAGGCGGTAAAACAGGATTCGCCGGAACAGTCAATCCCCTATAATCGGTGACTGGTTGTGCCAGGCAATCATGAACAGGGGCCGGGGAAGCGATGGCTGTGATGATGAAAATCAGACTCTTGTTTCTCAATCCGCATATCATCGATCATATCCTGAAGCCTTCCTGCCCCATTAATAAAGGATTTTCCGAATATTGTCGATCGAATTATAATGAAACCAGTATGAATGGTGCAGGTGATTTTGTATATTAATTACAAATAATTTGATTTTCAAGTATATTTATTCAATCCTGATTGTCTGCCATTCGGGATCAGATGATAAAGCTGTGTTCTGTATGATACACATGTTCTGATCGGAGCCGGTAAAGGCCTTGATGACTATTGCGATGTTCCCTGAATGCTTGTGATAAGTCAGATGCATGCGTATCTATCTTATCGATACTCTCCCTTATTGATGATGCTCCAGCAGGAAGAAAACGCATCAATCCACGTATTCCAGCAGCAGATCCAGCATGTCCCTGTCGAGCTGATGCCCGTGCCAGGTTTCATAAACGACATCCTGACGGCCGCTGTCCAGAATGCCGAATGAGCCACGGAAGTTCCAGAGTGCCCATCCGAGCCCGGCCGATTTCATCGCATTCAGCCGGTTTGCCATGAAACGCAGGGTCACATCGTGCGGTGTCTTGTTGTAAACGCCCCACTCGCCGACGTGTACGGGTGTTCCTGACTGCTTCAGAATGATCCATGGATCCAGAAATCCGTTCATTTTGAACAGGTCCTCGAATCCTTCCGGCGCATGCTGCACGATCAGGGTGCCGTTTTCGACCCGGTAAGCGGCCTGGGGCACGCCCCAGTCCGATATGCCGGGCTGAACATGAATGGCGGACAGGCCGGAACCGGCCGGGGGCTCGATGTGAAGCGCATTGAACGTCATCCAGTCCCCGTTGGCCATGCCCAGGGACAGGCGGACCGCGTCGCTTTCCAGGTCCCACGCATATTCACGGTTGTAGATATTCTGATAAGTGTCCCATTCTTGATTGTAAATGACCTGCTCCCATTCTCCGGTTCCGGGGCCCGGCTCGAAATGATGACTGAAAACAATTTCTCCGTCCGCGGTTGCCTGGAAATCGGCAACCGTGGAAACCTGATTGACCAGCAGACGGATTCCGGTTCCTTCCGGGAAATGGCCGTCGATTTCCATCCGGGTGTTCCAGGGGGATTTCCAGGATCCGTAGAAGTAATTTGAAACGAGCTCCGGCGGCCACTCAGGTACCGGCCAGCTGTCAGACCCGTCGGCCCATTCGGCCCTGTAATGGGTCAGCTGAAACGGATTGTAGAAATGCGGAGACATCACAACGCCGTAATCCAGAATTTCGTCGACCTGTGCGTTGCCCCAGTCTATACCATCTGAAATAATGATTCGTCCGGGCGATATGTCCCGGATCGCCTGAATGGCGGGCAGCACGGCATTCACATAGGTTCCGCCATCTGTACCGGATGGTTCGTTGACCAGATTGAAACTGAGCGCATCGTCCGGAATCTCCCGGTAGCGTTCCGCAAACATGCGCCACTGGGCGGCGAAGGCCGCCTGTGCCAGGGCATTGTTCCAGAGGCTCACATTCTGGCCGGACGGCAGGGACTGTGAGGGCGGGTTGACGCAATAGCCCGGAGCACGGTGCAGATTGATGCACACATGAATGCCGTATGCCTGTCCCCAGGTCACCGCATTGTCGATATCTGCGAGTTCCTCCGGTACATAAGCCGTCCAATCGTCCGGCTCCGTGAATGTCCGGTAATCGATGGGCAGACGGACAAACGTGAATCCGAGTTCGTGAATCATTTGAAAGTCCTGCTCCGAATACCCCGTATTGGACCATTCCAGCGTAAATTTTCCGAGCAGGTTGAAACCGAACCAGTGCGAAGTGAAATCGTCGGGCGGCGGCAGCGGCATCAGGTCAAAATGAATCAGGTCGCCATCCGCAGGGCTCTGATTGTCCAGTGTCGCCGGATAAAAACCATCCGCATACAGGGTAAAACGAAACAAGCCGGCGGAAACACGGCGGGATTTAAAAAAACGGGATTCGGTACGAGGTCCCGTATATCTGAGTGCAGCCTGCCCCGTTGTCGCGTGCCCGAGTTTAAGCATCTTCAGCGTCCGGGTTTCGGAACGGCCTGTCACCTGGAGAAAATAGACACCGCTCCCGAGTTTTCCGCATTCGAGTTGAAAATCGTGTATGCCTTCTGGCACCCTGGAGCGTGATTCAGCCACGCATTGCCCCAGTATATTGTAAACCCGGATCGAAATTTCGTCTTTTTGGGGAACAGTCATCTGAATCCGTGTCCGTTCCGTGAAGGGATTCGGGTAATTGTCCGATAAACCGAACCGGTCGGGTCCGGCTTGAGGGGCAGATGTTTTCGCGGACAGCAGGTTCAGATCGAACGGGCCGCTTGCCGTAAGAAGCGTATCCGAATTCCCGGTGACATTCTGAACGTAAATACTGTCCGGAGTGACTTCCTCCCAGGTCACGGAATTCACAGCGTAGAAATTCACCATACGGTTTTCCGCGACAAGCAGGAGGGGAAAAAAGATGCAGCAAATGCCCGGTTTTTTCATAGATTCCTCATCAATATACGCCCATGAACGCGGGATTGTTGTCATTCTCCTGACATTCAGGGGCAGAGACTGAAAGCATATACCTGAAAACACCTTGAATATCTTCTGAAAAATCGACATATTGTCAAAGAAAATCAAGCGCGTTTTTCAATAATGGGTAAAACGTGATGAAAATCAGCTGATTTTGCCGCTGAAAATTCCGCCCGGTTTTTATCATGGAAAGCCATCAGTTTCGTACTTATCAAACCGGTCGTGATTTTTAAACTGCACTCGGAACATTTTCAAAATAAGGTTGATAACATGAAAATTCATCTGATTTTCATTTGATATTAAGCTATTATTATTTAAATGTTTAATGAAACAAGTATGACTTTTTTGTAGTATTTAATACAAATTGGCACAATAATTGTAATATAATATATTCTATGACTGCATCCGGGACCACCATTAGGGGAGCTTTAACATGTCGACGGATCTGAAACTTATATTCAACGAACAAAAGTTATTCCGGTCGGTTTTTTGGATCCTTCTCTTTTTGCTCGCATTTCTGATTGCGGGAACGGTGTTTGCCGAAGCGTTGAGCGGCAGGTTCCCCATCATTCCGGTTTTACGGATAATGGCCCTTTTCTCGTTTCTTTGTGCCGGCGCCTTATTCTGGATGGCCGGACGTTTTGAGATCAATCCCATGAAAAGTGTGCTGGATATCGGCAAGACACTGAATACCGAAGACTGTCCGAAACTGACGAGGGCCCTGATCGATCTGGGGCAGGGAGATCTTTCCGAACAGCTCGTCTTAAAAGCGAAACCAGTCAGGATTAAAAAATCAGATGAAACCGCACCTGTTGTCCGGATGATCAACGACCTCGTGGCCAATCTTCAGCAAAGCGTGAATGAATTCAACCTGGTGACCGGTATCCCCTGTCTGCGGTTATGCTTTGTCGGGGCCGATTCATTTCTGGAAGGCAGCCGCTGCGCCGAAGTCATGGCGGATGTGCTGAAAGGCAAGGGCGAGGTCGCCATTATTCTGGGCAGTTTCAAGCATCTGGGGCATGTGCTGAGAAAAAAGGGCTTCGAGGCCTATCTGCTTGAAAATAATCCGGATATCCGTGTTGTGGATATATTCGAATCCGGTGGAAACAAAAAGAAGATCTATGATCATACGCAGCTGTTATTGAAAAAGAATCCCAATCTCTCGGGGATTTACTTCACGGATACCAATTCGAACGAAGGCAGTGTGAATTTTATCAGGGAACATACGAAGTACCGGCATATTAAAATTGTTTCCCACGATCTGGCCGATAAAACCTTCGAATCCCTGAAAGACGGCCTGATTACCGCGACCCTGAGCCAGGATCCGATTGCACAGGGATACAATCCGGTGATTTATTTGTACAACCATATCACCAGCGGATGGATACCTCAGAGCCCGCGTCTGCTGACGCATCTGGATGTTGTCACGCACAGCAATTATCAGAAATTCTGGGAACCCGGCAAAGGGAGTATTCAGACATCCGAAATCACCATGCGTCTGGCCCGGGTTGTCGAGACCGGTGAACATCAATCGTTGCGTATCGTCGTGCTGGGACGTGCAGAGGCCACTTTCTGGGAAGAAACCCGTAAAGGTGTACAATCTGCAGCGGAAGTGTTAAAACCGCTCAACACCCAGGTGGAATGGATCGTACCCAGAGAGAACGAAGAAGACGGGAATATTTCCGCTGAGGTTTACGGTGCATGGATTGACAAACTGGTCAGCGAAAAATGCGACGGTATTGCGGTTGTGGCTTCGGACAGCAATCTCGTGCCGTATATTAACCGGGCGGTCCGGGCCGGCGTGCCCGTGGTTACGTGGAACACGGAGCCCGCCAGTCTGGGAAATCTCATTTATACGGTAAAGGATCAGGCAGAAAAACTGAAAAATCTCAGTGAAAAACTGACGGTTTCGGCCACACAGTCGGCTCAGGCCACAGAAAGTGTCAAGACTGCCATGAACGACATGGCAGAGGGATCCGTTCTTCAGAATGATGAAATTAATTCGACCAAGGGCATCCTGGGATTACTTCTTGAAAACATTTCCCTGGTCAATCGAAAGACCGAAGAAAGCTCCAGGGCAGCGGAGAACACGGTACACGCCGTATCCGAGGGCTCGAAGGCCATGGTGCATTCCCTGGACAGCATGAAAACCGTGGAGCATGCTGTTTCCGAGACCGGAAAAATAGTGGAAGAGCTCGAAACGCACTCGTCCAAAATCGACAATGTGGTCGAACTGATCAACGATATCGCTTCCCGTGTCAATGTGCTTGCCCTGAATGCCTCCATTGAGGCCACGAAGGCCGGGGAGTACGGTGATGGTTTCAGTGTGGTGGCCAATGAAGTCCGCACCCTGGCGAAGAGCACCCGGGATGCCACGCAAAATGCCATTCAGTTGGTGGTTGCCGTAAGAAACGGTATCGATCAGGTTCAAAGGATGATGTCCAAGAGCCTGCGACTTCTTCATGATACTTCCTCATTCACCGAAGATGCCAAAAAAAATGTGGAAAATATCACCCGGCTCGTCGAGGTGGATCAAAACCGCATGCAGCAAATCGCCGAGATGATCATGCAGATGCAGGCGTATTCCAACCAGGTTGGCGAGGCCATGGAAAAGGTGGCCGATGTCAGTAATAAAAATGTAACGACTGTCGAGCGGGTCAATGCGTCCACCCAGGAAATCAGCAGGGAACTCGAGGACATGTCGGAACTGGCCCAGAACCTCGACAACATGGCGGTCGGTGAACAGCAGTTACTGGCAAAGTTCCGGTTGAACATCCATGATGGGAATCATGCATGATTCCCATCATGTAGGATTGTTTTTACGCCAATCAAGTCCTTTTAATTTACCAGTCACCCCGGATTCCGGCATCCGGGGTTTTTAATTCCTGGCCGGCTTCACCAGAGAAACCGCCTGACAGAGCAGGATAAAAAAACCGGGACCATTGTTCCCACAGCATTCTGAATTTATAACCCATCCAGATAAGAGACGATCAGCCCGGAAACAATGTTATCCATCGCTGCCGGAGTCGGGTTCGTGTAAATATTCGTTGCCGCGATTACGGCGAATTTGCGGTCCGGGGCGAGCCAGGCAACCGCATAATTCAGTGTGTTGCTGCCCGAATGGGTCAGTGTTTTTCCGTTTGCCCAGGACCGCTGCACCACGGCCCATCCGCATGCGTACCTGCCTTCGCCTGGCATCGGAACCACTCCCGTTGTCAGGACATCGGCGGTTTCTGCGCTGACGAGCACGGGATTCCCGGCTTCGCATGCCAGCACCCATGCGATGAACCGGCTCCAGTCTCCGATGGACATATGCAGCCTTCCTGCGGAGTTATATACGGGCGGATTGTCCGCATGCAGGCCCGGATCGAGGGGATCATAATCGGCGGTATGCTGAAGCGGCTGGTCCTCGAGACCGGGTGTTCCCATGGGCCCGAATCCGGCCGTCGTGATCCCCAATGGTTCGAGCAGCCTTTCGGAAAGCAGCTCCTCGTAGGAGCGTGCGGTCAGTTTGTCCGCAACCGCTCCGGCAATAATATAACCGACATTGCTGTAATTGTACGTTCCCCTGTCGTTTGCGGGCTGCTGTGCAAGCGCCCAGGCAACGACTTCATTGCGCTGTTCCGGCAGGGATCCGGCTGCCGGTCTCAGGTCCGTGTCGGTTACGAATCCGGCACTGTGTGTGAGTATCTCGTGCATCGTGACGGCACGGTATCCGGACCGCATGGTCACTTCGTATTCCGGGAATACGGATAACAGGGTGGAATCCCAGCCGGTGAGTCCGTCATCCACGAGCATGCCGATCAGGGCCGCGGTCATGGCTTTCGTTTCCGAACCGAGATGAAACCGGTCGTTGTCCGTGACGTTCGCTTCGCCGCCCCAGCGCCTGCATCCGACGGCCCGGGCGTCGATGGCGCCCGTATCGGACACGACCGCTCCGGCCAGGGCCGGCAGATCGTGCACGTATCTCAGCGAATCGAGCATGGTCGCGAGACGGGATTCATGCACGGATGGGGGAGGCTGCGGGTTATCCGGACCGGCGGGGTCCTTTTTGCAGGCATTGAACAGAATTGTGAAAAATAACGCTGAAAGGCATATAAGGTGTTTCATTTTCATTGTTCCCGTTGAAATGGGTCCGGTTATTTGAACCGGTTTAAACGTCTTTCGGTTTTTCTCTGCCGCATTTTTCAGCGGCAGCGGGTTTCTGCTCGTTCCAGCGGTATTCGGCTGTAGTATGGAAGTGTGGCACTTCAGGCCGATTTACAATATATCATTTTTGGGGTCAGGATCCGCTATTGCCCGATGTTTTCAGGATTTTCGCTTATAATCGCAAGGTGATTTCTATGTCTGACGACAATGTGATAAAGACCTGCATCGACGGTTTCAAATGGCAATTCAGTCGTTGTACCGTCCAGGTCGACGATCATCCCGTCATTTCGTAAAAAGAATGATTTTGATGCGATTGCCGGCCCTTCTTCGGCTGAACGCAGTTCAACAAAAATCCAATCGGTTATGCCGGCAGGAACAGCGGATACAGACCGGCCGTCGCCGTAGGGTGACGTTGTCGGCAAATGACCTTCGTCAAGAAGCGTTGTATTTAATACCGAGCCGCCCGCATAGGCGCCTTCAATAAAAACCTTGATACTGATACAGGCAGGCTCAACCGTAAAAAGATATGCCGTACCGTTGGTCAAATATCCGTCCTTGTAAGCTCCGACGATGATCTCACCCATTCCGTCGTTATCCACATCACCCGCATTGGATATGGAAATCCCAAGGCATTGATTGGCTGCAGTTCCGGTCAGTGTGAAATCAGCGGTATTGTCCATGACCGATCCGCCCAGATAGATATAGGCTCTGCCTGTTGAAGTGCTGTATTTGTAAGCACCGGCAATGACATCATCGTAACTGTCGTTGTTGATATCGCCTGCACCGGATACGGAACAGCCAAAGTAATCTCCTGCTGTTTCACCAGTCATGATCACGTCTGCAGTGTTATCCATGGATGAACCGCCAAAATAGATATACGAGCGTCCGGTGTAGGAACTGTAACGTACCGCACCGACAATCACGTCACTGTAGTTGTCTCCATTTACATCACCGGCATGTGACACAGAGTAACCGAATTGATTGGTCGTCGACTCGCCGGTTAGGGTGACATCAGGCGTGTTGTCCATTGCGGATCCGCCAAAATAAATGTAGGCCCGTCCCGTCTCCGAACTGTAGGTGTAGGCGCCTACGATTACGTCATCATAGTTGTCGCTGTTGACATCGCCTGCGCCGGAAACAGAACAGCCCAGCCTGCTGGATGACATTTCACCCTGCATGATCACATCTGCGGAATTGTCCATGGAAGGTCCGCCATAATACACATAGGCCCGTCCGTATTTGGTCGGCAGATATTCGAATGCACCGACAATCACGTCATCGTAATTGTCATTATTTACATCGCCTGCGTCCGACACGGAACAACCGAAGTAATTGTCAACACTCTCACCTGTCAAGATGACATCGGCTGTACTGTTCATGGAAGCGCCGCCGAAAAAGATATAGGCACGACCGGTTTCAGATGCATAGTAGTTGGCACCGACAATCACATCGTCATAGCCGTCATTATTTACATCACCCGCATTGGAGACGGAATAACCGAAATAGTCGTCCGGTCCTTCTCCTGTCAGAGTGACGTCCGGTAAATCATCCATGTCAGGCGCCCCATAATAAATATAGGCCCGGCCCGTGAACAGGTCGTACTGATAGGCGCCGACAATCACATCGTCATAGTTGTCATTATTCACATCGCCTGCAACAGAAACCGAATAACCGAAATAATTGTGGGTTCCTTCGCCTACCATGGTCACGTCTGCCGTATTGTTCATGGATGAACCGCCGAAGTATATATTGGTGCTTGCTATTTTAATACCGCCATTGAGCCAGTCTGTTTCACCGACTATGACATCATCATAATTATCATTGTTCACATCACCGGCACCCGATACAGAACAGCCTAAAAAATGATTGGTTCCTGCTCCCGTGATATAGACATCAGCAATCGCATTCATGGTGGAACCGCCGAAAAATATATAGGCCCGCCCGGCCTGGTATTCATAGTAGTGCGCTCCGACGATCACGTCGTCATAACCGTCATTGTTCACGTCACCTGCATCTGAAACAGAATTACCGAAAAGATCACTGGCTCCTTCACCGGTCATGACTACGTCTGCCGTATTGTCCATGGCAGTACCTCCCAAAAATATATAGGCACGGCCGACGTTGGTATTGTACCTTTCCGCTCCGATAATCACATCATCGTAATTATCGTTATTCACGTCACCTGCGCCGGAGACGGATCTTCCGAACCGTGTATCCGTTCCTTCTCCTTCCATGATCACGTCTGCCGTGTTGTCCATGGATGCGCCGCCGAAATAAATATATGCACGGCCGTTTTGTGAATTATAACCCTGGGATCCGACAAGAACGTCACTATAGCCGTCATTGTTCACATCACCGGCACTGGATACCGAGTATCCAAATGTGTCATTGTAGGCCGTTCCGTCCATCGTCACGTCCGCTGTATTGTCCATCGTTGAACCGCCGTAATATACATAGACGCGGCCGCAGTCATTGTTGAAGTATGCACCGACCACGACATCATCATATCCGTCGTTGTTGACGTCTCCGGAGCCCGAAACCGAAAACCCAAAAAGAACGTTCGTGGTTTCTCCCGTCATGATAACATCTGCGGTATTGTCCATCGCGGAGCCGCCAAGATAAAGATAGGCCCGCCCTGTGTTGGAAGTGTACTCGTAGGCACCCACAATGACATCGTCATACCCGTCATTATTCACGTCCCCTGCACCTGAAACCGAATAGCCGAAGCGATCATTCGTCCCTTCGCCCGTGACGATCACATCTGCGATATTGTCCATGGGAGAACCGCCGAAAAAGATATAAGATCGGCCTGTAAATGCGTCATATGCATAGGCGCCTACGATCACGTCATCATAACCGTCGTTGTTGACATCGCCTGCCCCTGAAACGGAGAAACCGAAACGGGTGTCCCCTTTGTTGTTTTCTTCGCTGAAATGCTGAACAAGCGAAATGCCTGAAAAAGCCCGTCCGATAAACAAACAGTAAAATAACAGGTTCCATAACTGAAGTCTTTTGCCCCGGTTCATTATAATCATTGGTCACTCCCGGTTATAATTATATGTCAGATTGATGTCACTATCACTTTGTCCGCAAAAAACTGATGATGTTTTCATGTATTCAAGCATTGCCGGTTAATTTTGTAAATCAATACGATACACTCCGCCCGCAAAAGTAAATACGCTGCTGAAGATGTTTCATTACGGATGTTTGTAGAATTGTTAATTAAGATAAGTTATTATTGTCGAAATTCAAAACATTAAGTATACGATTCCTCTTGATCGCGCAGGATTATAAAATCCTGATCGATCGGAGTTCCATTCGGAATGGACCATTTATTCATATTCGAAATCTCCCTTTTATGGCCCAGCCCAGGGTGGAACTGAAAATGACATAGTTGGTTTGTTGTGATTCTTAAGCAGTCAATATCCCCTTATGTTCATTCTTAAGCACATCGGCAGGTTCGTATCCGGTATGCTTGAACCTGTTGAGAAAAATCAGTCCTTTATACGAAAGTAATTCGGGCAGACCGTAAAGCAGACCGGTGAGAATAATCCAGTAGACCGTATTTGTTCTTTTCATCTCAATTGAACCATGTATTTCGTATGAATCGTATGCTTTTAATGACCGGTCCGCCCATTGGTTTGCTGTTCTTTCCGAACAATGAAAGGATGCTTCTGTTCCATGCTATCATGGTATCTGACCAAATTTCCGGATTCAGTTTTGTTAATAAATAATACGGATAAGTCCCGGCTCTTTCCCCTGTGCCGATGGATAGAGTAAAGAAAAAATCAGATGATGAATTGCCAGGATTGTTGAATTATAGAAATTGACTTATTAAAAAGCAACAGGAATCGTGAACACATTGATCCATACCATAAAAAGTAATGACAATCGACCGGGATCTCATAGTCCGGGCCGAAAGATCGTGGAGATACTGTCCTGCACTCTCCGAAAAATACTGGTTCCATACCAAATAAGACTCGTGAGGCGATCGTGCCGAATCGGTCTTTTTTGGTTCAATCCAAAAGAACCTGTTTGACTTCGATCCGTGCGGATTTATCCGGGATTAAAACTCGATTTTATAACTGATGTTCGGTATCAGCACCGCGAATTCCCAGCGTTCGACGCGGCTGTGTTGATAATTGTAGTAATCGCCGTAATTTTCCTCGGCCATGAACAGATTGACCATCTGCAGGGACCAGATACTTGAATGGCGCTTTTTATTGATACGGTAATTGACCGTGATGCCCGCAATCAATTTGTCGGGTTCCCGGTTCCCGAACATCCGGGAAGTATCGTATACCACATCCCGCGCCAGATCCGAGGCCACTGCATCTACAGCGGTTGTCCGTTTGCCCCCGAAGAAGTTCAGCCGGACGTTGACTCCCAGAATTTTATTTTTCTGCATACCGAGAGTCCATTCTTTACCATAAAGACAATTGATGACATACCGGGTATTGAACCGGGTGTTGTGTTCAACGCCGTCGCCGCCCCTGTATTTTGAATCGAAAAGCGAAGCCGTGATCAGATAATAATGCCCGTCCTGCAGAAAACGTTCAATCGTCATGTCGATGCCCATGTTTCTGCCGGATCCGCTGCTGATCAGTTTCTTGTCGAAATACCAGTCTGCCTCCATGTTCAGCACGGAAAAACTGCTGTCCGGGATGACCGGGACATCGAATAAAAACTGGGCGTATGGTTCTATCTTCAGTCTTATATTGGGAGTCAGGCTGATATCATAGGCTAAAACGAGGTGATGGGCCTTTGAAATTTTCAATGCTTTATTCGGCTGAGAAATCCGTGAGCCGCCATGAACCTGTGCAAAATAAAGGCTCAGGGGCTCCAGCCGGGAATGTTTTCCGTAACCCAGGCTCACCGACTGCGCCCGGCCGAAATTGTACGAGATCCCTATCCGGGGTTCGATGACCGTCTCCCGGTTCAGATCGAAGTACTGCCCGCGCAGGCCGGTATTGATCACCCATCGCTCCGTGATACTGAATTTGGATTGCGTGAAAACCTGCACAAAAGATGAGGCTCCTTGTTCGTCGACCACGCCGATCAGGCCCTGATCGTAGACAGGCGCATGTTCGAGCACGGTATTGTAATGCATCTGGTCGACGATGATTCCGGACCGGCTGGTATGTCTTGCACTGAACTTGCGGTTGTAAACGCTTGTCCATGTCAGCATATAATTTCGGATGTCGATATGTTCATTTTTGTAGAAATTCAAATCGTTTCCCAGTATTTCTCCTTCATATTTCATGGAACTGCCCGTGATTGCTAGGGATGTGTTCAAACAGGCATTTTTTTGGAGTATAACACGATGGTTCAGACCCAGCGCGGCCGTGCGCTGCAGGATGGTGCCTTCGATCCGGTCGTCTTCCATTTCCCATAGAGCGGAATCCTGCTCCGCATGCATCGCCTCCGAATCATCCGATCCCAGTCCCCATACGGAAAATACGCCTGCACTTCCTGCCGGAAGGTTGATTTTAAAGGACAGATCCTGGTACACGGGCAGGAAATCCTTGATTTCCTCCGGGAACAGGGATCTGATCAGCCCAAAGGTCGAATACCGGTAATTGAAGAGGTAGGAGGCCCGCGAGCCGTTCCATAGCGGACCCTCTGAAGAAATATCGATGCCGATGACGCCCGCCTGGAAAGCGTGCTCATAGGTCTCATTATTGCCGGAACGCATGTTGATATCGAATACGCCGGACACCGCATTGCCGAATTCCGCGGGAAACGCACTGGTATAGAAGTCGGAATTTCCGACGACAAGCGCACTGAGTGCCGAGATGCCGCCCCCTCCGAATGTGGTCATATTGGCAAAATGATTGGGATTCGGAATTTCGACACCTTCCAGTCTCCACAGCAGGCCCTTGGGTGAATTCCCGCGGATAATGATGGTGTTGTCCCGCAAATTGTCCGTAGTGATACCGGCAAAGGAAGACACCAGCCTTCCGGGATCGTCCCAGCCGCCCGCATAGCGGCGGGCCTCTTCCACGGAAAACGTCCGTGCGCTGACCGTGGACATGGAATTCAATGGTTTGTCCTTCTGCGTATAGGCCGTGACGGCAACGGCCTCCATTTTCAGAACGGCCTCCTTTAAGGCGACATCCAGAACGGTTTCCTTGCCCGAAGAAACCAGCAGTTCCGGAATTACTCTTGTTTCATAGCCCATGAACGACACCTGTATATCATGCCTGCCAATGGGAACCCGGTCGATCCGGAACAGGCCTTTTGAATCGGACGTGGTTCCCAATGACGGATCGGTCGTTCTAATCATGATATTGGCAAAGGGCAGGGGAGTCCTGGTTTCAGAGTCGACCACTTTGCCTCTGACTGTCTGTGTAATATCCTGACAAGCTGCATCATGCATGGAGCAGAGGAAGAGGAAGAATGCCGTTCCGGAAATAAACCATTTTTTCATATTCGGTACTCTTTTGTATTCATCGTTCAGCATCCTTGATCCTTTCGATAAAACCGGTCAGTTCATTCAGCGGACCGGTCTGATCAGGTTCAGGTATTTCCAGATCACATGCCTCCCGAAGAAAACCGCTGATTTCTTTTTCATTGTCCGATTTGTCGTTTACAACAAGATAGAAAGCCATTCCCGTCACTTTGGAAATGCCGTCATTGACCGGATCGTCACCGACCATTAAACATTCGGAAGGTTTCATTCCGATTGCCCTGCAAATTTCAAGGTAGTATTCGGGCCGGGGTTTTACATACCGGGAATTTTCAGCACCGGTGATGTAAGCAAAAATATCCGGATCCAATCCTGCCCATTTGAGCCGCAGAGCCTGCACATCCTTCGGCCAGACGGGATTTGATGCAGCTACCAGTCTGGTATCGGTACTGCATAACTTCCGGATTGTATCTACAGCGCCCTCATGGGGCAAAAACAGGCTTTTGAATTTTGAAAAGGAAGCGCAGAAAAAACCGCTCATCCTGTTCCATAGTTCATCGCCGGAACAGGGAAGTCCTCTGGAAAATTCCTGTTTGAAAAATTCGGAAATCGGTCGGCTGCCATCGTTCGTTACGTATCCGGCCGCCACAGTCATTTGTCTTTCAGCAAATGCTTCAGGGGGCATGATGTCCGAAAACGCTTTTCCTGCTTCGTACAGGTAAGCTTTCAGAAAACGCTTTTCCTGAACATGGTTCAGCGTATTGTCGATGTCGAAAAAAATGGCTTTGATATTCAATCCGGAATCCTGATCGTTGTCCTGGTTCCGCTGGTTGTCCGATGTTCAGCGGCTGATGGAGCGGTCGTTCTTATCCCTGATGCGATTCAGCAGTGTTTCCATTTGACTGGTCATTTCGGGATATTTTTCAGCAACGTTATTTCTTTCGCCCGGATCCCGGATCACATGGTAGAGCTGGGCTTTTTTATCCCGGCCGGTTTCGATGTTTTTATCCGCCATCAGTTTCGGGCCTTCTTTCGGTTCGATATATTTCCATTCCTTCATTCTGACACTCAGCGGGCCTCCCATCGCCTCCTGAACCACATGATGTCGCCCGTATCTGTCTTTCCCCAACAATGCGGAGAGGTTATCCATGCTGTCCGGAGCGTCGTTTTTGCCCAATGACTGATGCGTCAATCGTGCGAATGAGGCAAACAAATCGATCTGGGAGATGAGTGCATCGTTTTTACCCGGGCGGATTTTACCTGGCCAGCGGATCAGGAAAGGAATGCGCGTACCGGCTTCAAAACTGCTGTACTTGCCGCCGCGCAGGCTGCCGGTCATATTGTGCGTGCCGGTTTTTTCGACCGCATCATCCTCGTAACCGTCATTCAAAACAGGACCGTTGTCGGAACTGAAAATGATCAAGGTGTTCTCTGTCAAACCGGAATCGTCCAGCTTCTTTAAAATTTCGCCGACACACCAGTCCGCCTGGACAATCGCATCTCCACGCGGTCCCATGCCGGTTTTACCTCTGAATCTCGGATTGGGAACACGCGGCACATGAATGTCATGCAGTGAAAAATACAGAAAGAACGGCCGGTGTCTGTTTTGTTCGATAAAATCCAGGGCTTTTCCTGTAAGGACATCCGCAATATCCTCATCCACCCATCGCGCATTATGACCGCCTTTCATAAAGCCGATGCGGCTGATGCCGTTGACAATGGTATCGCTGTGCTGCCTGTCCGCCTTCATTTTTAACAATTCGGGATTTGAAATGCCGGTTGGATCATCACCGATTTTTTCGCCGAAACTGACTTCAATGGGATCTTCGGGATCGAGCCCAAGGACGCGGTGATTCTCCACAAATACACACGGCACACGGTCGCCGGTGGCGGGGATAAGAAAACAGTAATCAAAGCCTGTTTCCAACGGACCGGGTTTCACATCGCCGTTCCAGTCGGGCTTTGCTTTTCCCAGGCCCAGATGCCATTTACCGACCGCGCCGCTTGCATATCCGGCGTCACCCAGCATCGAAGGCAGTGTTTTGATATTGGTCGGAATGATCAGGGATGCATCCCCGGGTGCGATTCCCGTGCCCTGCCTGCGCCAGGCATACTGCCCAGTCAGTAAAGAATACCGGGAAGGCGTACAGGTCGCCGCCGTGGCATAGGCGTCAGTAAACCGGATCCCTTCCTTCGCAATGCGGTCGATATTCGGTGTTTCGACCCGTGTTGCGCCGTAACAGCCAAGATCGCCATACCCCAGATCGTCCGCATAAATAATGATGATATTCGGTTTTCCGGCATGCGGTCCGGAGCACGCCATGTGGAGCAGATTCAGACCTCCTGAGGCCAGAGAAACCATGGAAAGGTTTCTTACAAATTCACGCCGGTTCATGTTGCATCCGTTGCATTGTCAATTTATACACATTATATTATCAGATGCTGCATTTGATTTTGATCCTGAACTGATTTTTATAGATCCCTGCGAGCTAAGGGTGATAGGGTTCGCCGACCACGATTTTGTCCCCTGACAGGTCGATTTCAAACAAATGGGGCACCCGGTGAACTCTTCCCTCAATGACTTCATGGCTGTGGACGGCCATCAGCCATTTTCCGTCCAGGGTCCGGAACAGCATGCCATGGCCGTAATTGGGCGGTGTAATCGGATCCGGCTCCTGTATCCAGGGGCCGTCCAGCGTGCCGCTCTCCGAATACGCCACGCCCTGTGTGTACACATTGAATACCCAGCTTGTCCATATCATGCCCAGACGTCCGGTCTGCGTGCGGAACAGGTATGGACCGTCGGTGACCTTGTGCGGACCGACATTTCCGTTTTTATCCTTTTCTTTGCTCCAGGGCGAGTCATGGGCCCTGAAAAGCACCTTGCCCTCACCGACAGATCCGCTCAGATCCGGTTTCAGCTCGATCTTTTCGATGGTGCCGTTCAAATTCTGCAGCCATTCGTAGCAATAGACCATATACGGTTTACCATCGGTATCGATCCAGAATGTACCGTCCAGCGTCGGCATGTCCGCAGGAAGATATTCAGGATCCTGCATCGGCACATACGGACCGTCGGGTTTGTCGCTGACCAGGATATGGCAGGCCCGGCGTTCGATCACGTTGCCGTCGACCGTGTCGATTTTGACGCTCCGGTTGGTGAACGTGGCAAAATAATAGTATTTATCCTGATAGGCATGCAGTTCCGCGGCCCAGATCATGGGCCTGGGTCCCATCCATGAAGCCGAATCTGTTTTTGCCACGTGAAAGGGCCCGTCCCAGGTTTTCAGACTTTTACTTTTCCATAGCATGCCCCCCGTACCGGTCATGTAATACATCTGCGTATTTTTGTCCGCCAGAATACTCGGGTCGCTCAGCTCGATGGAATCCAGTGGGACGTTGTGCCGTATGGTCCATCTTTGCTGCCCCCAGGCAGATGGAACAAAGACGATGCAAATTAAAAGAATAGAGCGAATCATAGAATGTCTCCAATTTTTTAATAAAATGGGTGACGGTTTTGAGTGCTGTCAGGATCTTTGAAACATATAATTAATTGATGATAAATCCTGATAAATGATAAAGAACCTAGTAAAGAACGTTTATCAATTTTCAATCTTTTACCAACCGTACAGAAAATCCGAAATTTTTATGGCTGCTGAAACGGCCCACCCGCGAATAATCGAAATACAGGTATCGGGACCATGCGTAATTGGCACTTTCCTCTTCAGATGCCCAGAAGCTGGTACGGACGCAAAGATTGTCAAAGTGACCACTGATATTGGAACGGTAACCACCCGGAAGTGCGGCGAAGCCGCTTTGGCCAAAAGCGTCATTGTTATCCAGTATGCCATCAACCCATTTTTGGGCATCACCGGCCAATTGGCTCCCCTCGTTATTGCCCCGATAACTGAGGTTATCTGCATCGGATCGACTCATACCCAGTGTCATTGTCATTTTTTTCCAATCCTCATCGGTTGGAACATGCCAACCGGGCGGAGCGATGCTTCTGCTGTCAATGACTGCATACCAATTGTACAAATACCCGTACGTGTCGGACTCGTTGTGCATGTCATTATCGTATGCACATCGTGCCCCTGTCAACAGACCGGCCCAGGTTGAATCGTCTGTTTCTTCAAGTATGGGATCGCCATTGCAATATTGGGTTTCTTTCAGGTTTTCGGCCGTCCACCACTGATCACCGATTTTTACGGTTTGATAAACCGTACCGTCAGTGCCTGTCATGGTGCCTGTTTCAAGTGTCGATTGGACAGTAACGGATACAGTGACTGAGTATCCTTTATATGTCGCAGTCACGGTTTCGATACCGCTATTACCGCCGGCAATGAAATGCCCGGTTTGGTTAATCATGCCGGCCTTACCCGGAGAAAGCGACCAATTCGCAGCAATAGTCGCATCTATCGTGCCGCCTTCAGACAGATATATTGTGCATGTGAATTGAACGGCATCTCCTGTCGAAACCGTTGTATCTGGAGGTGAGATTGTTAATGTTGGTGCCGAATCCTGATTCTTGACTAAACGTACAGAGTGTCCTTTTTGCATGGATGATCCTAAACGTATTACTTCTGAGCCACTACAGCTCAGAATTCTTGTCCATGTACTAGACGACCAGAAATAGGCAAAGTGTGTGAGACCGTCGAAGATGCCATCGAAACTGGAACGGTCACCGGCCGGAAGAGCAGTAAAGCCGCTTTGGCCAAAAGCCGCATTATATTTTAACCATCCATTGGACCACCTTGTGGTATCTCCAGCCAATTTACTGCCTTCATTGGTGCCGCGCCATCCGGTAGCATCTGTGTCTGACGGGCTCATACCCAATGTTATTTCAAGTTCTTTCCACTCTTAATCCGTGGGCACATGCCATCCTTCAGGGGCGATGCCGCCATTTAACGCGTACCAGTTATAAAGATAGCCGTATACATCAGATTCATTGTTTGCATCATTGTAGTAAGCACAATACGCACCAGTGGATAAAATGGTCCATTCAATGCTGTTGGCTTCATATGGGATGGGATCGCCAGATTGATAATGGGTTGCTTTCAGATTTTCAGCCATCCACCATTGATCGCCAATTTTCACGGTGCGGTATACATTGCCGTCGATATCGCGTACAGTTCGTTTTACAGTGACATCCCGCGTCGTATTGCCATCGATGACCATTAATTCTTCACAGGATAAAATGTTCTTACCGGTAATGATTAATTTAAATGAATTGGACAATGAGTTTTTATTGATTGTTTCCATTTCAGAATGCTGATGATCAACTCGTCCGGTCATCATATTAATCCAATTGCAGCCGCCATCAATCAGCAACATTTTTCTGGTATTTTGTTCACCCATAGCCTGCATGGTATAAATGTACAAACCGGCTGCAACCGGTTCTCCAAGATCATTCGTCCCTTCCCAAATAACAGATCCTGATCTGTATTGAAAACCATCTGACAGAGTTTTAACTTTCTGCCCTCTGATATTGTAAATATCAATTCTGACATGACAGGGCCGTGATAATTCATAACCTATAATCGTCGATGGATTAAATGGATTCGGATAATTTTGCCTCAATTGAAAATGACTGGGATTGAGAGATGATTCATTTATACCTGAAATTGAAACCTGAATCTCGAAATACCCCTGCTCATCTGTTAAATTACTGTATGATTGTGTCGTATCGGACTGGTTGATTAAGGTGACCAGTGCATTTTCAACAGGTCCGGCTCCGTTACCCAAATACTCACCGCCATTGTCTCTGACATAGCCCTGAAAGGTAATTTGAGATGACAGTATATGACTCAATAAAAACAGACAGATCACAATTAGTAAATATATTTTCCGGTGAAGCATATTTCATTCCTTCTCTGCCATATTTATATCACGTCATATTCGGACTTATTATAGGTACTGCTACATCATTTCACGATTCCGGATGATATGGTATCATGAATCCTGATCTCGGTGTTCGGTTAATTTTGGTGATGGCATGGCAATGAATCCATGTGCCTCCTCCGGGGAAATGCACGCGGTGCAGAAGATGTCGGACGATGGAGGATATGCAATTATATTATAAATAATTGTCGGCTCAAAAGCAACATTAAAGATCAGACCATGCTATGGGATTGAAATACAGGATGATGAAAGTGAGTGTATTCAGCCTGTCAGGTGGAACGGGATTTTGCGGGGAATCCGAGAGCCGGATTTTCCGTCAAGAATGGGGGAAATATGGGGGGAACAAAGGATTTTAAATGAAGGACCATATTTATTGATAATCAATGGCTTATATAGTGGTTTGATACATCGTTGCATACAACGGTGTATGGCCCGGTCCCGATTATACGGCCGCGTTTAAAACGGGACGGGGGAATGTCTGATTTTCAGAAAGGGCCGGTGAAGCTGGATCTGTGTAATATCGCACCTTGAAAAAGAGCGGCATCAAAAATTAACGGTTAAAAATCAGAAAACATGCTTGACATTATAAAATTGGGTTAATAGTTTAAAATTATAATAATACGTAAACGTACTAATTATCCGAAAAATCCCATGCGTAAAAAACATCAGATTGCCATGGCCCTGAGAAGCACCTGCCTCTGCATGCACAGGAAAACCAACGCATCCCTTGCTCCTCTGAATATCACAGCCGATCAATATGTTTGTTTGATTTTGCTCGAAAAAGAGGATGGGATTACCCTACAGGAGCTTGTCATACGGGCCACTTCGGATCCCAATACGATCCGGGCCATGCTCGTACTGGTTAAAAAACGGGGATTGATCACGAGAGGGAATCATCCCAATGACGGGAGGGCGCGATTTGTTCATCTCACTGAAAAGGGAAGGGATTTGCTCAGGCAATCGGCTCCTGCTATCAAACCCTTACAGGATGGGCTGATGGCGCCGTTCTGTGAAAAAGACGCCGGAACGCTCATCTCAAATCTGAAACGAATTCTTGGATCCATGACACAATGATTTGATATGCAAATCCAGTATCGCTGTCCAGAATTTACAAAAAATATTCAATAAAAACCGACAGGAGGGCATGGCCATGAAGAAAGTGATTTGGATTGTCTGTGTTTGCCTTGGTCTTTCATCTGTTCTGGCTGCGCAGGAATTGCTTGTGAATGGCACGTTCGACAATGATCTGGAAGGGTGGAATCACAATCCGGTCATGGACGGCGGTGCTGAATGTGAGATGACGGTCGAGAACGATGAGTGGGTGCCTGCGGCCGGCGAGGGGAATTATGTCCTGGCTATGGGTGAAAGTGACAATGTCTATATCAATCAGTGCATCTGGCAGCCGGTGACGGTCATGACGGGTGACACACTGGAACCGGACGGCGCGATCAGGGTCCTGCAGGCGGAAGATCCGTTCAATACATGGTTTGAAATCTTTCTGGGTGCGAGTGAACCGGTCGATACAGTGGATTATACAGACAATGTGCTCCTGAACTTCAACACATGGGCGGCCGGGTGCATCCCGATCGATCTGGACGGCACGTTCCGGGGTAATGCCTGCACGAACAATCTGGAAGAGGGCATCTACTGGGTGGTGCCCGAGTCACTCGGACCAAACCCGGTGACCCTGTACTTCGTGTTCAAGGTGGGAATCTGGAACTCCGGTTACGGATTATATAACTATGAAATCTCGGTGGACAATCTGAGCCTGTTTAACCGGGGCGGGGGCGGAACCGCCGTTCATCCCGATAAGGAAACCCGGCCCGCTTCGTTTGCGCTGCATTCCAATTTTCCCAATCCGTTCAATCCCTCGACCACGATCCCGTTCAGCCTGGATCGGGCGGCGGAAGCAGCTTTTTCCGTTTTTGATGTCAACGGCGGGCTGGTTCGTTCACTTATGCAGAAACCTTTGGCTGCAGGCGATTATTCCATTGAGTGGGATGGGACCGACAACCGCGGCAATGCCGTACCCAGCGGTGTGTATCTGTGCCGGTTCCAGTCGGGCGGCAGGACTGTAACTCAGCGCATGATACTGATGAAATAGACTGCTTCTACCCGAGCAGCCAGACCCGGATCGACCGGCGCGAACACTTGCATGAATTCACGCGGTAATTGTTACACTAAACCGATGATATTCAGATAAAAGAAGGCTAACTCTTTTTCAGACATGTCCCGGTTATCATGCGCCGTTCATTTAAACCGGGGTTTTTATAATCATAGCTGTCCCGATTCGCCTCTGAACTGACCGATCAATCATTTTACCGTTCAACGGTCCGTGTAATGGTCTGATACACTTTTTTTGCAATCTCAATCTGGCTGAAATTCTATTCGACTTTTTCGGATGTATTCCCGATCTCCCCGGTGATTTTCTTCAGTGTTTTTGTAATTATGGCGATCTGGTTCTGACTGTGCGTGGCAAGATTCTGGATCTCACCTGCGACAACGGCAAAACCTCTTCCCACGTCTCCGGCCCGTGCAGCCTCGATGAAGGCATTCAGTCCGAGAAGATTGATTTTACCGGAAATATCATTCATGATTTTCAGAAGGCCGTGTATTTCATCCGTGGACATATTCAGGGAGGTCATGAGTTTGGCGGTTTCCCTGAAAAACCGCTTTCATTTTATTCGAATTTTTTATATTTTCTCAATGAAAAGCACGGTCGGGGAAATTTTATGATCGAATCCTTCTTGCGAACCTTCGTCGATACAGCCAACAACTATATCTGGTCCTTTCCCACGGTGTTTCCCTGGATGGTGGGGCTGCTTCTCCTCACGGGCATTTATATCACCTTCCGTATGAAATGGGTGAACATTCGCGAATTCGTTCATGCCGTGAATGTGATTCGCGGCAAGTACGACAATCCGGAGGACGAGGGCGACATCAACCATTTTCAGGCCCTGGCCACGGCCCTGTCCGCCACGATCGGAATCGGGAACATCGCCGGTGTGGCCCTGGCCATCCATTACGGGGGGCCCGGGGTGCTGCTTTGGCTGTGGGTGTCCGGGCTCTTCGGCATGACCCTGAAATTCGCCGAGTGCACGCTGTCCCTCCATTACCGTAAATTCGACGCACAGGGCCGGGCCTCGGGCGGGCCCATGTACTACATCGAACGCGGTCTGGGGCCGCACTGGAAGTGGATGGCCATGATGTTCGCGTCCCTGGCCATTGTCAGCTCGTTCGGTATCGGAAGCATGAATCAGTCCAACACCGTGGCCGTAAGTGCGGCCAGCGAATTCGGGATCAGGGGATGGGTGATCGGGCTCGTCATGGCCGTGCTCGTGGGTCTCGTCATTTTGGGGGGCATCAGGCGCATTGCGGCGGTCTCTTCGAGGCTCATGCCCGCCATGGCGATCCTGTATGTGTTCGGAGCGCTGTTTATTCTGGCCGCCAATATCAAAGACCTGCCGGGCGTTTTCGTTTCGATTATTACGGAAGCGCTCGAGCCGAAAGCCGCATTCGGCGGCACGGCCGCGGGTGTCTGGCACCTGACCATGATGTGGGGTATCAAACGCGCCCTTTTTTCGAATGAAGCCGGGATGGGCAGTGCGCCCATTGCCCATGCGGCCGCGAAAACAAAAGAGCCGGTCCGTGAAGGGATTGTGGCCATGCTCGGACCCTTTGTGGACACACTCATGATCTGCACGCTGACAGGTCTGGTGATTCTGGTGACCGGTGTATGGGACCAGAAAAAGACCGACCGCATGGATCTCGATCTCAACAAGGTCGGCGTGCTTCAGGCGCAGCCGCCCGATTTTTATCATTCCGGTGATGAAAGCTATCAGATCAAGTCAATGGATCCATTTACCGGCAAACGCGTCATGATCGGCGGAATCGCACCCGGACTGGTTTACGTGGTCAATGACGGCATGGTGGAAAGGCCGCGTGTGCTGAGGGACGGCATTCCCTATACGGGAGAAATCATTGTCCATGACAAACGCATCATGGATGAACACGGCGGCGAACTGGATCTGCAGCTCGAGGGGCAGATGCTGCAGAACAGCTCGGCCCTCACCGCGTGGGCATTTCATGAAGGATTCGGTAAAATCGGGGGATTGGGCAACCTGATCGTCACGTTCTCCGTGTTCCTGTTCGCTTTGTCGACCATGATTTCCTGGTCCTATTACGGGGACCGCTGCGTGGAATATCTGGCCGGCACGCGATATGTCGTGATCTACCGCCTGGTCTATGTCGGTTTCGTGTATCTTGGTGCTGTGCTTGCGCTTGAAACGGTCTGGGCCTACGGCGATATGGCCCTGGGCCTGATGACCGTACCGAATCTGATTGCTGTGCTGATCCTGTCGCCCAGGGTAGCCGCTTTAAGCAGGGAGTATTTCGGAAAATAAACTTCCGGTTGTCAAGATGATTCAGCCTTTGAGAAAATTGATATACACCCGCTGGCGCCGGGGATTCGAGTAATTGGCCGGCCATTTCACCGAATCCCTTTCATGAATATTAATCAGGAGGCTCGATGCAGAAGCAAGTTATTATAATCATGGGCGCTGCCGGCCGGGATTTTCATAATTTCAATGTGTGCTACAGAAACAATGAACAGGTCGAGGTGGCCGCATTTACAGCCACGCAGATTCCAAACATCGATCACCGCGTGTATCCCGCCAGTCTGGCCGGTCCGCTTTATCCAGGTGGCATTTCCATCGAATCCGAGGATGACCTGGTCCGGCTGATCAGGGAGAAAAAAGCCGATCAGGTTGTGTTCTCTTACAGCGATGTCAGTTATGATTATGTGATGCACAAAACGGCCCTGGTTAATCAGGCCGGTGCCGATTTTGTCCTGCTGGGCAACCGCAGGACCATGCTGAAATCATGCAAACCCGTGATTGCGGTATGCGCGGTGCGCACGGGATGCGGCAAGAGCCAGACCACGCGCCGCATCAGTGAAATTTTAAAGGAAGCCGGAAAACGGATCGTGGCGGTCCGGCATCCGATGCCTTACGGAGATCTGGCCAGACAACGGGTGCAGCGCTTTGCCTCGCATGAGGATCTGGAAAAGCACGATTGCACAATCGAGGAACGCGAGGAATATGAACCCCATCTGGCCATGAATACAATCGTCTATGCCGGGGTGGATTATGAAGCGATTCTCAGGCAGGCCGAAGAGGAAGCGGATGTGATTCTCTGGGACGGCGGCAACAACGACACCCCGTTTTACACACCGGATCTCTGGATCACGGTAACGGATCCGCACCGGCCCGGTCATGAAGTCGCTTATTATCCGGGAGAAAACAACCTGAGATCCGCGGACGTGATCGTGCTGAACAAAATGGATACAGCCGGTGCCGAAGGCATCGAAACGGTTCGGGAAAATATCCGGCAGGTCAATTCCGGAGCGATCGTGGTGGAGGCGGCTTCGCCGGTATCCGTGAGCGATGCATCGGTTATCCGGGGCAAACGCGTGCTCGTCGTGGAGGACGGCCCGACCCTGACCCATGGCGGCATGACCTATGGAGCCGGTGTAGTGGCGGCCGAGCGTTTCGGTGCCTCAGCGATCGTGGATCCGCGGCCCTGGGTTACGGGATCTATCGCAGAAACGTTTAAAAAATATCCCGGTATCGGGCATGTGCTGCCGGCCATGGGCTATGGCGACGCACAAATCCGGGATCTCGAAAAAACGGTCAGGGCCGTGGAATGCGATGCGGTGATCATCGGCACACCCATCGATCTGACGCGTCTGATCACCACCGGTAAACCCGCGGTCAGGGTGCGTTACGCCCTGGAGGAAAAGAGCCGTCCGTCATTGAAGGATATACTGGAACAGAGAAATCTGTTATAGAGGAGCCGTATGATCCAACGCACGCTGCTGATGATCAAACCGGATGCCGTGACCAGGAAATGCGCTGGAGACATCATCAGCCGTATCGAGCACACGGAGTTCAGGATCGTGCAACTGCGAATGTGTGTGTTGTCCCGGAATGATGCCGAGAAATTTTATGCGGTTCACCGCGGCCAGGATTTTTTCGAACCGTTGGTGGATTTTATGATATCCGGTCCCTGCATCCCCATGGTGGTGGAGGGACCGGAAGTCATTCAGGCCGTGCGCGCCATGGTCGGTGCCACGGATTCGAAACAGGCGGCCGAAGGCACGATTCGAAAGGATTTCGGTACGGACGGCCGCAGAAATGCGGTTCACGCGTCGGACAGCGAGGAAACCGCGACAAGGGAAATCGGTTTTTTCTTTGAATAGGATTTGGAACAGCCGGACTGATCAATAACAGCTGGCGGGCATCACTGGAGGCGATAAAGACCAACATGGGAAACATGAAACAGGAAGCGCTGGATTATCATTCGACGGGACGTCCGGGTAAGCTGGAAGTCGTATCCACAAAACCGTGTGAAACACAAAAGGACCTCTCACTTGCGTATACACCCGGTGTGGCGGAGCCCTGCCGAGTGATTGAATCCGATCCGCTGGCCGCCTATACCTATACCAACCGGGGCAATCTCGTGGCCGTGATTTCAAACGGAACCGCGGTGCTGGGACTGGGCAATATCGGCGCACTCGCGGGAAAGCCGGTCATGGAAGGCAAGGGCGTGCTTTTCAAACGGTTCGCGGATGTGGATGTGTTCGATATCGAGCTCGACATTGCGGATCCGGATGAACTGATCCGCACGGTGCGCGCCATGGAACCCACATTCGGCGGTATCAACCTGGAGGACATCAAGGCCCCGGAGTGCTTCTATATCGAGGAGCGTCTTAAAAAGGAAATGTCGATTCCGGTGTTTCACGATGATCAGCACGGCACGGCCATTATCAGCGGTGCGGGCCTGATCAACGCTGCGGAACTGACAGGCAAGGATCTGTCAAAAGCCAGGATGGTCGTCGTGGGTGCGGGTGCGGCTGGTATCGCCTGTTCGCGGATTTTCGTGGCGCTCGGTGTGCGCAAAGAGAACATCGTGATGCTCGATTCCAAGGGCGTGATATTCGGGGGACGCACCGAGGGGATGAATCCGTACAAGCAGGAATTCGCGACTACCGAATCCTGCCGGACCCTCGAGGAGGCCATGCGGGATGCCGAGATTTTCATCGGTCTCTCCAAGGCAAACCTGATTTCCGAAGCCATGCTGAAAAGCATGGGACCCCATCCCATTATTTTCGCCATGGCCAACCCGGATCCAGAGGTCAGCCCCGAAACAGCCAGGGCCGTGCGGCCCGATGCCATCGTGGCCACGGGCAGGAGCGACTATCCCAACCAGATCAACAATGTCCTCGGCTTCCCGTTTATTTTCCGGGGTGCCCTGGATGTCCGGGCCACCGGGATCAATGAAACCATGAAAATAGCGGCCTGCCATGCGCTGGCTTCGCTCGCCAAGGAGCCGGTGCCGGATTCCGTGAAAAAGGCATACGGAAATATCCCCCTCGCATTCGGTCCCGATTATATTATTCCCAAGCCCTTCGATCACCGCGTGTTTTTATGGGAGTCTTTTGCCGTGGCCAAGGCGGCCATGGAAACCGGGGAGGCCAGGGTCACGGTGGATCCTGACGAATACCGGATCCGGCTGGAACAACGGCTGGCTCAGATGAAAAAACGCCGGATTTGAAACAAATGAAGTGCAGGTGAATCCTGATGTTGTAGGAATAAACGGAACCGGACTGGTCTTCATGCTCCGGTAGTTGTCTTTGGTATTGTATTTTCTTGTGTCCTAATCTTGCATAGCCTGATTGCTTAATTCTCATCTAATAACGGGGCGAAACCATGAGTCCTCAAAAAAAATCGGGCGCCGATATTCCGGTACAGGCCTTTCTCGATATTGCCGGTGTGATTTTCCTGGCATTGGACAGAAACGGGTGCGTTTCCATGATCAATCAGAAGGGTTGTGATCTGCTTGGATACAGGGAAGAATCCATAATCGGCAAGGAGTGGTTTCAGCATTTTCTGCCCAAGGAAATGGTCAGGCAGGTACGCTCCGTTTTCAGAAAGGTCATGAGGGGTGAGCTGGAGGGGACGGAATATTTCGAAAATCCCGTCATTACCCGGTCCGGCGAATCGAAGCTGATCGCCTGGCACAATGTGTACTTAAAAAACGAGCGTGGACAAATAACCGGGACACTCAGTTCAGGCGTGGATATCACACAGCGCAGAAGGGCCGAGGAGGAGTTGAAATCCAGCGAAAGTCTTTCCAAGGCACTGCTTGGCGCCATACCGGACCTGATGTTCCGCATGTCGGCCGAAGGCAATATTCTGGATTTTTATGCTGCGGATGAGACCATGCTGTTCGCGGCACCGGACCAGTTTTTAGGCAAAGCTGTGGATGCGGTGCTTCCCCCCGATGTTTCGTCTGTTTGTCTGGTAAATATCAGTAAAGTGTTGAGAAAACGGCACATGCACATGTTCGAATACAGTCTCACATTCAGCACGGATCATGTCCGTACTTATGAAGCGAGAATGGTTCCCTGTCTTAAAAATGAAGTGCTTACCATCGTTCGTGACATCTCGGAACGGAAGCAGTCCGAGAGAATTTTGGCTGACAGCGAGGCCAGATTCCGCCACCTGTTCGAGTCCATGGCCCAGGGCGTCGTGTATCAGGCTGCGGACGGGAAAATAATATCGGCGAATCCGGCTGCTGAGCGCATACTGGGTCTCTCCATCGACCAGATGCAGGGAAGGACATCCGCGGATCCGCGATGGCATACGATCCATGAGGACGGTACCGATTTTCCCGGTGACACGCATCCCGCCATGATCGCTCTGAAAACCGGAAAGAAGGTGCTGAATACAATCATGGGTGTATTCAATCCCCAGGATGAGGTCATGCACTGGATTCATATCAATGCAGTGCCTCAATTCAGAGAAGGAGAGAAAACGCCCTATCAGGTGTTCACGACTTTCGATGATATCACGGAACGGATCCTTGCAGAACATCGCATCGATCATCTGAACCGCACACTCGAAGCGGTCCGCCATGTGGATGCGTTGATCGTGCGGGAATCCGATCCCAGCAAACTTATACCAAAGATCTGTGAAGAGCTGACCAGAACCCGGGGTTACGTTTCTGCCTGGATCGTCTGGATGACGGCTGACATGGAGATCATTGAGACTGCTTATTCGGGACTTTCCAAAAGGCATACGGCCATTTTTAAATCCCTGAAGCAGCAGGTGTGGCCGTATTGTATCAGGGAAAGCCTTGAGAACGACGCGCCCATGGTTGTCCACAGACCGGATGCCGGATGCATGAACTGCATCCTGTCCGATATTGCTCCCAACGGAACCACGGTGACGCTTCGGATCATGCATAACCGGCGGTTTTATGGACTGATGTCGGTCGTGGTCTCCGGTGTTTTTCCGATGGATCAGGATGAGACCGGCCTGGTCGGTGAAATTGCCGATGACATCGGTTTAGCCTTTCACAACTGGGAGACCGAACAGGACCGCCTGAAATCGGAAATAATGCTCAGAGAAAACGAAGAACAGCTCGAGAATATTTTCAATCATGCGCCCTTTGTCATGCTGATGCTCGATGAAGAGACCCGGATACTGAAGATCAATCAACGCGGCCTCGATTTCGCCGGGCTTACGGAAAAAAATGTGCTTGAGTCGAAGGGCGGAGATGCATTTTCATGCATCCATGCGGCCGATGATCCGGGCGGATGCGGATTGGGTGAAGTGTGCCGGGATTGTAAGGTACGCAACACGGTGCTGCAAACGCTTCGAACGGGTGAGGCCATGGACAATGTGGAAGCCGTGCTTCTGGTCAGGCACAAAAAGACCATTCGTGAGTATTTTATCAACCTGTCCTGTTCTCTCGTTTCGAACAGTCCGGAAAAACGTATTCTCGTGACCTTTGAGGATATTACGGATGAAAAACAGGCCAAGCAGGAGCTGATTGAAAGTGAAAACAAATACCGGTTCATCACGGAGAATCTGCATGATGTGATCTGGATCCTGGATCCGGAAACAGCATGTTTCTCTTACATCAGCCCGTCGGTATATGAGCTGCAGGGTTATACACCCGAGGAGATATGCGCAGTTCCTTTTTATGAAAACATGCTGCCGGATGATCCCGGGACTTTTAAAAATGTTCTCAAGACAAGAATGCGTGAGTTTGTCGAAACCGGTGAGAAACAGGTTTATACGGACGAATTTATTTTGCAGCGTAAGGATGGTCCGTCTATATGGGCCGAGGTGGTTTCCTATTTTCAGTTCAACTTCAGGACCGGTGCTATCGAACTCATCGGCAGTACGCGCGACATCACGTCCAGGAAAAAGATAGAAATGAACCTGGCAGAAGCAAACCGCCTCAATCAGGATATCATTCAGAATTCACAGGACGGCATCATCGTTTACGGACCGGATCTGAAATACCGGGTCTGGAACCCGTCCATGGAAAAAATCAGCGGAATACCGGGCCGGGACGTCATTGGCAGGCATCCGGCCGATCTGTTTCCGTTTCTGAAAGAATCCGGATTTATCCGGCAGCTCGAGGCATTGCTGGCAGGGGCTGAATTCGAAGCGCGGGAAATGCCGTTCGCAGAATTCAAATCCGGCAAAGAGGGGTGGGTCTCCGACTGGAGTATACCGATGAAAGATGAAAATGGCAACATCATCGGCATACTGGGCACGGTGCGTGATATTACGGCCAGGAAGCAGGCAGAACTGGCCCTTCTGGAACGCGAGAACAAACTGCGCAGCCTGTTCCGGGCCTCACCGACCGGTATCGGCGTGGTCCACGACCGGCATTTTACGGAAGTTAATGATATGATTCTGAATATGACGGGTTACACCAGTGAAGAGCTTTTGGGACAGAGTGCGCGCATGGTGTATCCCAGCCAGGAAGAATTCGAAATGGCGGGCAGGGTGAAATACGGTCAGATTCAGGAATACGGTACGGGAACTGTCGAAACAAGATGGAAGAAGAAGAACGGCAAAATCATTGACGTTCTGTTAAGCTCCACACCGCTCGATCCGCTCGATCTCGGCAAAGGAGTGACTTTCACGGCACTGGATATCACGGACCGGAAAACGACCGAAAATGCGTTAAAAGAAAGTGAGGAACGGTACCGCTGTCTGGTCGAGGCAGCACCCATTTGCGTATTTATCCTCAGTGAAGGCAGATATGCTTTCAGCAATTCTTTCGGTGCCAGCCTGCTGGGTTACAACAACCCGGACGATTTGATCGGAACGGATGCCCTGATGACAATTGCACCGGAATATCGGGACACCATATCCGGACGTATGCAAAAGGCGGCCGGAGGCGAAATCAACCCGCCTCAAATCCTACAAATGCTGACCACGGACAAACGCAGGGTCTGGCTGGAAACACTGTCCCTGCCTATTGTGCTTGAAAGCAAGAGGGAGATCCTTGTTATCGGCAATGATATTTCACTGCGTATCGCGGCCATTGAAAGTCTGCGATTGAGCGAGGACCGGCTGAAAAAGGCCGAAGCCATGGCCCATCTGGGTCACTGGGAATTTGATGTGCCTGCCGGCGCATATTTCTGGTCCGATGAATTTTACCGAATATGCGGTCTCGAGCCCCAATCCCTGAAACCGACAGTGGAAACCGCCCTTGGATTGCTGCATCCGGATGACAGGAAATCCATCCAGGCTGCCTTACAGCAGGTGATCGACCGGGGAGGGTCTTTCGATCTGGAAAGCCGCATCATGCGTCCGGACCGGTCCGTGCGGATCGTGCATTCGGTGGGTGAACTCGTATCCGACAACACAGGCCGGCCGATCAAACTGATCGGCTCGTTTCACGATATCACGGACAGGAAGATCGCCGAACAGAACGTGATCGCCGAAAAGGAAAGGGCGCAACAGTACCTGGATGTGGCGGGTGTCATGTTCATTGCACTGGATAATCGGGGCTTGATCACGCTGGCCAACCAGAAGGTGTCGGAAATTCTCGGGATCCGGGAAAGGGAAATTATCGGTATGAACTGGTTCGACCATTTCATCCCGCAGAATGAAAGAGAATACGTCCGGTCGGTTTTCAGTGAAATTTTGTCCGGCAAGGTCGAATTGAATGAATATGTCGAAAGTCCGGTACTGACAAAGAACAGGAGCAAAAGAATCATCGCCTGGCATAACACGATACTGTGGAACAACCAGGGGCAGATCATGGGGACATTGAGTTCCGGAGAGGATATCACGGAACGCAAGAAGGCAGAGGAGCATATACGGGCCAGTCTTGAAGAAAAGGAAATCCTGCTTCAGGAAATCCATCACCGGGTCAAAAACAACCTGGCCATTATCAACAGCCTTCTGAATCTGCAGTCCATACAGCTGGCGAACAAGGAACAGGCTGTCGAAGCGTTCAAGGAGAGTGTGAACCGCATTCACTCCATGGCCCTGGTGCATGAAATTCTGTACCGTTCCAAGGATTTCTCACGGATTCATTTCGGGGAATACATTGAACGGCTGATCGGTGAACTCGTTCAGGTATTCCATACCGGGGACCGCGTACGGATCAATTCCAAAATACAGAATGTAAGGCTCGATCTGAACCGGGCCATACCATGCGGGCTCATCCTGAACGAACTGATCACCAATGCCATGAAATACGCGTTCCCGAAACGCAGATCCGGTGAAATCGCGGTGACTTTTTCAACCCTGAAGTCAGGATTCTATTCTTTGACGGTCAGCGACAATGGTGTGGGACTGCCGGACGATCTGGATATCAAGACATCCGAATCCCTGGGTTTGAATCTGATCCGTATCCTGGTGGACCAGATCGACGGAACACTGGACGTATCGGTCGACAAGGGAACCTGGATCAATATCCGGTTCCCGGTCAAACCGCTGTAAACAGAAACGGGTTGTCATAGACCGTTTAAATTCATATATTCCAATCAGACCCCTTGAATCGAACGTTTGGATAATCATCCATGATGACCGTGATCCGGAATAAAATCGCCGGATTGTCCGGATTCAGGTTGATCCACTTCTGTTTTCTGCTCATTATCCTGTACTGTCACAGGGACAGGGCAGCCTTCCGTAATCCGGCCGCCTCCGAATCCGGACTTTTCATATCGGGCATGGTCCGTGACGAATACGGACCCCTGACCCATGCAGTGGTCCGGATTCAGACGACGGCCGTATGCGATACCACGGATGAATCAGGCTGTTTCCGGATCGAAACGCCCGATGATCATACACCCGTTGTTCTCACGGCATGGGCTCCGGGCTGTTTTATAGCCGGGGGCACGGAGATCGTTCCGGGTACGGACAGCCTGGTCTTTGACCTGATGCGGATTCCTGACGGCGATCATCCGGGATACGGGTGGATCAGCGCATTCTCCGAAGCATCCGGATCCGGTAACTGCCAGGTCTGCCATGCGGGCGGTGCCGGATCGGCGAATGCCATGACCGGCGGACCGGATTCCGGCGGGGACCTGCCCTTCGATGAATGGATACAGGATGCACATGCGCAGTCTTCCAGGAACATTCGATTTCTGACCATGTACACGGGGACGGATGTATACGGCAATACGAGTCCCGCGACGCGATTTGGTTACAGCCGGGATTACGGCAGTTTTCCGCTGCCGCCGGATCCGTGTGAACCGTATTTCGGTCCGGGATACAAACTGGATTTTCCGTCTACCGCGGGTAACTGCTCGGCCTGTCATGTGCCGGCTGCGGCCGTCGACGATCCGTACGGCACGGATCCGCTCTCGGTGACAGGTACGGCCGCCGAAGGCATCGGTTGTGATTTCTGTCACAAGGTATGGGATGTCCGCCTGGATCCTGCCACAGGCATGCCGTACGACAACATGCCGGGCGTGCTGTCCTTCGAGTTCCGCAGACCTCCGGATGGACATCAGTTTTTTGCAGGCCCCTATGATGACGTGGCGCCCGGCGAAGACACGTATACGCCCATTCAAAAACGAAGCGAATACTGTGCGCCCTGTCATACCGCGAAATTCTGGGATGTGAGGATTTACAATTCTTTCGGAGAATGGCTGGAAAGCCCCTACAGCGATTCAGAAACAGGACGAACCTGTCAGGATTGTCATATGCCCGCCGGCTTGAACGATCATTTTGCACGCATTGAATCCGGCGGACGGATTCGTGATCCGGCGACCATTTTCAGCCACCGCATGCCGGGTGCGATGGATGAGGACCTGCTTCGTCATGCCGTGACCATGGATGTCACGGCATCCCGCCAGGATAAGTCGGTGACCGTGAACGTCGAAATCACGAACGATCAGACCGGACATCATGTGCCCACGGATTCGCCGCTCAGGCACCTGATTCTTCTCGTTACCGCAGTGCACGCATCCGGCGACACGCTGGACCAGACAGCCGGCCCCGTGCTGCCCGGCTGGTGCGGACAGGGGGATCCGGCCGACGGAAATTATGCCGGTCTGCCCGGCAGGGCGTATGCCAAAATCCTGGAGGAATTCTGGACTGGTATCCGTCCGACGGGGGCATATTGGAACATGACAAAATTGATCAGCGACAACCGGATTGCCGCAACTGATTGCGACCGGTCCTCATATACGTTTGTATCCCGTTCGGAACAGCCTGTTCACATCGAGGTCGTCCTGCTGTTTCGCAGAGCCTACAAACAGCTTTCCATCTGGAAATCCTGGGAAGATCCGGATATCGTCATGGCCGAAGCAACCATTGTTCTAGATTGATTTTCAAATCATACGGCTGATTGCACAGATGACCCCGTGCAGCATGAAATGTAATGAAGGAGACTGCCATGAACAGCAATAAGGGAGAACGGTTCATGAGGATTTGTCTGATTTGCTTTCTCGTATTCATGGCACGGGCCGATGAAAATCCGGTTTGGATCCGGACCGGCGGACCGCTCGGCGGTCTGGGATATGATGTGCGCATGCGGCCGGACAATCCCGATCTCATGTACGTGACCGATGCCTATGCAGGCGTTTTCATCAGCGAGAATGGAGGCAGAACCTGGTTTCCGTCCAATCAGGGAATCACAACGCGCGGCGGCGATTCCGGCGACGCCATTCCCGTATTCTGCCTGACCATCGATCCGCATCAGCCGGACATCATCTGGGCGGGCACACAGTTTCAGCGTGGTATTTTCAAGTCGGTTGATGCAGGACAGAGCTGGACGGAAATGGACGAGGGGATTCAGGATACCGAGGGGATCACATTCAGAGGATTTACTGTGGATCCATTCAATTCGGAGGTCGTTTATGCCGCGGCAGAACTGTCCAGCTGGAACTGGAATCCGGAGCCGCTCCCGGGAAGGGAATTCGACCTGACCATGGGCGTGGTTTATAAGACCACCGACGGCGGTGACAAGTGGACGGAAATCTGGCGCGGCAACAATCTGGCCCGGTATATCTGGATCCATCCGGAAAATCCGGAACTCATTTATATTTCGACCGGTATTTTCGACAGGGAAGCGGCGGATTCGGATGATGATAAGGATAACCCGGGCGGCGAGGGTATTGTCCGGTCGAAGGACGGCGGCAAAACGTGGGAGAACATCAATACGGGCATGGAAAACCTGTATGTGGGCAGTCTGTTTATGCATCCGGACAATCCCGAAATTCTGCTTGCAGGCACCGGTAACAATGCCTATGGCAGCGGTCAGGGTATTTATCTGACGGAAAACGGGGGTGATTCCTGGGAAAAAGTGCTGGAGAATGACAATATCAATGCCGTCGAATTCTGCGGTTCCGAGCCGGATATTGCGTATGCAGGCAGTGCTTCGGCCATTTACAGAAGCGAGGACAGGGGAAGACACTGGGAGAAAATGACCGAAGCGGAAATCGGCTGGGGCGCACCGGGCGTTCGTGCAGGATTTCCAATCGATTTTCAGGTGGATCCCCGGAACGCAAACCGGATTTTTGCAAACAATTACGGCGGCGGTAATTTTCTGAGCGAAGACGGAGGCAAGTCCTGGATCGTGGCCAGTCAGGGGTATACGGGCGCCCAGGCCCGGGATGTGGCCGTGCATCCCGAGGATCCGGTCAGGGTGTACTGTGCGGCCCGGAGCGGGCTGTTCGTCAGTGCGAACAGCGGTCAGATATGGGAAGGATTGAACCGATTCCCCGCGGACATGCTGGAATGGAACGTCGTAGCCGTGGATCCGCGGGATGCAAGACATATTGTGGCAGGGACCAACTGGAATGCCACACTGGTTGAAAGCCGGCAGGAGGGTGCGGAGTGGCGCAGCAGGGGCCCGCTGCTTCCGCCCGGATGCGGATTCCGTTCCGTGGTTTTTGCGCCTTCCGATCCTGAAATCATCTATGCGGGCACCTCCGGCTTTTATTCCGCGGGTGTGTTCGACCCCGTCATGGATGCGGCCGGCATGGCCGTGTCGCGTAACGGCGGTGAGGACTGGGAATGGATCAACGACACCTATACCGCCAAGGCCAACGTGTATCACATGGCGGTCGATCCTTCCGATCCGCTTGTGGTGTTCGCGGCTACCGGGAACAAGGGACTGCTTAAAACCCAGGACGGCGGGACGTCCTGGGATCCGGTAACAGCCGGGCTTCCGGCTATGCTGCACTTTACTATGGTGGCCGTGGATCCCCATAACGGGCAGAGAATATTCGCTGCGCCATATCAATCCGGATTGTACAGAAGCGTGGACGGCGGGACCGCATGGAAGATGATGACCTCGGGTCTGATACCGGAAATGAAAATCTCGGATTTGATCTTCGATCCCCTGCGCCCGGATGTCATCTATTTGTCCGATTTGCACAGCGGTGTGTACCGCTCGGATAACGGAGGCGATTCATGGACACCGGTAATCGCGGGACTGAGAACAAGGGCGGTCAATGCACTTTCAATCAGTGCTGACGGCATGCACGTGTATGCGGCCACTGAAGGCGAGGGAATTTTCCGGCTGGATTATGCGGACCTTCCGGTGCGTGTCCGCCGGGGCGCAGAACCGCCTGGAACCTTTCACATTGTCAGCCTTTACCCCAATCCGTTTAATTCATCGATCACCCTGGTCTATACGCTGAACGCTCCGGCTCATGTACGGATCGATGCGGTTTCGCTGCGCGGCGAACGGATTGAATATGTGCAGGACCGTATGCAGCCGGCCGGTGAACACCGGATCCGCTGGGACGCTTCAAGATTTTGTTCAGGCACCTATGTGATCCGGTTGCGGGTGAATGAAAAGATCCTGTTAAAAAAGTGCCTCCTGGTCCGGTAAATATTTGGTATTGTGTTAATCGAACCGATTTCTTAATTTTATATCATGATTGATAATGGATATGCCGTGTTATGAAGCACAGAAAAATCATACTGCCGTACGCAGGCGGCACCGTTAAAATTTCCGTTCCGGAATCCAGGCTGGCCGGCGTGCTGAACCCGAATCCGGTTCAATCGCGCAGTCCGGCAGAACTGTTTAAAAATGCGTTCTCGGAACCCCTGAAGGCGCCGGTTCCGGGGCAATGGATACACGGGGGAGAACAACTGCTCGTCATCGTGAACGACGCCTCGAGGCCGACGCCCACAGCTGCCGTACTGGAAATGATGAAGCCATTTCTTCAGAAAACCCGTGTTGAATTTCTGGTCGCCACAGGCACACACGGACAGGCCACGGAACTCGAGCTTCGGCTGATGCTCGGTTCCTTTTTCGAAACACATGACGGGCATACGCACAGTCATGACTGTCATGACAATGCCATGCTGGATCCTGTGGGCACCACGACTCGGGGAACGGAAGTGCGGATCAACCGCCGGGTGATGCAGGCGGATAAAATTCTGATCATCGGCTCGGTCGAACCGCATTATTTCGCCGGTTATACGGGCGGCCGCAAGGGCCTCGTTCCGGGCGTGGCCGGTTACCGGACCATCGAACAGAACCACAGCCATGCCATGTCGGAAGACGTGAGGCCCCTGAGACTTGCGGGCAATCCCGTACATGAAGATATGGCCGAGGCCGTCCGTCTGCTGGGCCACAGGGATATTTATTCGGTTCAGATCGTGCTCGATCATGAGGACCGAATCTTTGCGGTTTTCGCGGGGGATCTGGAGGCCACGCTGGAAGCGGCAGCCGTCAAGGCGCGTGAAGTGTACGGTGTGCATGCTGCAGATAAGGAAGATATTGTCCTGGCTGCAGCGGCACCGCCGCTGGATCGTGACCTGTATCAGTCGCAGAAAGCCATGGAACATGCCAGACATGCTTTGAATCCCGGCGGTATCATGATTCTCGTGTCCGCCTGTGTCCAGGGCATCGGTCCTTCCGCTTTTTATGATCTTTTAACCTCGCATCCCGATCCTGAGGAAATACTTCGAACCATTAAAAACGGATATCTGCTGGGCCATCACAAAGCGGCACGATGGCTCGATCTGGCAGGCCAGGTATCGCTTTATTGTGTCACGCATCTGGACCCGGACATCGTACGGAAACTTGGATTGCTGCCCTTTGAAACCGTTCAGCATGCCCTGGACCGCGCCCTGCGTGAGAGACCGGGCAGGATTCTGGTGATGCCGTATGCAACGGTAACTGTTCCCTTGTTGGAGAAGCAAGATTAAAGAGGCCTATAGGGTCGTTGGGTCGGACAGTGAAACGGCGAGGTGAGAAACGGAGAGACGGAGAAAAAGATAAAAGAGGTCGTTGGGTCTTAGGGTCGTTGCGTCATTGGGTCGTGAAGCGGAGCGTGAGACGGAGCTTCAGAGAAACGGAGAGACGGAGAAAAAGATAAAAGAGGTCGTTGGGTCATTGAGTCGTGAAGCGGAGCGTGAAACGGAGAGGTGAGAAACGGAGAGACGGAGAAAAAGATAAAAGAGGTCGTTGGGTCTTAGGGTCGTTGCGTCATTGAGTCGTGAAACGGAGCATGAAACGGTGAGATGAGACACGGAGAGTCGGAGAAAAAGATAAAAGAGGTCGTTGCGTCATTGAGTCGTGAAGCGGAGCATGAAACGGTGAGATGAGACACGGAGAGTCGGAGAAAAAGATAAAAGAGGTCGTTGCGTCATTGGGTCGTTGGGTCGGACAGTCAAACGGTAAGGTGAGAAACGGAGAAAAAGATTAAAGAGACAAGATTAAAGATTAATGAACAAAGACCAAAGAACAAAGACCAAAGAACAAAGACCAAAGATTAAAAAGCCCCGTAGGGGCGGTATATTTATAGCATTGAAGATGTAATATATAATCATAGTCCTGTAGGGACGTAATATTTTTAGATCGCGATATTTTCGACATTAAAAAAAGGATACGGGGAAGGATTTTTAGGGACGTAATATTTTATGTGCAATATTTCCAGCATTGAATAAGAGAGAGTCTGCGTAATCGTCTCCGTTTCACTCTTTCTCCGTTTCTCCGAAGCATTCAAGGTCTGCGACCAGCCGTTCGCGCAGCAAATTGTGTTTGGAATTTGGTGTCTGTGATTTATTTGTATTTTGGATTTTGTTATTTGGAATTTCCGGCGGTCAGCCGTCTGCGGTCTGCGGTCAGAGATTGTCATATCCGTTTCACCGTGTCTCCGTTTCTCCGGCGCAGCTTCAGCATGGATTCAAGAAGGCATTTTTTTATTGCATTTTCCTCTCATTATCAATAATATTTTCAATATTTGTTATAGAAATTATAATTATATGGCGCAGGCCGCCGCTCATCAAATATTTTATCAGGCATCTCTGCATTGCTTCTTTGAACAAATTTCCCTGAGAACAGAACCGGTCGTTCTCGAGTTCCGTCGTCTTCATTGGTTATACGGGAGGATACCTTATGAAAAAATCATTGTATTTCGTTTTGCTGTTTGCGGTTCACATGACTGCGCAGGATCTGTCGGATCTGACCCTGATCGCCCATTATCCGCTGATTGAAAACAACCAGGACATCACCGCACGGCAGGACACCATGCGGCTGCTCAATACCCCTTTTGAACAGGGAGGCATTTACTGCAACGGCATCTATTATGATCAGCCGGGCGGCTGTCATGCAGTCACCCCGTCCTTGAAGGCGTTTTCATTTAAAAAATTTGCCATCAGCGCGGATTTTATGGTGACGGATCCGGCGGAAGCTTCGGGAAATCCGCTGTTTGTCGGCGGGGAGTTCTGGCGTTGGCTCACCGTCTGGTTTGAAAGCGACAGCCTGATCGGATTCGAGACCAACGACGATTTCCACTATACTTCGAATGTCTGGCATACAGTCACGGCGACTTATGATACAACAAGCGGCTGGGCCCGGTGTTATCTGGACGGTATGCTCGTGGATGAATCGATGCCTTTGATGGACCATCACAACGATAAAAGCGTGGGGATCACACATTTCGGTATGGGACTGACATACAGGGGTTATCTGAAGAATCTTAAAATTTATACAGACGGGGGATTCGGTCTGGAACAGGATTCTCTGGCTCTGGCGGCTCTGTACAACAGCACGGATGGCCCGAACTGGTCGGACAATTCAGGCTGGCTCTCGGGACCGGTTTCGGACTGGTTCGGCATCACGCTGCACTCCGGCAGGGTAACAAACATTGTGCTGTCAAACAACAATCTGTCCGGCCCTTTACCCCCTGAAATCGGAAATCTCACTGCTCTCACAAATCTTCAGCTGGGCAACAATCACATCACCGGGAATATCCCGCCCGGGATCGGCCGTATGACCCGGTTGGGCAGCCTTGAACTGTTTGGCAATGAATTGACCGGAAATATACCTCCGGAACTTTTTGATCCGGCCGATTTGTACAATATAATCCTATCGACCAACGCGCTTGACGGAAGCATACCGTCCGAAATCGGCAATCTGAGTAAACTGTATCAATTCGCGGCAGGTAACAATAATCTGGAAGGACCGCTTCCGGCCGAGATCGGCAACTGTCCCAAACTGGCCCAGCTTTACCTGCCCCAGAACAATATTTCCGGTCCGATTCCCGAAGAGCTGGGGAACTGTACAGAGATGATTTTTATTTATCTCGACAACAATGAACTGGAAGGCGGTATCCCTCTCAGCTTCGGCAATCTGACTTTAATGACCACCCTGTCGATGGGCAACAACCATCTCGAAGGAAGTATCCCGGATACGCTCGGTCATTGCACATCGCTCCGGTCCCTCGGACTCTGGGACAATGATTTCACAGGCGTGATTCCCTCCTCCCTGGGAAATCTTCCCGACCTTCAGGAACTTTATGTAAGCAATAACCGGCTCGAAGATCCGATACCATCCAGTCTTCTCAATGTCACGACCCTGCAAACGCTTTCCGTGAACGGGAACGGATTTGCGGATCTCCCGGATTTTTCCGGATTGCCGAATATGAGCAGGCTGTTTGCTTCTCATAATAAACTGACTTTCGAGGACATCGAACCGAATCTGGGGATAGGCGAGTTCGATTATATCTCACAGGACAGTGTGGGGGAGGCGCAGTTACTTACGGCCAATCCGGGAACGTCACTCTCCCTGTCCGTGACCGTGGGAGGCACACAGAATCTGTACCAGTGGTTTCGGAACGGGAACCTCATACCCGGTGCTTTGGAAACAGCCTATCCGATCAATTCGGTCACCGTCCAGGATTCGGGAACCTATCACTGTAATATCAGCAATACCCTGGCTACGGAGCTTATCCTGACCAGCCGCCCCATCCATGTCAGGGTCGAGGGCACATCTCCGGATCTTGTCCGCGATTCCCTGGCACTGGTGGCCCTGTACAACAGCACGGACGGCCCGAACTGGACGGACAATACCAACTGGCTTACAGGGCCGCTGTCTTCATGGAAAGGCGTGACCGTCGATAACTACCGGGTCACACAACTGGCACTTTCTCAGAACAATCTCAGCGGCGGCATCCCGGAAGATGTGGGACAGCTGACTGCACTTCAGGTTCTGGATTTCAGACAGAACAGCCTGACAGGAGCCATTCCGTCATCTGTCGTGAATCTGACGGAACTGGTCTCGTTGAATTTGGGCGAGAATCAGCTGACAGGCCATATCCCTGAGAACTTGAGTGCGCTTATCCATCTGGAGAGACTGCTTTTATATAAAAATCAGCTGGAAGGTGATATCCCCGCATCTTTGTGGACCCTGACCCAGTTGACAGAAATCTGGCTCGGTGATAACAATCTGACGGGATCCATTCCTCCGGCCATCGGATCATTTGCCGGCCTTAAGTGGCTGCATATGCAAAACAATCAGCTCACCGGCCCGCTTCCTTCCGAAATCAACAATCTGACCCAGCTGACCAACGTTTATCTCAGATCACTCTTGTCCAAGATAGGATTTTTATGATATAAAGTTGAGATAAGTCTCCGTATATTTTATCACCACAACAAAATATATTTTAA
>JAFGGN010000053.1 GCA_016930535.1 bacterium
AATGTCAGGAACAATACGGAAAAGTGCTGGTAGTAAAATATTCTGGGATGCAGTGAGAAAACGCTTGATATTTAATATAGCAGAGTAGAAGGGTAGAAGGGAAAAAAAGATAAGTGAAAACCGCAGAGGCGCAGAGGACGCAAAGGAAGAGTTGAAGCGTATAAGAGTAGAAGGGTAAAAGGGTGAAAAAATGTCGGAGATGTGGCTTCCTTGTATGTTTGGAATTTGCGATTTGTGATTTAACGTATCGTTGATGGCACATGGTCCGTGGCTACGAACCGGGGCCGGAGTGCTGGATCCCATAAACACATATACTCATATACCCATACACCCTTATACTGTTTTAGGCTATTTATGATAATTTTTACGCTCAGCCGTCATGTTTTTGCGGTTTTACTAAAAATCAGGTTGATTTAAAACATGGAAGTGCTTATAATTCGTTAAATCCAGTCCAATCGTCCAGGGAGGCGGATATGAGATCTTCTTCGATCAACCGGCGCGATTTTCTGAAATCAGCAGCCGCAGCTGGCGGGGGACTGTTCGCTGCGCCCTTTCTGAATTGCGGTAAACTCGGCGTCGGCAGGCCCATGAAACGGGTGTTCGGCCGTCTTGGTTTTGAAACAACCACCCTTGGGCTGGGGGGTCAGGCTTCCCTTCAATGGACACCCCACGATGTGGATCCGGAAAAGATCATTCTCAAGGCTTTCAGCCTCGGCATCAATTATTTTGACACATCCAATCTGTACGGGCCCAGTCAAACGAATTACGGCAAGGCGTTCCGCAGACTCAACCTGATTCCCGGCTCTCCGGGGTATGACGAGAAACTGAGGCGTTCCTTTTTTCTGACCAGCAAAACACATATGCGCTGGGCCAAGGGGCTGCCGGAAGTCCCGGGCGTGAACAACTGGACCAACAGTCCGGATCAGCAGAAAAGTGCCGTACTCGATGTCAAACGTTCCCTGTCCCAGATGTTCGGGGACGGCAGGGGCGGATATCCCGGCGGCGCCTATCTGGACATGGTACTGATACACAGCATTTCGAGTATGGCCGAGGTGGATGCGGTCTATACGGGTCTGCACAAACCGGATCCCGGGCAGGAAGTGATCGGCGCACTGGCCGCGCTTCGGGATTACAGGGACGGCACCAACCTGACAGGTCTGAATCCCGGGGAAGAAAAACTCATCCGGCACATCGGGTTCTCCGGACATTTTTCACCCGCCGTCATGATGGAGATGATTCAGAGGGATACGGAGGATATTCTAGACGGAATGCTGGTGGCCGTCAATCCGAACGATATGCTGTATTTCAACATGCAGAACAATGTACTGCCGGTGGCCGGATCCAAAAACATGGGCGTGATCGGCATGAAAGTCTTTGCAGACGGTGCGATGTACGACAAGGATGCACACTGGTCCTCGCAGCCGGAGCATGTTGTACGGAGAATCGGATCCCCGTCCCTGCCGAGCCGTCCGCTTGTGGAATATACGGTATCCACACCCTGCGTTCATACGGTCATTATAGGGATCGGTGAAATATCGGAAAACAGCCGGAAATGTCAGCTTTCCAGAAATCTTTCCGATGCGCAGGTGCGGATCACGGATATGAAAGATTCGAGACGCCGGGAAATCGAGGCCATGGCAGCGCAGGTAAAGGAAGGCAAAACCAATTATTTCCAGGGACCGCCCAGGGGGCTGACTCCGGTTCAGGCACCGAGGGCCGTCCGTTTGAATGCGCGGCCAGGTCAGATCCGGCTGACCTGGCATACGGCCTTTGCAGGCAGCCATCCCATCGACCGGTATGAAATTTTCCGGGATCGGGAAAAAATAGGAATCGTCGCCCATCATCCCCAGATCACGAAAGATCCTTTTGAATTCACGGACAAGGCCGCGGATCCGCAAATCCCGGATTATCAGGTCGTGACAGTGGACAGGGGGGGCAACAGGGCTGTGGGAGAAGTAAAGATTAAAGATTAAAGAACAAAGAACAAAGAACAAAGAACAAAGAACAAAGACCTTTAAGGGCCGGTTGGGAGGGGAGATCCATTGAAGTTACGGCCCTGCCCGAAAAACCTTAAACCTGCCGGCAGATATCCGATCGCGATCCGGTGCTGCCGGCCATCCGGAAAAAGCGATGTTTAAACTGCACTATGACAAGAAGCGCAACTGCCTGATCGGTGTGTACAACGGGATGTATTCCCGGGAAATTTTTCAGGCATGCGTGAGCAAAATCAGGTTTGCCATCGATCAGTACGAGTGTCACTGTTTCGTCATGGATATGCGTCAGGCCGATATGGAACCGTCCATGGTGAATTTCAAGTACTGTTACACGGTGCTTTTCGAGGCCGGATTCGATGAAACCTGGAAAAAGGCGGTTCTGCTTTCCCCTGAAGGATACGAATCCGTTCCGGACATTCAGAGAATGAGCGACCAGCCGGACATGCATCTTTTCGGAAATGTCAACGATGCGGCCAAATGGCTGTTCGGTTGACGCATTTGCTCAATCGGATTCATATTCAGGCAGTTTCCGTTAAAATCAACAGTGGTTCTCATTTAAACATTTAAGTATTTCAAACAAAACATGAAGCCGAAACAGGATCCCTCACGTCATGCGTCGAATGAAGTGGATGCTTACCTCGATGATCAACCTGCTGCTGTCCGGTCAGCACTCGAACGTCTGAGATTTTGCATTAAAAACACAGCGCCGGACTGCACAGAGAGAGTCAGCTACGGGATCCCCATATTCAGAGTGAAAGGAGGAGGCCCTGTATGATGAAAATAAAAAACGCAGGTTCGGCGATAATCGCGGGATTCCTGATCTTGTCTCCATCCATGATCCGTTCCCAGCCGCGTGAAAGTCTGCCGGTTCAGCTCAGGGCTGTTTCCACGAATATTTATGAAATTCTGGAAGGCCGTGGCGCCAGGGGCGGAGTTTTTATCGGGGAGAACGGCGTGCTCGTAATCGATGCAAAAATGGATGAGGCCTCTGTAAAACAAACCCTGGAGGAAATCGGAAAACTGACGGATCTTCAGGTCAGATACCTGGTCAATACGCACAGCGACGGGGACCATGTCCGGGGGAACATCTATTTCCCCGGGTCCGTGATCATCGTTTCCCATGAAAACTGCAGGCGGGAGTTTTTTCACCCGAAACGCGACGGCCAGCCCTCGGACTGGCTCGATCCCGAACTCAGGCCTTTCGTGCCTTCCATTACTTTCAGGGATAAAATGGATATCTATCTCGGCAGCAGAAAGGCGGAACTGCGGTATTTCGGCACCGGGCATACCACGGGCGATGCAGTGGTGTATTTTCCGGACTCGAAATGCGCCTTTATAGGCGACCAGATTTTCATGGGCAGGCCGCAGCTGATTCATGCATACAAAGGCGGCAATTCCTTCGCCCATGTGAATACGCTGACCCGGATGCTGGAGACACTGGATGCCGAAATCTTCTGCAGCGGGCACAGCGATCCGGTCGGCCGGGCGGACATCGAGGCGCATATCGGGGCGATGAAAGCCATGCAGGCCAAGGTCAACGAGCTGATCGAGGCGGGCAAATCCCTGGAAGATATTCAGACCGCGTTCGAAGAAAAGGAAAAGGGGCTGGTTGAGACGATTTATCGTGAGATTAATGCAGGAGAATAATACTGGCTGATTGCCGGATATGCAGAATCCGACCATGCACCGGCGCTTCGGAGAAAAGGAGAAAAGGAGAAGAAAAGAATTCTGTTTTGTAAACTCCCTTTCACCGCGTCTCCATTTCTCCGGTTCTCTGTCGTCTATGATACTGCCCATCCGCGGTCACCTGTCCGCCGTCCGCGGCCGTCCACAGGGGCCGGGCCTCATATACTCATACACCCTTATACCGGTTTTTTACTTGACATGCCGGAATAAATTAAGTATATTAGTGACAACTTAATCAAAAAAGGCGTCATGACAGAAATCGATAACATATCCGATAAACTCAAGGCCATTTCCGATCCGACGCGGCTGCGAATCATTCAAATGCTCAGCCACTGCCGCAGAAAGGACTGCGAGCCCATGCTCTGCGTCAATGCACTGGCCAGGCGCCTGGAAATCACGCAGTCGGCAGTGTCGCAGCATCTCAAGGTGCTGAAGCATGCGGGTTTCGTCAAAAGCGAGCGCAGGGGATATTTTATCCATTACCGCCTGAATCCGGAACAGATCGATCATGTATGCTCCGAACTGGACCGCATCATGAAACCGAAATGATTTTTTTGCACATATAATTAAGCAAATGCTGAAATACTAAAATGAATGACCTGATCACGGCTGTCATGAAAAATCCAAAAAATTTTACTTATAAAATTAAGTAAATACGCAAATACTAAAAAGAAAGGGGGTGAATCAGGATGCATTGTACGTGTTCAAATGAGCATGGAAGCAGTCATGGTGTCTGCTCCGTGCTGTGGAGCAACGCCAGGAAAATCCGTGTGCTCCAGGAGAAGCTGGAAATTCTCGATGATCGAAAGAGGGAAATTGAAACATTGATCAAAGAGCTCGGCGAAGAGAAGTAAGACATCACAAATGCGGGGAAGGGTGAGAAGGTGCATCCTTAAATCACCTTTCCCTGCCAATTTTAAAGGAGGAACCATGCGGAAATCGATTATTACCCTGTTATGCATGTTGTTTGTTACACTGAATGCACGGGAAAACGTGAAGGACATATCCACGCCGGACGGGCAGATTCTGCAACAATTTGAGGCCCGGTACGGCTTTGTCCCCAAAACACTGCTGGTCATGTCCGAAAGGGAAGGCGTGCTGCCGGCCTTCTTTCAGTACGGAACCAGCCTCATGGTCGGCGGTCCGCTGACCATGCGTGAATACAATCTGGTCACGCTGTCGGCAGCCGTGGCATTGAAATCCCCGGGCTGTATTGCCAATCAGATCATGAAACTGAAAAAACTGGGTGTTTCAGACGATGAAATCCTTCAGGTCGTTATGGTGGCGGGCATGCTGGGCAACACAACGACACTTCAGGATGCGTTCGAGTCCCTGGATTCCGAACTGGATATCATGGACCCAGACGAGTGATTTAAAGGCAGTTGAAGTGTAGAAGAGTAAATGGGTAGAAGCGTAGAAGGGTAAAGCGTAAAAGTGTCCCCTCAGTATGATCCCTGGTTTAAACTCATCAACTCTTTTACCCGTCTACACTTCTACATTTTTACTTCTGCACGAACGCTGCGTCCTCTGCTTCTCTGCGATTTTACTTCCGCATTTCCAGTTGAAAAATCCAAATTCCTTCGTTAAATTGCTCCCTATGATTCAGATCCGTAATTTAAGTTATTCGATCGGCGAGCGGCCGCTTTTAAAAAGCGTGCAGTGGATGATTCATCCGGGCCGGCACATGGCCCTGATCGGTCCGAACGGGGCGGGTAAGACCACGCTGTTCAGGATCCTTCACGGGGACATCAAACCGGATACCGGCGAGATGATCATGCCGCGGGGAACGTCGGTCGGTTACCTGCCGCAGGAGGAGATTGTCCTGCACCGCGGCACACTGATCGAATCCGTGATGCAGCGCCAGCAGGAGCTGAGCCGCATCGAGAAACAGCTTGCGGAGGTGCACGCCCTTCTGTCCGGCAATACGGATCCGCCGAAGGAGCTGCTGGACAAGCTTGGACGGCTCGAGCATCACTACGCGGCCCTCGGAGGCTATGAGCTGGAACATCAGGCCAAGCAGATTCTTTCGGGCCTGGGTTTTCAGGAGCATGACCATGAGCGTCCGATTGCCGAGTTCAGCGGGGGCTGGCGCATGCGTGCGGTACTGGCCAGCCTGCTGCTTCAGGACCCGGATGTGCTGCTGCTGGACGAACCGACCAACCATCTCGATCTGCCTTCACTGGAGTGGCTGGAGCAGTACCTGGTCCAGTTCAGCGGCAGCGTCGTGATCGTGTCGCATGACCGGTTTTTTATCGACCGGCTCGCCACGGATATCTATGAGCTGGAACGCGGCAAACTGACGCATTATGCGGGCAATTATCACTTTTATGAACGGAAAAAGGCCGAAAATCTCGAGCTGCTGAAAAAGCAGCAGAGGGAACAGGAAGAGGAAATCAGGCGCCAGCAGGCGTTTATAGACCGGTTCAGATACAAGGCCACAAAGGCCGCCCAGGTGCAGAGCCGGATCAAGATGCTTGAAAAAATCGAACGGATCGAGCTGCCGGACGAGCGCCGCAACTGGTCGTTCCGGATCAGCGTCAGCAGACCCAGCTACAAGGACGTGCTTCATATCCGGGACATGTCGTTCAGATACGACCGGGACTGGGTGCTGAAGGATATCGATCTGTCCGTTTACCGGAACGACAAAATCGCCATGGTGGGGGAAAACGGTGCGGGCAAGACCACGCTGACACGGCTCATTTACGGGGATTTCAAACCCCAGGCCGGTACGGTCACGCTGGGTCAGAACGTGGAAACCGGGTATTATTCGCAGCATCAGATCGATGCGCTGGATCTGGGTAAAACCGTGATTGAAGAAGTGTCGTCCTTCGCCGCGGAAGCCGCTTCCGTACGCATCCGCAATGTGCTCGGCATTTTTCAGTTTTCCGGGGACGATGTATATAAAAAAATCCGCGTGCTGTCAGGGGGGGAAAAGGCCCGGGTGTCCCTGGCCAAGATGCTGCTTTCAGAGGCCAATTTTCTGATTATGGATGAACCCACCAATCACCTGGACATCGTTTCCAAGGAGGCACTGGAGCATGCCCTGGAGCAGTATGACGGCACACTGCTCCTCATCTCCCATGACCGGTATTTTCTGACCAAGCTCGTGCACAAGGTGATCGAGGTGAAGGATCATTCACTCCGGATTTTCGAGGGCAATTACAACGATTATCTGGGAAAACGGCTCGAAGCGGAGATGTCCGGTCAGGATCAGAAAGCCGAAACAAAGGTGCCCGGCGTGAAACCGGCGGCCCGTAAATCACGCGAACAGCGCCGACAGGATGCGGAGTCGCGCGATGCGCTCAACCGCCTCAAGAAGCCCTATGAACAGAAGGTCCGGCAGATCGAAGTGAAGATCGGGGAACTCGAAAAACAGAAGCAGGATCTCGAATCCCGTATGGCCGATCCGGACACCTACGACAAACCGGGCCTGATCCGTGAGCTGCAGCAGGAGCATGCCCGGCTGGATAAGGATCTTAAAACGCACTATGCCTCCTGGGAACAGGCCCAGGATGAACTCGACACATGCCTCAACAACCACCTGTAAGACGGCCATCCCCGGCCGTCCGGCGCTTATACACCGTAGTATGCAACGTTACATACAAGGCATTCATAAATAATTGATAAATAATAATGTTGTGTGCGACATATACAATCCTTTGTTCCCCTTTTCTTTCCCCCTGCTAAACTGCGTATACAAACAGGTATCCCGGATGTGACAATCGCTCTATATGATCCCGGCGAACGAAACATCATAAAAGATTCATGCGTCGCAGTACCGGATATTGAATTCATTTGGAAATGAATCATGGATCGCATATATTGCCGTTAATTTCAATTGCATCCAAAAAATCAGGAAGTCCAATTCCATTTTTCCGGGAAATGCAAGGCAGGGATTCTCTCCATGAAAACGATTGATTGTGTGCCGGTACGGCTCATTTCGGGGATCCTGTTCGTTCTGTGGGCCGCAGGACTCTCTTCTCAGATCCTGGAATTGAGGGCGGATAACAGCGCCGTGTGGCATCTGTCCGTTCAGTATCTGGGTCTTACGTGGCATCCCGGAGGCGGCGGCAATGCGGAACTGTATCCCCTGAAATTTGAGGAAAAGGGCTACGTGGTTCCCGAGATCGGCGGCGCTGCCAGTCTGGATTATCGTCTCGGCCGCCGGACCTTTTTCCGGATCACATCCGGATTGTACAAGGATTGCGCGTTCGTGATGGCCGGATGCGTGCATGCCGGACCGAGAATTCAGTTCAGCTGGGGGAAAAACAGCCTGAATGCCGGAATCGGTCCCATTTTCAGTTTCAGGCAGGACTGGCACCGTTTCGATGAGTATGAGACCGATGCGTTCTACGGAGAGCGGGTCTATCACGGCTGGCAGTACCGGTTGTTTCCATATGCGGTGGAGCTGGAATATCTCCGCGGAATCGATGAATCGAAAGAACTGCAATGGTCCCTGATTCCCGGGGCGCCGCTCGTGATCACGTTTATGTTCGGAATCCGGTTCGAACTGGACAGGCCGGGGCATTGAATTCCTGATTTTCTCCCTTGCATCTTGAATCAATATTTACTATTTTCAATCAGCCGTTCCATTGTTACTCATTTTTTTTCTTCCCAGCTTAAATTCATTCGTTATAACAGACAGGACCAGGTCATGATTCAGGAATCGTCCCAGGGCGGCTCTCCCAGACTTCTGGACCAGGTCCGTGCGGAGCTGCGCTTGCGGCATTACAGTTACCGCACTGAAAAATCTTACATTTTCTGGATAAGACAGTATATATATTTCCACGGGAAAAAACATCCGGATGACCTGGGTGAAAAGGAGATTACCGGATTTCTGACCCACCTGGCCGTCATTAAAAAGGTTGCGGCTTCGACCCAGAACCTGGCCCTGTGCGCCATCGTCTTTTTGTACAAGCATGTTCTCAAAAAGGACCCGGGAAATTTCAACGACCTTGTCTGGGCGAAAAAACCGTCGCGTATTCCCGTGGTATTTTCCAGGGATGAGGTGCGGACCATTCTGAACCGGCTGGACGGCGTTCACCGGATTATGGCCACCCTCCTTTACGGCGCCGGCCTCAGGCTGAGGGAATGTCTGAACCTGAGAATCAAGGACATCGAATTCGATTTCAATCAGATCCTTGTGAGAAATGCCAAAGGCGGCAAGGACCGTGTCGTTCCGCTGCCGCAGAAACTGAAGGAACCTTTAAAGGAACAAATAGCCAGGGTAAAGAAAATCCATCAACAGGATCTGGAGGACGGATACGGCAGTGTATATTTACCCAATGCGCTGGAACGTAAATATCCGAACGCCGCCAGGCAATTCGGTTGGCAGTATGTGTTCCCTGCCCATCAGATATCCACAGACCCCATTTCCGGGACCCGGCGGCGGCATCATTTGTACGATTCCGTGCTTCAAAAAGCCGTGAAAAACGCAATCCGGAAATCGGGAATTTACAAGCATGCGGGCTGTCATAACCTCCGTCACAGCTTCGCCACGCATCTCCTGGAAGACGGCTATGACATCCGGACCGTGCAGGAGCTGCTGGGACATAACGATGTCAAGACAACCATGATTTACACGCATGTACTCAACAAGGGCGGACTGGCCGTAACGAGCCCGGCGGATAAGTTATGATGAGAGCCCTGAGAACACTGAAGCCTGGAACATCAGGCGCAAAAAACGAAACTGAAAAATATGGTAACAAATTAATTTGTGTCAGATACAGAATGGATCCTGTAACCCTTAAAAAATATAAGACTGTGGAACTGATAGAGGACGAAATCCAAAACAGCAAAAAAGAACCCGGGAAAATCCCGGTCAATAAAATTTTACATCTGAAAATATATATAAACGAATATCAACTCAGGAAGGTCGTCAAAGCTTCCGGAGGCAAATGGGACGTAAAAAGCCAGACATGGTTATTGGCATACAGGGAGATTTTGAATCTTGGACTTGAGAACAGGATTGTATTTGGAAATAATTCGTAAATGGCTTATATTAGCCATAATCACACCAAGGAAACTGCACAAAAAAATGGCTTATATTAGCCATTTCGATATGTCTTATATAGGCCATCTCCCTGAAATATGGCTTATACGAGCCATAAATGTCTTATATAAGACATTCGGGTAGAGAGGTTTTTGACTATATAATAATATGTTATGTGTTAAACTCAAATCAATAAGGAGAAAAGAACATGGAGAACAGATTTTTTACTTTTATCGCCCCTTATTTAGCAGCAATTGATGATGGCAGATTTTTCCGCAAGCCATTTAGTTGGCTTTATTCCTTAATCGCAATAATAAATCTCCTATTGCCTTTTTATTTACTTTACCAAGCAATTGACAATCGAATTTTTAGTGCAGGCTCAAAAATCGTGTTTGGATTTATTTTAGCATGGCTTACGATTGGTATTGCTTGTTGGATAGGATTTCAACTTTGGTGGGATAGAAAAAATAAAATAAGTTTATCATCTTCAACTGGAGATGAATTTATTGCAACTCCTACCTTTTCTCATTTTATTCAAACATTAGGAGAATGGATAGGAACTCTGATTGGATTGATAGGATTTGTATTTGGTATATTATCAATTATTGCACTTGGCGATGCAGGATATTATTTGAGCAGACAACTTGGAGTTGGTTTTATAAATATGGGCATATTATCAATTATTTTCGCCCCCGTTTATGGTTTTCTTATAATTATTTTAACTCGATTTTTAGCCGAACAAATTCGAGCATTGGTAGCTATAGCAAATAATACAAAGAAACAATGATATATAAATCTGATAATAATAATGTGTCACTGCAATTAAAAACACATAACAAAAAAATTAACCTGACTGGAACAGCGCTGTGCGAAACTGACTTTCTGTGCTCCGCAAAAGGTTTTTTTATATCAGAGTTCTGTGCTCCGCATGTTCCAGCAGGTTATTTTCACGTTATACCAACAAACTGTATATAACGCTTATTTTAATATTTCAAGAAAGGAAGATTATATGTTCCACAAGATTAAAAATGCATTATATATTTCAATTATTATAATTTTAACATCAGTCTCTTCGTTTTCTCAAACAAACGTATCAGGCACCATCATCAACGGGAATTGGACAACGACCAATTCTCCGTATATTGTCGTTGGCGATATTTTGGTTGCATCTCTTACCATTAATCCCGGGGTAGTTATCCGTTTTGCTGGTGATTATGTTTTCGAAGTTGTAGGAATATTGAGTAGTAAGGGAACCGAACAAAATCCCATTCTTTTTACTAAAAATGGGCCGGATATAAGATGGGGAGGAATTTATGCTAATTCTGCCCAGAGTATGGAATTAGCTTATTGTAGAATAGAATGGTCACAAAACGGTGGTGTTATTATAAAATCAACGTCTGCGACGATTGATTTTTGTCGGATTATATACAATTATGCCCTCAGAACATCAACTCCAAGAGGTGGGGGAGTTCAAATTGAGTTTGGTAGCGATGTTGTATTAACCAATTGTGTTATTGATTCAAATGTTGTTGACGCTTATACCCATAATTATGGAGGGGCGGTCAGCGTTAACGATGCAGAAGTTACCTTAAAAAATAGCATTCTCGCCAATAATGAAATGTATGCTAAGCCCGGAAGCATTCAAGGTGGCGGGATATTTATACAAAGTGGAACAGCAGATGTCGAAAATTGCGTGATCACGGGTACATATTTGAATACTCTGAGCGACGAAAGTGGCGGTGGACTATATATGGGTGCTTCAAGTTCTGCGACAGTCAAAAATTCAATTATATTTAACAATGGTAATAGTCCTTTTGGATATCAATGGCCCACTTCAGATTCAAGTAATATCCAGATAACATTTAGTTGTATTGAGTTCGGCTATCAGGGAGAAGGCAATATAAGTTTTAATCCTTTATTTGCAGATGAACAATACAATCTGCTTGATGGTGTCTCACCCTGTATTGATAAAGGTGATCAAAACTCTATATATAACGATCCGGAAGACCAAAACAAAACAGGATATGCACTCTATCCTGCGTTGGGGAATACACGCAATGACATGGGTGCATATGGAGGACCTGCATCATCTATCTTGCTATATAATAATAATATATTAGGACTAGAGGCTGATTTTTCCGCTAATCATTCTTCAGGTTACGCACCTCTTGCTGTACAATTTACGGATAAATCAACGGGTGTTATCAGAAGCCGTTCATGGGATTTCGGTGATGGCAATACAAGCATGGTACAAAATCCAGTTCATACATACAATACTGCTGATACCTTCACGGTGTCTTTAACAGTCACCGGATCCGAAGGCACAGACACTGAAATAAAAGAGAACTATATCATTATACGATCCAATGCTTCGGCACAACTCGCTGATAGCCCTTGGCCAATGTTACAGCATGATGCGCAGCATACAGGTAGAAGCTCAGCTCCGGGCATTTCGCAACCTGTTTTAAAGTGGGAATTTCAAACAAAAAGTAAATATGCTGGATCCCCGGTCATTGGCCCTGATGGCACAATATACTTACTGAGTGGATTGCTATTTTCAGATACCACAGGGTTTCTGTATGCCATCAATCCTGACGGAACAGAAAAATGGTGTTTTGAATTGAACGGCCCGCCTTCATTCACAACACCTGCGATTACATGTGACGGAACAATCTATGTGCATTGTAATCCTAAAGCAAATATTGCAAGCATGACGTATCTTTACGCTATAAATTCTGATGGCACTCTTAAATGGGTGTTCGATATAGGTGTCGCATTTACTTCATACGAAGTTTCGTCACCTGTAATAGGACCTGATGGCACTATTTATTTCGGTTCCATGAATACTTTATTTTATGCTATTTCTCCGAATGGTGAACTAAAATCAGCCCGGGATATAAACAATCATTCGAGTATTGACTGGTCTCCTGCTATAAGTCCAAACGGTACGATTCATGTATATTCTCCTTCAATATCAAATGATGGTACTTTTTATGAGGGTGGCATATTTGGTCTTTATGCTTATAATCCAAATGGAGAATTGAAATGGGAATATTCTGCTGATGATTTCGATATGTTATCTATTCCTTCAATCGATTCTGATAACACTATATATTTGACAAGTTATCGTGGACTTAATGCTTTCAATCCGAATGGTCAATTAAAATGGCATTATCCTACTTGGAGTGGAGCAAACTGCGGAGCACCCACTATTGCTGGTGATGGGACTATCTATTTTAGAGATTGCTGGACATTTTATGCTATTGATCGTAATGGTAATGAAAAATGGGCAATACGAGGTGGGATGGGGACATCGAGTGTATCTGCTCGGCAAATGCAGGTTCAAGGAGTACCCATCGATTCAGATGGCACTTTATATATTAATACCAGGGGTTCTTTGCTTGCGTATTCCGATGAATCTACCTCAGTGGATTTGGATATCTCTACCAATCGCCACAACGGAATACCGGACAACTATGCACTCTTTCAGAATTATCCAAATCCATTCAATCCTTCCACACAAATTGAATATGTCGTGAAAGAGCCCTGCAAAGTAAATCTAGTCGTTTATAATGTAACAGGGCAGGTTATTATGGAACTTGTTAACTCATATCAACAACCTAAAAAGTATTCTATCAAGATAGATATGCAGGATATACCATCAGGTATATATTTTTATAAGATTCATATGGGTGATTTTCAGGCTGTCAAGAAGATGGTGAAAATTGAGTAAGAGTTTGGTATAACACAATTTTGCACAAGGATCGAACCGCGTACCATTTTATCTTATCTCTAGGCTTATTGGAATCACTTGTTTTATTTGAAATATCGGTTGGCGGTTCGACCTGTGAAAATCACGTTATACCATAATAAAAATATTAGTTTGTTTTTATCGGTCATATTTATTGTTGTAAAAAACAATGATTCTAATTACCTTTAAAGGG
>JAFGGN010000054.1 GCA_016930535.1 bacterium
GCATGACACTGCGTGAAATCGTGTTCGATATCGGCGGCGGCATTCCCGGGGACCGCAGGTTCAAGGCGGCCCAGATCGGCGGACCCTCCGGGGGATGCATTCCCGAACCGCATCTGGACATCCGGATCGATTATGAATCCCTGAAGGAAGTGGGCGCCATGATGGGATCGGGCGGTCTCGTGGTGATGGACGAAAACACCTGCATGGTGGATATCGCCAAATTTTTCATGGATTTTATCCAGCGCGAGTCGTGCGGAAAATGCATTCCCTGCCGTGAAGGCACACGCTGCATGCTCGATATACTCGAGCGCATCAGTCACGGCCGGCGGGACGAGACCGGACTCGATGCGCTGCAGCGTTTTCAGGGCGTGATGATGCTCAACCGCCTTGCCGGCGTCATTCAGGAAACGAGTTTATGCGGTCTGGGCAAGAGTGCGCCAAATCCCGTACTCAGCACACTGCGCTGGTTCCGGGACGAATACGAAGCGCATATTTACGAAAGGAGATGCCCGGCCGGTCAGTGCAGGGAACTTCTGACGTACCGTATCGACGAAGAGAAGTGTACCGGCTGCGGCCTGTGCATGAAGCAGTGTCCGGTGGATGCCGTTATGGGCGCCCGGAAGAGCCCGCATTATATTGTTACGGACAGATGCATCCGCTGCGGAAAATGCGCGGATGTCTGCCGGTTTGATGCAGTCACCGCAAGTTAGAGGGATACAACGTGATCGAAATTGAAGTCAATAAACGAAAAATCCGGACCCGGTCCGGACAGATGATTCTGGATGTTCTCAAGGCGGAGGGCATACGGGTTCCCACGCTCTGCCATCTTTCCGGCCTGTTTCCATCGGGTGCCTGCCGCATGTGCGTGGTGGAGATCGAAGGCATACCCGGTCTGGTTCCCAGCTGCGCCTATCCAGCTCAGGACGGCATGAAAATCAGCACACACTCCCCGCGCGCGATTCGGGCGCGCAAGACCATTGTGGAACTGCTGCTGTCCGGTCATCCGGACGACTGTCTGTACTGCGTTCGGAACAAAGCATGCGAACTGCAGGATCTGGCTGAAGAGTTGGGCGTTCGTCAGAGGCGGTTTTCCCCGAAAAAAGCGGAGTCCCGCGTCGATTCGTCCAGCCCGGCCATGGTGCGCGATCCGGCCAAGTGCATTCTCTGCGGCAAATGCGTGCGTGTGTGCGAAGAGATTCAGGGTGTCGGTGCCATCGATTTTATCGGCCGCGGGAGCGCGGCGCGTATCGGCACTGCTTTCGACGAGGGCCTCAACGTATCCTCGTGCATCAATTGCGGCCAGTGCATCGCCGTCTGTCCGACAGGCGCCCTTCGTGAAAAAAGCGCGGTCAAGGAAGTCATGGATGCCCTGAGCGATCCGGAAACGGTGGTGGTCATGCAGCATGCGCCCTCGATTTCGATTACACTCGGAGAAGAATTCAACATGAAACCGGGCAAGGATGTTCAGGGACAGCTGAACGCGGCCATGCGACGGCTGGGTGCGGACCGGGTTTTCGACACGTCCTTTTCAGCGGATCTGACCATCATGGAAGAGGCTTCCGAACTGGTTCACCGTATCAGGACCGGGGGCCGGCTTCCGCTCATGACGAGCTGTTCTCCGGGATGGATCAAGTTCGTCGAAACTTTTTATCCTGAAATGATCGGGAACCTGTCTACTTGCAAGAGCCCGCAGCAGATGCTGGGTGCCCTGATCAAGCATCTCTATGCCCGTCAGTCGGGTCTCGATCCCGAAAAAATCTTCAGCGTCTCGGTCATGCCCTGTACGGCCAAAAAATTCGAGGCCGACCGGCCTGAAATGGCGGCGGACGGCCTTCCCGACATCGATGCGGTACTGACCACGCGCGAGCTCGCCCGTATCATACGCATGCGGGGTCTGGATCTGAACGACCTGGCTCCCGAAGGCGCCGATGCGCCCTTCGGTGAACGCAGTTCGGCCGGCAAACTGTTCGGTGTCAGCGGCGGCGTGATGGAAGCGGCCGTACGGTCGGCCCATATGCTGTTGACCGGCCGTGAAATGGACGAGCCGGAACTTCAGGTTTTACGGGGGCTGGATGGAATCAAGGAGGCGCATGTGCGCATCGGGGATCTTGAAATCGGCGTGGCCGCGGTGAGCGGCCTTGCCAATGCGCGCCTTATCCTGGATCAGATCCGTCAGGGACGGGACGATCTGCATTTCATCGAAGTCATGACCTGCCCCGGCGGATGCATTGCCGGCGGCGGACAGCCGCTGACACTCGAACCGGACAGAATCAGGAGCCGCATGAAGCGGCTGTACCAGATCGACAGGGACGCTTCGATCCGGTTCTCGCACCGGAATCCCCATGTTGAGCGGATCTATGAAACATGGCTGGATCATCCGCTGAGTAAAAAAAGCCATCATCTGCTTCATACGCATTATGAACCGCGTGAAGTGTTAAAATAGGAGCCGGATCTTGGGACGTGACAAAACACAGCCCCTGGTCATCACGGAAAAGGACCATTGCAGGGTCTGTTATACCTGCGTCCGGGAATGCCCGGCCAAGGCCATCCGCATTGCGGACGGGCAGGCGGAGGTGATTGCCACCCGGTGCATCGGATGCGGCAACTGCATTCGCGTATGCAGCCAGAAAGCCAAAAAGGTGCTCAGTTCCATTGACGGCGTGCGTGAGCTGCTGGAGTCGGATGCCCCGGTCGCGGCCATGATCGCTCCGAGTTTTCCGGCTGAATTCAGTGAAATCACGGCCGCGGAACTGGTCGGCCGCATCCGTGCCCTGGGATTCGATTTTGTGTCGGAGGTGGGATTCGGCGCGGATCTGGTGGCCCGCCGCATGAAGGAGCTGCTCGAAACGACCACGCAGCGGTACATCTCTTCCGCATGTCCCGCGGTTTTCGGTTTTATCAAACGCTATCATCCGGATCTCATTCATCTGGTGGCGCCCGTGGTGTCTCCAATGATCGCCACGGCACGCATGCTGCGGCGCATGCACGGACAAACTCTCCGCGTGGTGTTTATCGGGCCCTGTATCGCGAAAATGGCCGAAGCCTACAGCGATGAAATGGCCGGTGAAATCGACGAGGTGCTGACTTTCGGTGAACTGCATCAGATGCTCGCCGGGCTGGCGGAGGATACCGGGTTTTCTGAAGAAGAGGATTTCGATCCCCCCCATGCGGGCAAGGGCAATCTGTTTCCGCTCAACAGGGGGCTTCTGGATGCGGCGGGTCTTGTCGAGGATCTGATGGCCGGCGAGATCATATCGGCCAGCGGAAAATCCAACTTCATCGATGCGCTTCTGGAATTCGGTTCCGGTGACCTGAACGCGCGGCTGCTGGACGTATTGTGCTGCGACGGCTGCATCATGGGGGCGGGTATGACTACGTCCCTGCCCATGCACAGGCGAAGGACACTGGTCAGCCAGCATGTCCGTCAGATCGGCATGAAACGGGACATCAGGAAATGGGAAGAGGCCATGAAGCAGTTCGAGGATCTGGATCTCTCCCGGAAATTTTCGGTGTTCGATCAGCGCCTGTCCATGCCGGGTCCCGAAACCATACGGGCCATTCTCAGAAAGATGGGCAAGCTGCGCGTGGAGGATGAACTGAATTGCGGTGCCTGCGGATACGACTCCTGTCACGAGCATGCCGTGGCCATTCACAAGGGCCTGGCTGAAATCGAGATGTGCCTGCCCTTTACCATAGAAAAACTGCACCGCACCATCAGTGAACTGAACGCCTCCCATGAAGAGCTCGCGGATACGCGGGCGGCCCTGATTCAATCCGAGAAAATGGCAAGCATGGGACAGCTGGCCGCGGGAATCGCCCATGAAGTCAATAATCCGCTGGGCGTTGTGCTCATGTATGCCCACCTGCTTCTCGAGGAGACCGCTTTGAATGCCGGCACCAAGGAGGATCTCAAAATGATCGCCGACCATGCGGACAGGGCCAAAAAAATCGTATCCGGGCTGCTTCACTTCGCCCGGCAGAACAAGGTGGTTCTTAAAAAGACGCGCATCGACCGGCTCGTCGACCATGTCCTGAAATCCGTCAGGATCCCGGATCATGTCCGGGTTGAGGCGGATCATTGTCTCACCGATCCTCATGTGGAAATAGACAGCGACCAGATTGTCCAGGTGCTGAACAATCTGATATCCAACAGCATCGTGGCCATGCCCGACGGCGGTGTGCTGAGAATACGCACCTCGGATCCTGAAAAAGTGATAATCCAGGTCTCGGATACGGGCTCGGGCATTCCCGAGTCCATTAAAAACAAAATTTTCGAACCGTTTTTTACGACCAAGCAGATCGGCAAGGGAACCGGACTGGGACTGTCCATCACGTACGGCATCATCAAAATGCATCGTGGCGATATCCGGGTCGAATCCAATGCGGATCCGGAAAAGGGGCCGACAGGCACGACATTCACGGTGATTCTGCCCAGACAGGGAACCGTGGCCGGAAACGGATCGCACGAATAATTCGTGCAATCATGTGTCAAACAATCATGTATAGAGGATGTTCATGAAAACCCAAAAAACAAAAACCATTTTACTGGTGGATGACGATACGGATTTTCTGGATCAGCTGAAGCTGCAGCTCGAAACCCGGTCCTTCCGCGTGATTACGGCGCAGAGCCAGCAGGAGGCCGAGACAGTGATCCGTGAGACCCGGCCGGATCTGGCTGTGCTCGATCTGATGCTGGAGCATTTTGACGGCGGTTTCAGCCTGGCCTATCAGCTGAAAAAGGCGGATCCGTCGGTGCCCGTTATCATGGTCAGCGGCGTGGCCGGCGAAACAGGCATTCATTTCGATGCGGCCACCGAAGAGGAACGGGACTGGATACGCGCGGATGTGTTTCTTGCCAAGCCCATTCGCTTTGAACAACTGCTCAGGGAAATTAACCGGCTTCTCGGCTAATAGGACTGGATTATGGAACTTCTGAAAACACTCGTTGTGGACGACGAACCCGGGATGCGGCAGTCCATTCACCGCGCCCTGTCCGGAATGAACCTGACTTTTCCGGAAATCGAGGACAAAATCGGATTCGATGTGGATACGGCCGGTACGGGCAGCGAGGCGATCGGCAAGATCCGGCAGAGAAGACCGGATCTGCTTCTTCTCGATTACAAACTGCCGGACATGAGCGGTATGGAGATCCTGGACCAGGTGCAGTGTGATGACAATGAAATGCTGATTATCATGATTACGGCGTATGCGTCCCTTGAAACCGCGGTCAGCGCAATCAAGGGCGGGGCCTTCGATTTTCTGGCCAAGCCGTTTACACCCGCGGAGCTGAAGGCTGCGGTGGCCAAGGCCATTCAGAGTCTGATTCTCGCGAATCAGGTAAAAAAACTGGCCCGTGAAAAGAAACAGGTCCGGTTTCAGTTTATTTCAGTCCTGGGGCACGAGCTCAAGGCGCCCATCAATGCGGTCGAGGGTTATCTGGAAATCATCAAAGCCAAAACGGCAGGCGAGCAGGTGGACGCCTATGCGGACATGCTGAACCGGTGTACCGTGCGCCTGTACGGCATGCTGAAGCTGATCGACGACCTGCTTGATCTGACCCGGATCGAATCGGGTCAGAAGAAGCGGGAACCCATACAGGTGGATCTGTGTGCCGCGGCCGCGGCCGCGCGTGAAACCGCCCTCGTCTCAGCCGGCGAAAGAGGTGTCAGGATTCGCCTGGAGTGCGAAGAGCCGGTGCAAATGATCGCGGATGCGGGTGAAATGGAAATCATTCTCAATAATCTGGTTTCCAATGCGGTGAAATACAACCGGGAGGGCGGCGATGTACGGATCCGTATCAGTAAAGGACAGGATGAGGTCCGGATCCGTGTGGCGGATACCGGGCTCGGCATGACGCCCGAAGAGACTGGCCGGCTGTTTCAGGAATTCGTGCGCATCAAAAATGCGGAAACCCGGAACATTCCGGGCAGCGGTCTCGGCCTCGCCATCGTGAAGAAAATCGCACTGCTCTATCAAGGGGATGTGACAGTCGAGAGTAAGAAAGGGGAGGGAAGCGAGTTTACCGTGATTCTGAGACAACCGGGCGGATAAAGCGCCGGGGATTGATCCACCCTGCATTACTGGAGTTCAGGCAACACATATCCGAGAACGATAAAGTACACCAGCACACCGGCAATGAATGACCATTTCAGGACCTTGCCCGCCGTGTCGAGCCTATGTGAGTCCTGCCAGCCTGCGGGATAAACCATACCGCGATAGATGATGAATATATTGACGAGCGGTAAGAATATCAGAAGAATCCACCACTTGTTCATGCCGATATTGGCCAGCCGGCGCCATGTGTAATTGAAGGCAAGCAGTACAACGGCAAGCAGGCCTATTCCCGAAACCGCATGGGAATTTTCCCGCATAAAATAAAAATACAGGTACATAATTCCGCAAAATCCGACAATGTATTCCAGCCGCCCGATGCCCCTGTGCCGTGTTTCGCTGTGCTCCGATCCTCCCATCGGTTTCTCTCCAGTTTCTTTGTGTCTGTACGCGTTCCTTCGGGAACCGTGGTTTTATACGGCCTGCCCGAAACTTACTGCGCCCGGTTTTTCAAAAATTCCAGGCAAACGGGCAATGATTTGACGAGCGCGCTTGCCATGGGCAGATGATCCTGTTTCAGCAGCCGGTCCGCACCGGTGAGCGGAACCAGCAGCATTCCGGCGACTTCGCCGTCCTGAAAATGGATCCGGCTGAAACGGGCAGGATCTATCCGGGCGATATATACATCGCGCCATTCCGAATTGAAGAAATTGTCATTTGGACGCGATTCGTCATGTGCATAGCCGCCCGTTTTAACGAGCACGCCGACCAGATCCTCTTGTGTCAGGCCCGTTTCTTCCAGCATTTCCCTGAATGCCGCGGCCTCCGCTTCTGCCGATCCGGCGGCCGTCATGTGTCCCCCCACTGAAATATCCGCCTGTCCCGGCGAATCGTCCTTGTCCCAGTTACGTATCTGAAGCACGAGCGCGTCGCCCATGGCCGGGCTCTTCCAGACGAGCAGGATATGGACGCACCGGTGCCGCAATGCCAGGAGATGACAGATCCATCGCGGAGCCGTGGTGCCCAGCGGACGGCCGGTCTCATCGAACAGGGGGAGGCGTTCGGTTTTGTCCCTTGGCCTGTAATGGTTTTTGGATCCGGTCAGCTCGCGGGCCACGCGGTCCAGTTCGTCCTGGCCGGTGTTCCTGCCGTGATCGAGAACGCGTGTCAGTTCCCGGATGCGTGATATGCCGGCAATGTCGGTCATGGTTCGTCCTTTTTTACCTCCCAGGGAGCCAGAGGCTCCCTGGGAGGCCGGCCAACCTGAATATTAGATGTTCGAAAAAACGCATAAAACAATATCCCGGCAAAGCGCCGGCCATGAGCCGGAAAACGCCCGAATGATCCTGAAAAAAACCGGTGAATTCCAGGCCCCATCCTGCTGTATTGATCATGACAGTCAGGAACAGGTATCGGCCCGCATTTTTCACAGAATCTGTCCGATTTCATCAGTTCTTCAGGCATGAGGAGTGCGGCGATCACGGAACCGATCAGAGACAGGATCATGACGGCAATGCTCCAGCCCTTCGATGCATATTCATATTTAGCCTGCAGCGGCTCATGATAGATATACAGCAGCACGGACATGAGCGCGACGCCGAGAACCGACGCAATGAGGCTCAGAACGGTCGCGATCCGGACGCTTCTGTTTTCGACCCGTTTGCTGAATACATTGATAATGGAGGATGACGCAATTCCGGGCATGGCGAGCTCGACCAGTGCGCATATGATGGATATAGGAATCATGATAATCATGCCTTCAATGGACATACAGGGCAGCAGCTGGACAATGTGGGCAAACGCCCATATAACCAGATACGCCAATCCGCCGTAAATACCGAGTGCGTGCGGAGTGGCTGTGACGCCGGCCGGTATGCTCAGGAACGCGGCCAGGGCCAGTTTGGGTTCCGATCCTTTGATGTATTTGCCGCTAGGAACGTATTTCGTCTGGGTCACCGGCAGCATTTCCTTGCTGCTCTTGATAAAGTTATCCCATTTTTTATCATCATCGAATGTGTTGACCGCATCCGTTTCTTTGGGATTCACCTGGGTCTTTTCGGACACTTCCTGAACGGCCTTTCCGTTTTTGTTCTTATCATCTACTGCTGCCATGTCTTCCTCCGGTAATGGTGCTTTGAAAATGCGCCGTATCCGGCATCCGGTCCGGGCGATTTGAACGGGGAACCTGTACATGCAGAAGTATACAAAATCCGGAGTTAATGTGACCTCCCAGGGAGCTCGAAGCTCCCTGGGAGGTCACAGTTATTGGAAATCAGAAATCCCGCTCGAACCAGATCGTTACCGGAATGGCCTCCGGTCCGAAATCATCGACAACGACCTCTGCATTGAATTCGATTTCATCGAGGGTGATAAACTGGTACTGGCCTTCTATAACGAATCCGTAGAAATTCAGGCTTATGCCGGTGCTGTTTTGGGACCATGTGCCCGAACCGTTCTCATATCCGGATTCCGGCTGTGTTTTATCAGGCCCAGTCCATGATTCGTAGATAACGGTGCTGTCCATCCTCATATTCATGATTAAATGCACGAACAGATCGCTCTGCGGCGTGACCGTTATCGTACCCAGGCCCTGTATGGTTGTGGCTTCCTTTATCGCCTGCCAGGTACCGATGAGTTTGTCGCGGTCGGATGCGTCTTCATCAATCACATAGACAATCACCGTATTCTGTCGGTCTTGAAAGGACACGGTGACCGTTGCAATCCCGGTGGTATCCGCCGGTGTAAAAAGTCCGGCTGCATCGATCTGCCCGGCGATTCCCGGGGACACGGACCATACCGCATCGGAAGTCACATCCAGTATGCTGCCGTCCGAATAGAACGCCGTGCATGTGAATTCAAGGGTCGTGTCTGAAATCACGACCTGTTTGGACTGGTCAATATGAATACTGTCGAGCACGGTTTCCGTACCCGGGTTCTTGATCAGCCGGACAGCGCAGCCGCAGTTTTTATCGTCACAGCCTCTCATTACAGACGATTCATTGTAATCCAGTCTGCGGTACCAGGCCTGCGCGGAATTTTCCCCCTCGGATGTGGCCCAGAAATAGGTGTAATAATTACCGGGTATGGTTATTCCTGTTGCAGTGCAGTACCCGCCGGGCACGGCAGAAAAGCCGCTTTCATTGGTTGCGCCGGTATTCGGAGACGCCCAGTCAACGGTTCCGGTTTTTTTCAGTTCTCCGCCTTCGTCGGTTCCGCGCCGGCCCTGGCTGTTCGCTGCCGCCGGGCTCATGCCCAGGGCCATCTCCAGGTTTTTCCATTCCTGGTCCGAGGGCACGTGCCACCCTTCGGGTGCCAGCCAGCGGCCGTCGGTGACAGCGTACCAGTTATACACCTGTCCGTATGATACGGACGGCGCACCGGTTTCTACGGATCGGCGGCATCCGGTTGTCATACCGCTCCATTCCATGGCCGTCGGGATATCGGGAACCGGATCCCCGTCGCGATAATGCGTGACCCTCAGGTTCTCGGCTGTCCATACCCGGTCCCCGATCCAGATGGTCCGGTATGCATTGCCGTCGATGTCCGTCATGCGTCCGAACGCCGTGACGCGCACCTGAAAATCGCCACTCACATCCGGATTGTCGGCATTGAAATCCCAGACCGCATGCCTGTCCGGCCCTCCCGGAACACCCTTTCCGACATTGCCTGTCAGTCTGGTGCAGGGCAGGGTCCAGTCCGCACTGTCCGCGGAGGCCTCGATCACGATTTCCGCCGAGTCGTTTCCGGCATCCGTGATATCGTAATAGATGTCCACCAGAAGCGATCCGTCCGTCCGCTGTTCGAACCGCACGTTTTCAACGCCGGGCCCCTGTGCATAAAGCACGGCATGGACCAGCAACAAGGCTGCTGTGTATATGTAAAATTTCATGGATTTCTCCCTTTCGATCGGTTCAAAGGATTTGACAAACCGGTTCAGCGCATGAGCAGCATTTTCCGTGTCATGGACAGCCTGTCCGTTTTGAGGACACAGAAATACATGCCGCTTGTCACGGCGATGCCCCGGTTGTCCCGGGCGTCCCATTGAATGACATGTGTTCCCGCTTTCCTGCTACCGGAAACCAGATCGCGGATGCACTGCCCGCGGCTGTTGATGATCCAGAGCGTCACCTCCGCATCCTCCGGCAGGTCGAATGTGACCGAGGTCACGGGATTGAACGGATTGGGATACGCCGGATGCAGTGCGAAACGTTCAGGCAGTGCGGGATCGTTTTTTTCGACGTTGACCGTTACGATCGTACTGAACTGCCGTGTTTCGGAAAACGCGCCGGTGCCGGATGCATTCTCCGCACAGACCCGCCAGAATAAAGTTTGATCCGTTTCAAGCCCGGCGGCCATGAACAGCGTATCGGTGATTCCGGTTTCATCCACGGTCAGCTCGTTGAAATCATGCGAGCCGGATATCTGCAACGTAAACGAGGCGGAATGGGGTCTGCCGGTCCAGGACAGGGTGATTTCGTTCCCGACATCCGTGATCCCGTCTTCCGGAGCGGCAAGTTCCGGCGCGTCCGGGGGTAGCGATGTAAGAAAACCAGGCGCGGATATGCCGACGCCAGAGCCTGCGGACAGCATGCAGGCGGCAGTGAAAACCGACAGAATGATCGGCCATATGGTTCGATGCATGGGTTCCTCCTGTGAAAGTAAATGGACAGGTTTCACGTCCGGGATGCGGCATGATTTTTCGTGAAAATACCTGCCGGTACCCGAGATTGTGAAACAGGATCTCCCCATCCTGCTTTCGGAGCATGTGTTATTCGAATGGTTCTTTGAAATTTCCGAATATGCTGATTCTAAATCATGAACGTTTAACCTGAAGTTTGGTTCCCGCTCTTTTGAGAGAGTGGTGCCAGAGAATCTCCCGGGGAGCTTCAAGCTCCCCGGGAGATTCTTCGGGTAAGTCACGGGGTCAATCCTTCAGCCTGTAACAGATCAGGCGGTTGCCGTGCCGCAGGTAGATATTGTCTCCCGCGATCACGGGTTTGGTCCACACGCGCTTTTTGACATCCGGCATGGCCGCGGCGAATTCCGTGACCGGGTCGAATCTTTCCGGATCCGGTTTGACGAGAAACAGGGTGCCCCTGAGATCGAGGCAGATGAAATGCCCGTCCGCGAAAATCGTTGTGCCCATGCCCAGGTCACCCGTTTTCCAGGCCGTTTTCCCGGTTTCAAGCGAAACACACACGAATCTTCCCATTTTATTATCCAGCGTCATGCCGCTGTAACTGTAAATATGATTCCCAATAATGAACGGATTCGTGTGATAGGCGAGAATGTCCCTGCTTCTCCAGACGATCTCAGGGCCGCTGTCCTCCATCCGGATGAGAACGCTCTGCCCGCCCCTGAGTGCGCTCACGAAGATCCGGCTGCCGTCGATCACGGGTGTGACGCAGGTCATGTCCGTGTTGTCCTTGTCCAGACCGAGCTGATACACGAAATCGCCCGTGGCCGGATCGATAAAAGAGACGCCTTCCGGATGATAGAGAACAACCAGTTCCCGGTTCTGCCATTTCAGGAGAACGGGGGAGGTGTACGAGCCTTTACCGGCAGCACTTTTCCAGAGAACATGCCCGTCCGTTTTATCCAGGGCCACGGCCAGCGCTTCGCCGCCCGCGTGCAGGATCACCCGGTCATTCCAGACGAGCGGAGAGCCGGAGATTCCCCATTCGGGCGGTATGCACCCAAGGTCCGTAAGCCGGTTGCTCCAGATCAGGGTACCGTCGAATAGCGTATGGCACCGGATAAGACCTTCCCTCGAGACGGTGGTTACCTGGTCGCCGTCAATGGCCGGCGTGGCACGATGCCCCTGCCCGTAATTGTTGCCTGCGGGCGCCTCGTATTTTTTTATCCAGATGAGCCGGCCGTCTTCGGGATCGAGACAGAACAGCAGATCGTGTTTTTCATCCCTTCCGGGCACGACGAGCCGATTTCCCTGTATGGCCGGAGCAGACCAGCTCATGGATTTTGCCCCTTTGCACAGGTAATCGACGGACCAGACCTCCGGAAGGCCCTTCGACCAGTCCTTTCGTATATTCCGGATCGGGCTCGAATCATCGTGCATGGGTCCTTTCCAGCACGGCCAGCCGGCCGGTTCAGTCACGACGGCAGGCGGATTTTTCGTGGCAGGCGGGATTTTAGACGGGATCCAGACCAGGTCGCCTGCAGCGTTGGTGCTCCACCAGAAGAACCAGGCGCCTGCGCACAGGATGAGGATCACGATTAGAATGGAGATGAGACAGCCCCTGCGTTTTATTTTCATTGTTTCTGCTCCATGATGATTTCGGCCAGAACCGGCATATGGTCCGAGGGCAGGAATCCGTCGAACGTATCCGAAAGCGTGCCGTGATTCAGTACCTTCATGTCTCTGCGCACGAATATGTAATCGATGGGCCGGTCCTTATGCCCCAGCTCCGCCAGTTCGAATCCCGTGAATGTACGGTCCGGTCCGTGATGGGGATACATGGACACAGCCTTCGAATCGACGAGGGAAAGCCCCGCCGCATTGTCGGCGGGACGGGTGAGAATCGCGACCGGGGCCGAATCCGGCGTTGCGTTCAGGTCGGCGGTGACGATCACGTCTGATTTTCCCGCGATTTTTCCGATCATCTTCAGAAGCAGTTCGGCGCTTTCTCTCCGGGCAGTTACGCCCTGATGATCGAAATGCGTGTTGAAAAGGTAAAAGACATGGCCCGATGCGTTGTCCTCGAATTCGGCCCATGTGACCGTGCGGTTGCAGGCGGCGTCCCATCCGAGGCCGGGCGTTTCCGGATGTTCGGACAGCCAGAATGTGCCGTGGCCGAGAAGCGTCAGCCGGTTCATCAGATAGAAAACAGCCATGAATTCGCCCTGTTCGATCCCGTCGTCCCATCCCACGCCCGTCCAGGCGTAATCCGGAAGCCGTTCCTCCAGATCCCTGACCTGGCCGGACAGGGCCTCCTGTATGCCGACGATATCCGCGTGATGAAAACGGATCATGCCGGCGGCCATGTCCCTTCTGTACGGCCAGGCGTTGGGACCGTCCGACGGCGTGTTCATCCGGATATTGAATGTGATGACACGGATGGGCCGGGCCGGATGATGCGTCCGGGCGCAGCGGCAGAGTGTGCATAAAAGGGCGGCTGCGATGATGGTTTTGACAGTTAGTCTCATGTGCTCTCCCGGTTTGTCACGGAGTTCCGGATTTGTACGAGTGCATGCCATGCAAAATCACGGATTTTGCATTCCAAAATGGTTTCCGGCCGGGTTCATCCGTTTTTTTTCCTGGCCGCTGTGTAAACGCTGAACAAATCCTGATAAAACGTACCGGTTTCCGTGATTTCAAACTTTTCAGTTGCGATGAGACCGTTCAGCCCGGTGATACTGAAACGCTGCACCAGGGGAATCAGGCCGGTTTTTCCCAGCAATTGATACACGTTGAACTGAAACTGAGTGATCCGGGCCATTTTTTCCGACAGGCATGGTGTGAGCGAAATGAACAGGCCGCCGGGTTTCAGAAGTGCATGGATTTGTCTTACGGCTTCCGTGACATTCTCCATGGTATGCAGCACGTTGAAGGCCAGGATCACATCGAATGACGCCTGTTTATACCTTTCATCGAACAGTGTCGTGTGTTCGAAGACCACGTTCCGGATACCGCGGCCGGCCGCCTCCTGTACGGCGGCTTCCAGCATCCCGGAGGAGATATCGAACGCATGGACCGTTTTCACATGACCGGCAAATTCACACGTTTTCGTGCCCGTGCCGCAGCCGACATCCAGCACCACATCTGTTTTTTTGAGATGCCTGATCGTGCTGTCCAGCGCCCTGCGCGTAATCGCCTCGAAGCGTGCTTCATCCCTGTGATAATTTTTTGCAACAAGGTCCCAGAATCTGGTGTTTCGGTCGTTTTTCATAAATCCTCATCGATGTATGATGAAATTGGCCGTCCTGCAGCATATGCCGGTTATCATCAGGGGGATGATGGTTCTGATCCAAGCGAAGACCGTATTCCCACCCCAACAAGCAAAATTCCGTCCGAAAAACCAGCCCCGGAATACTGATAATTCATTTCAGGAAAGATCAATGCTTTCTTGTAGGGAAACGCCAGACCAAAAGAGATGGCAGAACGGGCATTGATTCTGAAATCGTCTTCGTCTGCTTTTGTATATTCTGGAATGATTCTGTAGTACCCGGCATAGGGTTGGAACCGTTTAATCTCCTTGCTGATTGTGATCCCCGGTCTTATATAATGTATATCGGTATTGAAATCATGAAAACCGGCTCCAAAATGCATATTGGCACTGATATCAAAAGATTTGAAGGATTCAGGATTCAACTGATGTCTGAACATGCCTTCCAGGACATAAGGGAAATTGTACCGGATTCCTAACTCACATCGGTAAGGCAGTCCGTAAATATATCCCAGACTGGGTGAGAGTCCGAATATATATTCTTTGTCCTCATTGTCATACAGAAACAGATTATCCCACCCCGGACTGATTGCTGAATCACCTTCTTTCAGTGTCCGGGCAGAATAGTAGTTGAAAGTTGAACAGCGCATAAAGCAAAGCAGAATGATCAGAAACGCCCATGCATTCTTCATGGAGCATCCCATGTGTTTGGTCAATTTACTAACCATTGCCGCCTTAATTGGGCGGTTTCATTTTTTTTCGGAGGCAGCGTCCGTATGAAGTCCATACAGGTTTCGATCCAGACGTTTAAATCCGCATCTTCGGAGAAGCCTTCAGGCTCTACAAAAACCATGCCCTGCATGGGTTTGCCCGTAAAATCCATGGAGACCGCGTGCTCTTTTAAAATGCACGCTTCATATGCTTCGGGCCCCACGCGTGCCATGAGCCTGTCACCCACGATGCCGCAGCACATGTTTCCGGAAATCATAAAGGCGAGACCGCCGAACATCCGTTTTTCCTCAACATCGGCCCGCCTACTTCAATACCATTAGTTTGATCACACGGTAAAAATGTCCGGCCCGCATGACGCAGAAATAGAGGCCGGACGACACGCCGTTTCCCCGGTCATTGGTGCCGTGCCAGTTCACCCGGTAGGCGCCTGCGTCCTGATTTTCCCTGACCAGGGTTTTGACCGGATGCCCGAGTATATTGTAAATATCGATTCTGACGAATTCGGATTCCGGCAGATGATACCGGACCGTGGTGGACATGTTGAACGGATTGGGATAGTTCTGCAGCAGTTCGAAACGGTCCGGTGTTTCTTCGCCCCCGGTTTTTTCAGCCGTATTGTAAACGATCCAGGATTCATTGGACGGTCCGCTTTCGCCTTCCTCATACACGGCCGTGACCTGATAATAATACAGGTCCGGAACCGGTGTATCCCCGCAGGTCAGGATCGCGGCACCGACCGTATCGATGCACTGGTCTATGCTGAGATCCAGCGGCGTGCGGGAGCGGTAAACATGATATCCCGTCAGGTTCGCGGAGGATCCGGCACCGCGCTGTCCGGGATCCGCCCCGGGAGGTTCCCAGGTCAGGCGTACCGTGTCCGCCCGGAGCACGGTCTCCAGATTTTGAGGCGGCGCCAGCGGAGCCGATGTCGTGATCACGATATCCGCATCCTCCGTATCAAAAGATACGGACTGACCGAGTGTGTCCGACACCGTGATCCGGCTGATCGTGACCGGAGTACGGCCGGAGTTCACCGTA
>JAFGGN010000007.1 GCA_016930535.1 bacterium
ATTCCACGTTCCGGTAGCGGGCTTCGCCCAGTCCCACGGCGAACAGCACATCGTGCGCCCGCTGCATGGCATCCGGACCCGGCATACCCACGAGCTCGCCGGCGTACCGGACCAGTTCCACGCCGGTCAGACCCGGAATCAGGCAGTCGTCTTCGGGCATGTAGCCGATCCACTGGCGCACCTGTCTCGCGTGGTCCCGTATATCCTTTCCCATGATGGTGCCCGAACCCGATTTCAGCGGCACCAGGCCCAGCAGCCCCTTGATGAGGCTGGATTTACCCGCACCGTTGACACCGAGAAGCCCGGTGGCCCCCTCGGGGAAAGTCACGGTCAGCCGGTCGACGGCCACTTTCTTCCCATAGGCGATGGTGATGTCATTCAGCTGGACGGACAGAAAATGCCTCCGGAGATTTTTTAAAATTCAGATTCGAGCCAATATAACCAATCCTACGGCAAATTCAAAGGGAAGTTTCAGCCCGGTATACGGACAACAGGTCCTGATCCGGTACTTCAGGTGCCGGGATGATTTTGAGGTTTTGATTTTCATGTTTGGAATCTGTATATTAAGAATGTTTAAAAAAACCGGATGACTCGAATTGAATCCGAATCAAAGCATGGGTCTTTAAAATGAAACCGCCTCTGGAAGAAGTGCGTCTCGACCGGTGGCTCATGGCCGCCCGTTTCTACAAAACCCGCTCCCAGGCCATGAAGGCCTGCGAGGGACGGAAGGTCAAGGTCAACGGGACCGCGGCCAAATCCCATAAAATAATCCGCGTCGGGGACGAAATCACCCTGCATCACAACGACAGGTACAGGGACATCCGCGTGCTCGGATTGGCCGAACGCGGTCTTCCGCCTCCCGCGGCCCGTGAACTGTACCACGAAGAACAGAAACAGCGGATTACCGATGAAGACCTGGAACTGATCCGGGAACTCCGGAAACTGGACAGGCAGAACCGGGCCGGCATGAAGGGACGGCCCACCAAAAAACAGCGCAGGGATATGGACAAATTTCACGACCTGCAAAGATGACATCATGATTCATGATCCCATGGACTCAAGACCAATGACGGAAATCCTGCCATGACCACAGAAACGCTCGATACGGTCCTGACCCTTCTTCTCGAGGAATCCCGGACCTGGCATGTGCCCATCGTAACGCTGATCAAGGAACGCTCGCACGATCCGTTTCAGATCCTGATCTCCACCGTGCTCAGCCTGCGCACAAAGGACGAGGTGACCACCGTGGCGTCCCACAGATTGTTCGAAATAGCGGACACGCCTCAAAAAATGCTCGGTTTGTCCGCGGCTGCCATTCAGAAACTGATCTATCCCGTCGGATTTTACAAACGGAAATCGGAAAACATACTCGAGATCTGCCGTATACTGCAGGAGGAATATCAGGGACACGTGCCGGACGACCTGGACCGGCTGCTGGCATTGCCCGGCGTGGGCCGGAAAACGGCCAACCTCGTGCTCACCCTGGGATTCGACAAACCCGGCATCTGCGTGGACACGCACGTGCACCGCATCACCAACCGGTTCGGCTATGTCCAAACCCGGTTTCCGGACGAAACGGAAATGGTGTTAAGAGAGAAGCTCCCCGCCAAATGGTGGATCCCCATCAACGACATTCTCGTGGCCTTCGGCCAGGGCCTGTGCAAACCGGTCAGCCCGTTCTGCAGCACATGCCGGGTGGCGCAGTACTGCGAACGGATCGGCGTGGACAAATCCAGATAAAAAAAAGGCCCGGTTTCCCGGGCCCGGAATCTATATGAACCCTCTTCAGGCGCTTTTCCCGAAAAGGGCGGACATAACGTCACGCATGCGAAAAACCATTCCGTTTTATCATGCTTTTCTCCTTTCGGCAATTCAAGGATAAGTGACCCTGTAATATACGCCTTTTCTGTATAAAATCCAGCGGTTTTTTCTTAATCCGCCGGATCCGCTTTCCGTATCCTCAGCCGGATGACGGATCCGGCAATCAGTGCAACGACAAGCAGGATACATACGATGCCTGTCACGGTCATGGCCCAGCGGTTCACGACCCGGGATTCCACCCACATTAGGTAATCCTCGAGGACGAACCGGTCGTCGTCGAACTTCCAGCGGACCAGGTTGCCCTCGATATCCTTGGCATTCGTGTCCAGAATCAGGCCCGGCATACTGACCTCGTTCTTGAAATCCATGCTCTCCATGAGGAATCCCACTTTTCGTCCAATCATTCCCACGGCCTTGTCGACTGCATGTTTCTCGTTCTGTTTCAGCTTGATTCCCAGTAAATATTCTATATTCATGTTCAGCGAGTCCCCTGACTGGTTTTTCTCCATGATCAGATGAACGATGCTGTCCCCGTGAACTTTCAGAAGGCCTATGAATTTTTCGGGCTCATCATCCTTTCCAAGGGATGTCGTCACATCCTGAAAGAAGGATTCGAGGATCACATCCCTCCAGTATTCATTATATATGCGATTCTCCATGTCCAGGGTGTCCTCGTTGATATAATAGGCATTCAGTTCTTCTCGTGTGAAATAATCCCCAATGGACTTTGTTTTAAAAGGATCCTGGGCATAATAGGTTTCTTCGTAGCGGTACACGGTGTTGAACCACCTGAATCGTTTCTTCAACTGCTGTGAAATCCGAACTGTGAGCGCCGTATCCGGGACGCCGGCATATTCACCGTTCAGCGCCTTCACACTGGGAAACCGCTTCACGGCCGTGTATAGTTTGGGATCGCTCTGGCCATCGTAGGTAATAATCCAGGTGGAATCCACGGGCACAGGGAAAGGAATATCCGCGACTCCCGAAGAATCTTCCTCCACCACAACGGTGCGCTCACAGGATCCGTCCGGAAAAATCCGCGTCGTAGTCTTAATATCATAGCACGAGGAGAAAAACAGGGCCCATCCGATCAGGCCGATAATGATCCATTCTTTTTTTATCTTCACGATACACCTCCGTCGGGAATATTTCCCGTTTATTGAATTTCGATATATTTCTGGTCAAGACGGGTCATGACATCCGGAACCGTTTTCCTGACATCCCGGCAGGCGCGCAGCACACGCATCCGGTCCCCGGCAGGCATGTGCTGAAATTCGAACATGTACCTGGCCATGGGAACGAAGCGGAGCCGGCCCGTCCTGGCCTGTTCGAGCAGCCTCTCGCTGTCCCCGTTGAGCATGCCGGCGATCCGTTCGGCTGAGACCCAGCAGCGGACGAACGCGGATTGCGGAAGCCGTGTTTCTGTTTTCATTTTATTCTCGAGCCCGGAAATTTGGTTCATTATATGGATCTCTTCCATAAAAAATGAACCCAGGATAAAAACGAGGGCGCCTCCCAGCGCCAGGCGGACACCGGGGCGTCCCAGCGAGAACAGTCCCCTAGCGACAAAACCGGGCTCCCGGCTCTGCCGCGCCGCACGCACAACATCTCCGGCCAATGCTTCGGGGTCCCTCGGTACGGGCGCTTCTGCCCTGAAATCGCCGATCAGGTCCCTTGCACGGCCGATGTGCACAAGGAGGCTTCGGCAGCTTTCACACGATTGGACATGTGCGTCGACCGTCGCTTTCTGCTCTGCGGACAGTTCCCCTTCACCGTACCAATGAAGCCATTTTTCGATTGTTTTACACCGCATCATACACCTTCGCTTTTTATGATCGTTTCCCTTATATGGCGCCGGGCATAGTACAGATGACTCTTGACATTCTGCTCGGAACATTTGAGAATTTCGGCCGTTTCCTGAACACTGAGCTCCTGCAGGTCCCGCAGTATGAATACGAGCCGCCGCTTTTCGGGCAGCCTGTTCATGGCCCGTTCGATCAGCTCCCGCGTTTCCTTTTTCAACAGCGCACGCTCCGGATCCGGATCCGGTGAAGCCGCCGTCATTCCGGATGCCTCCCCCGCGATGACGGACGCATGCCGTTTGTTCTGCCGCATCCTGTCCAGTGCGGCATTGACCGCGATCCGGTAAAGCCACGTGGTAAATTTAGTGTTCATCCTGTATTTGGACAGGTTCCGCCAGACCTTGACAAACACTTCCTGTACCACATCACGTGCGTCCTCCGCGGAGAGGACCACCCGGTACGCGATCTGGTACACGTACGGCTGATGCAGCGTTACAAGGCGGCTGAACGCCTGCATGTCCCCGCTTCGTGATTTTATGACAAGGTCCCGTGTTTCCATGACTCAAATATCCCTTTGATCCATGATGCTCTCTATAAATGATACGGCGTAAAACCGAAAAGGTCAAAGCTTTGTTTTATGCCCGATTTTCCGTATCTTTCAATTGACGGAACCAACGGACAGGACATTGTGACCCGGTTACTCTTCATTCATCCGCCGGTGGCCAAGCCAGGCGGGCCGCCCGCCGGCATTGCCCGGTTGAAAGGCTGCCTGGACGGACACGGCATCCCGACGGACCTGATCGACGCCAGTCTCGAGGGCCTTCTCTGGCTTCTTGACCGGCCTGTATCGGCAAAAGACCGGTGGACCGTGCAGGCCTTCCGGAACCGGCAGACCCATCTTTCCCAGATCCGCTCAGGGGCCGCTTTCAAAACAATCCATCATTATAACCGGATCGTGAGGGATATCGGCCGCCTTATTTCGCATCAGGCTCTCTCTGCCGGATACAGCCTGGGTCTTGCGGACTGCACGCATACGGCTCTTTCTCCGTTGAAAAGCCGGGATCTGATCCTGAGTGCGGAAACATTCGACCGGAATCCGTATTACGGATATTTCGACAGCCTGCTGCGCACGCGCATTGAAGCCTTTTCGCCGGATATCATCGGCCTGTCCGTGAACTTTCTGAGCCAGGCCCTTTGCGCCTTCGCACTGATCGGATTCCTGAAACAAAACTTTCCCGAAGCGGAGCTGGTGCTGGGCGGGGGCCTGATCACGTCCTGGATGCGGAATCCGGAATGGCGCGATCCCTTTCACGGATGGGTGGACGCCTGCGTGGAAGGCCCGGGCGAACCCTATTTTCTGAAACGTCTCGGCATTTCATGCATCCATTCCGAATATGCGCCCCATTATGATACGTTCACGCTCCTGCCGTATCTGTCCCCGGGATTCATTCTCCCCTATGCCGCATCTTCGGGATGCTACTGGCGGCAATGCCGTTTCTGCCCCGAATGTGCAGAGAAAAACATGTACCAGCCCGTTCCAAACGATCTCGCCATCCGGGATCTGCATGCGCTTGGATCCAGGACCGCACCGGTTCTGATCCATTTTCTGGACAATGCGCTGTCCCCCGCATTTTTACAGCAGTGGATCGGGGCATCCGAAAATATGCCGTGGTACGGTTATATGCGTTTTACGGATGAGCTCCTTGATCCGGATTTCTGCAGGAAACTGAGGAAATCAGGGTGCGTCATGCTGAAACTGGGGTTGGAATCGGGGAGCCAGGCCGTGCTGAACCGGATGCACAAAGGTATCGATCTGAACAAGGCCGGCCGGATACTGGACAACCTGCACGGGGCCGGGATCCCGACATATATATATCTGCTTTTCGGCACACCGTACGAATCGGAAAAAGAGGCAGGACAAACGCTTGCATTCGTCGCGGATCATCACCGTACAATCGGCTTCATCAATCCGGCGATTTTCAATATGCCGGCCGCGGGTCCGGATGCCGGGTACCTGCCCACCCGGCCCTTCTCGGAAGGGGACCTGTCGCTCTATGTGGATTTCGATCATCCGCTCGGATGGGACCGGCTGAAGGTCCGGCACTTTCTCGACCGTGAATTCAGAAGAACGCCCGAAATCGCCCGCATTCTCGCAAGAACACCAAAGGTCTTCACATCCAATCACGCGCCGTTTTTTCATCCAGGATAAACTTATAATCAGGACATCGGGCTGCGATTCACCGGACCGGCTTCTGAATATATGAAAAATCCCTGTGCCGATGCACAAAAATTTCAACCGCTCATATCCACAGAGACCGATTCATTTTATATTTATTTTCTTTTTAATACTCTCAGTAAAATTTAATTCGAAACGATCGCCGCCAATCCCAATGCGATCGATACCAGGGCGATTCCCAATCCAACAGAGAGAAGCAGCGCCTTATTGCCAGCAGTCATACCTTTCGTCCCGCATTACCATCCAATATGCCGCAGGAATCCCCAGCCTGCATACGCGGATTTACTTCCGCATCTTCTTCTTCACGATATCCGTAACCGTCCTGAAATCCACCTTGCCGCTGCCCATTTTGGGTAAATCGTCAAACTTGATAAACTGGGCGGGAATCGCGATACTCGGCAGTTTCTCGCGCATTTTCTTGATCATATCACGGTCATTGACTTCAACCGTCACGGCAGCCACCAGCTTGGCTCCTTTCACGGAATCCGGCAGTTCCACGATGCAGCAGTTCTCTCCCTCGGGCAGCATGTCCTGTAAAATGCTTTCCGTACGCACCAGAGAGACCATTTCACCGCCGATTTTAACGAATCGTTTGAGGCGGCCCTTGTGCCACAGATAGCCGTCTTCATCCACCAGGCCCATATCGCCCGTGTCATACCACCCGTCTTCGATGCGCAGGGACGTTTCCTCGAGATCGTCATAATACCCCTTCATCACCAGATCACCCTTGACCAGGATTTTCCCCTCTTTGCCGGCAGGCAGCGGTTTGCCTGTGGTGATATCCGTGATTTTTACCTGAACGCTGGGCAGCGCGGGACCGATGCTCCCGGGCCGGTTCATGTCCGGCCTGTTCACGGATACCACCGGACTGGTTTCTGTGGTGCCGTATCCCTCAAGCAGTTCGATCCCGTGCTTTTTCTTGTATCCCTCCCGCAGGGAATCCGGTGTCTTGTCCGCGCCGGCGACCGCCAGACGCACGGTCTTAAAATCTCCCTTTTCCGACTCCCTGAGATATCCCAAAAAGAACACGGGCGTGGCCGCGATCATCGTGACTTTTTGTTCCCGTATAATTTTCGGTATCGTTTTGTAGTCCAGCGGATTGGCATAGGTGACGGCCGTCATGCCGGTGAGCATCGGGAGCCAGAAATCCACCGTATATCCGAATACATGAAACATCGGAAGGATGGACATGATCACATCCGTGTCATGCAGGTCCATCACTTCCAGGACGTCCCGGATATTGGCTCCGATGTTCCGGTGTGTCAGCTGAACCGCCTTGGGATCCTTTTCACTGCCGCTGGTGAACAGAATCACGATCGTATCGTCGATATCCGCCGCGGGGAATCCGCCGATAATGGCTTTGGCTGACATCATGGATTTCATGGCTGCAGGAAGTTTGTCCGTCAGTTTGATTTCCTTCATGATGTCTTCCAGGTACACCATGCCATCGACTTCGGGGCAGTTGATTTTTTCGCACAGGGCCCTGGATGTCAGTATGGTTTTAAATCCGATTTTATTCTGAGCGTATTCACAATTCTCGGCCGCACCTGTGGAATAATTGATCATCACAGGGGTTTTTCCGGTCATGAGTGTGCCCATCACGGCCAGGAACGCACCAGCCGAAGTCGGGACCATGATACCGATATCCCCGTCATTATATTTCCCGATCTTTTTGGCCAGCATCAGCGAAGCGATCAGAGCCTTCGAATAACTCACTTCCGTGCCGCGCGTCTTATCGACAATAGCCGTTTTCTTGGCATATTTTTTCGCGATTTTTACGAATTCATGATGCAGAATCATGGGGCACCTCACAAAATTAATGGGCGGGACAATTACAGATACACATTATTCCGGATATAGTCAAGCAAAAAGTGACACCGCTTCCGGTCCGGCAGTGTAAATTCTGAAAAACTTTTTAAAAACCGGGATTTTCGATTGTGAATCATGTTTTGATTCGCTAATTTTGATCACACGTTTTCAGGAAAGCACAATATGATACAGCATACCTCACAGGAAATTCCGTTACGTCCTTTCTGCATCGGTCACCGCGGTGCCGCCGGTCATGCGCCCGAAAATACGCTTCTTTCGGTCGAGAAGGCGCTGGATCTGGGTGCGGACTGGATTGAAGTGGATGTGCATGCCGTACACGGGGAACTCCTTGTCATTCATGACCGGACCCTGAACCGGACCACGAACGGCCGCGGCCGTCTTTCCGAAAACGCATTTGCGCACATCCGCTCCCTGAATGCAGGACACGGTCAAAGAATCCCCCTCCTGTCCGAGGTTGCGGATCTCATTCGGGACAGGGCCGGCCTTCACATCGAACTCAAAGGGGGTTGCTCGGCCATTCCCGTGGGAAAATTTGTGCAAAAGCTTATGGACAGGGGCTGGACACATCAGGTGATCGTATCTTCTTTTCAGCACAGCCAGTTAAAGCTTCTGAAACGTGGTTTTCCCGAAGTTGGCATCGGCCTGCTGTTCGCGTTTCCCAGAAAAGGATACACCGGGCGGGCGATGGCGCTTAAAGCCTCTTCCGTACACCTGCCCTGGCAGTTTACCACAAAAGCACTCGTGGATGAGGCCCATCATCAGGAACTCAGCGTGCTGATCTATACGGTCAACCGGAAATCCGTGCTGCGGAGGCTGGTGCAATGGGGCGTGGATGGTTTTTTCACGGATTTCCCGGAACGGGTCATCGAAGTGAAGCGCGAGTTCAATTTACTGACATGATTCGGCTGAGTGCCGTTTCGGCGGCATCCCGCCGGACCGCATCTCCGGCACGTTCAAAATAGTCCCTCCACCGGGTCAGGACTGCCGCGAGGGGTTTTTCGTCATCTTCTGTCAGCACGTCCAGAACAAGAATTTCATCGACCAGGCGCCTTGTATCCGCCCAGTTTTTGTCTGTCCAGTACTGATCCAGGCTGCGGAAAAATGCGGCGCGCGTGTTTTGATGAAAATCGGGCACATCGGGATAACGGTAGACCGCATCGGCAAAAACTGAAAACGCCTCCGCATTTCTTTTCTGATCGAAAAGCGTCTTTCCCCAGATATAATACAAATTTTTTTCGAAATTCACATTGGATCTGGAATCGATATTGAAATCCTGCGCAAGCAGAACCAGATCGTAAGCCCTGGCAAAATCCCCCTTTTTTCTCGAAAAATAGGCGCGGTTGTAGGCCAGGAGCCCGATCAGTTCGGTGTTGTTAATCACGCGCCCGTTGCTGTTTTCATACGCGTAGAGTCTGTCCAGACCGATTCTGTAGACCTCTTTTTCGGGATAGTACTGCGCCAGATGGTGTGAATAAGCCCTCAGGTTCCGCATGATGTCGAAACCCATGGGGCTGGTGTTTTCCACGGCGATCCGTTCGGTCAGGTTCCCGAAAAGCGTGTATACATGCGTCGGGGTTTCGAAAGCCTCCGTTTCCCAGCCCAGATCCTCACAGACAAAATTATACAGAAGTGTCGCAGCCACGCAGTTGTATTCCCTGTGATGCACGATGGACAGAAGATCCGTGGATTCCCGCTGATATGTTTTGAGCCAGGTGCTGTGCAGATAATTGAAAACCTGGCCCGCCGCCTTCATATGGTCGAACCGGTCGAACGGATAGTTCCTGATCTTTTCCGTGAGATCATCGTACCAGGATGTATAGAATTCCAGCGAATCGGGACGCCTGACACCTGAAAGAATAAAAGCTGCCTCGACTTTGGTGAACCGGTCCAGATGCGAATCGGCGATGTCTTCCCTGAGCCGGACTTCCAGGAGCGTCAGGGAGGTTTTAGGCTGAATACCGGAGGGAAAGAGGATCAGAAAAATCCATACCGCCGCAAAAACGGCACTTATATATTTGGTTAAGTGGTTATTCATTATTTAATAATTTTAAAATGACCACAGACTGCGGACCGCGGACCGCAAAAACAGAGCAACGGGGATGCGGTGAAACGGAGAATAAATCTGTCTTTGGCTCCATTGGGTCATTTGAGTCGTTGAGTCAAGCAATACTGGCCTCGGACCATGAAA
>JAFGGN010000055.1 GCA_016930535.1 bacterium
AAATATATTTTGTTGTGGTGATAAAATATACGGAGACTTATCTCAACTTTATATCATAAAAATCCTATCTTGGACAAGAGTGATATAGGATACATGCTACTAAAAGAATGTTTGAACGGAATATTTCTGAGGAAGATGTCAGGCATGTGATCAGTAACGGCACCATCATCGAAGAATATAAGGATGATTTTCCTTTTCCAAGTTTTCTGTTGAATGGAAAAGTCAAGGAGAACCGGTATATTCATATTGTTTTAGGCTTGGATGCAAATAATCAACGAATTTATATTATCACAGTTTATGAACCGGAGCCTGCACTGTGGAAGGATAATTATTCCAGGAGAATAACATGAAATGTGCAATCTGTAAAAACGGAGTGACGAAATCCGGAAAAATTACTGTTGTACTCGAGAAGCAACAGACGACGTTGATTTTCAAGGGTGTTCCGGCCGAAGTCTGTGAAAATTGCGGTGAGGAATACATCTCTTCCGAGGTAAACGGACAATTGTTAAAAAGGTCCAACGATGCCCTGGAGCGCAATGTCTCTCTTGAACTGCTGCAGTATGCTGCATAGAAAACAATGAGTTTTACTTATATCGTTGAACTTATTTTAAATGACTGTGTAAAAATTCGTGTACAAAACTCAAAAACTCATCAATAAAAACAAACACTTAACAAGCTTTTCATTATAATTCGGGAGCAAGAGGTCGTGAGTTCAAATCTCACCGTCCCGACCATTGATTATCAGATTTTGCTTATTGTAAAATCCCTTATTTTGTATTAGGGATTTATGGGTTTATGACGTATATATGAAATTTTATTGGATTTCATAAGTAGATACACGAATTTTTTATATTTCGAATTATTTTCATTATTATGACAGGACATGTCCTATCTATAATTTTAAGGGATAGTTGCACAGGGGCACGGCGCGCCGTGCCCCTGCGAATCGAAAGTAATCCCAAAATTCAAAATAATCCTCTTGACATTCCTGTTTTCATTTATTATCATGTCCAGTAATCGTTAAAGTAAACGGTTAAGCCCGGTTCTCCTCGATCAGGAGAGATCAAGTGACGAAAAAATCCGCGAACGTAACGCAGGCTGAGATCGCGCGTCAGCTGAACCTGTCGACCGTAACCGTATCAAAAGCACTGCGCGACCATCCGGACATATCGGCCGAAACCACGGCGCAAGTCAAAAAAGTGGCGGAACAACTCGATTACAGACCGGATCTGATCGCCCGTGCCCTGTCCTCGCGAAGATCGCACATCATCGGTGCGGTCATGCCGGAAATCGACCATACGTTTTTTGCTTCGGTCATGAAAGGCATTCAGGATGTCGCACAGGATCATCGGTACCAGATCATTCTGACTGTATCCAATGAAGATGAAAAGCAGGAACTGGAGAGCATTCAAACCCTTATATCCATGCGTATCGACGGCATATTGATCTCCATTTCGAGTACCACAACACGGTACGATATATTCGACACCATAAAAAGCAAAGGCATTCCGCTCGTGTTTTTTGACCGTCACATCATGGGTTCGGGCTTCAGTTCGGTCATTGTCGACGACCGGCAGGGCGCATTCAATGCTGTCGAATACGCCATCGGGCAGGGCTACCGGGAAATCATGCACTTTTCCGGTCCTCCTTTGATCACCATCGCGGATGAAAGAAAAAAGGGTTTCCTGGATGCGGTGAAACAATACGGACTTCCGTTTGAAGACGCATGGATCGTTCCATGCGGATGTTACGAGGCAGACGGCTACCGGGAATTCATGACCCTTGTACGGACGGGGAGACTTCCGGAAGCCGTTTTCACGTTTAACGATCCTGTGGCCATCGGCATTTATGATGCGGCCAGAGAGAGCGGACTAAGGATCCCAGGGGATATCGGCGTCATTGGTTTTTCGGACAATATCATATCGAGATACCTGTCACCGCCATTGACCACGGTCGAGCAGCCCGCGGTTGAAATCGGGAAAAGCGCGGTGTCCCTGCTGCTTGAAGAGATACAGAAGGGGCAGCCGTCGATCCCAAGGCAGGTTGTCGTCCCGACCCGTCTGGTTATCCGGGACTCCTGTAGGAAGACCGGATCCTGAACAAGTATCCATCGATTCAAATAAATCAATGTATTATTCAAGACAGGAGGGAACTTATATGAAACAGGTAAAACGGGCCAAATCCCGCGTTCTGGTTCCACTGATCCTGATTCAGCTTTGCTGGTCAGCGGTATATGCCGGCAATACGGGTAAAATTGCCGGTGATGTCATGGATGCAACCCAGAACCGGGTGCTTCCGGGCGCGAATGTGGTACTCGAAGACACCTATATCGGTGCGGCCACGGATCTAAACGGACATTATACCCTGCTGAACGTTCCACCGGGCGTTTACAGTCTGAAAATTACCATGATGGGATATCGAACCATGGTGGTGCAGAACGTGCGTGTGTCCGTGGACCTGACCACGAAGATCAATGCCGACCTGGATCCCACGGTCCTCGAATCCAGGGATGTGGTGACCGTGACGGCGGAACGGCCTCTGGTTCAACGGGACATGACTTCGTCCCAGGCTTCCATCAACAGTGAAGAAATCAAGAACCTCCCGGTGCAGAACCTGAACGACGTGCTGGAACTTCAGGCCGGTGTGGTACGCGACGGCAACGATTTTCATATACGCGGCGGACGGGCCGGTGAAGTCTCCTACTGGGTGGACGGCATTGCCACGAACGAGGTGTACGGCGGCGGCAATGCGGTCACGGTCGAGAAATCGGCCGTTCAGGAAATGCAGGTCGTCAGCGGTACGTTTAATGCCGAATACGGCAATGCCATGTCCGGTATCGTCAATATGATCACCAAGGACGGCGGCAGCCGCTATGAAGGCGAAATCTCCGCCTATACCGGCGACTATATCAGCGGACGGCGTGTGTACGGTGTGCTCCGCGAAGTCAAAACCTCCACGGATCCGGAGACCGGCGCGACGACTGTCACGGAAGACCTTGAAAATCCATTGAAAAAATACAATCCGGTCTACAATATCGATGCGAACCTGAGCGGACCGGTGCCTTTCCTGAAAGACCGGGTTACATTCATGGTCAACGGGCGGTATTTTTCACAGGAAGGCTATCAGTACGGGCGCCGCTGGTATTACCCGCAGGGAATCCCGGGCGACAGCGCATTGGTCCCGCTGAATCCCTATACGTCCCTCTCAGGCATGGGAAAACTGACGGTCAGGCTCGGCAACAACATTAAAATGAACTACAGCGTGTTCATGAATCAATGGAATTCCGATCATTATGCCAATCACACATACAAGTACAATCCCGACGGCACGATCGGCGGCAACGGTGAGGGACTGACGCATATTTTCGGCTGGAACCATGTGCTCTCTTCAAATACATTTTATGAGGCCCGGGTCTCCCATGTGTACAATCATTACGAACAGTATGTATACGAAAATCCGGAACTGTATCCTTCCTACTTCATCGAGGTGCTTGCGGATTCAACGGGACCCGCCTATATCGCCGAGGTCGATCCGCTGTCGGACGAGGGCAAAGCGCTGCTCGAAGAACTGAAAACAGATCAGCGGCAGTACAGGTATGTGGTCGATCCTGCGAACCGTGAAGGCTACATGCATCCGGATTCGCTGCGGGATCCGGCCGCGTACAGCTTCTGGCGGTCCGGCACCCAGATGGACCATTTTTACCGGACCACGGCCTACTGGATCGGCAAACTGGACCTGACCAGTCAGGTCACGGCCGCACATCAGGTCAAGACCGGGTTCGAACTGAGACTGCATGAGCTGAGCATGAACAGTTATACGTTGCAGCCCAAACTCAAGGAGGGACTGGACGAACAGATCGTGCCGTTTCAGCCCTGGGTACCGCCGTCCTCGTATATCTACCATCATAAGTACACCCGGAAACCCCGGGAATTTTCAGCCTATATTCAGGACAAGATCGAACTCGTCGACATGATCGTGAATATCGGTGTACGCATGGATTATTTCGATCCGAACAGCAATGTGCCGGTTGATCCGCGTGATCCCAATATTTACAATCCTTTTAAGGCGGAATACAGATACAAAAACTATATACCCCCTCCCGACTCGATCAAGGGACCGGCGGTCGAGGAATACAACCAGCAGTTTTCGGAATATTCAGCAGAAGAGCGCCGCGCATTCATGCAAAAAAAAGCAGATACAAACGTGCAGTTGAGTCCGAGGCTCGGTATTGCGTATCCGATTACGGATCGCGGCATCATCCATTTCTCATACGGACATTTCTTCCAGATCCCGGAATTCCAGTGGATTTACAGCAATCCCGATTTCAAGCTGTACACGGGCGGCGGAACGACCATTATCGGCAACGCCAACCTGAAACCGCAGCGTACGATCCAGTATGAAATTGGACTGCAGCAGCAGCTGACCGATCAGCTCGGCATGGATCTGACCCTGTTTTACAAGGATATCCGGGACTGGGTCGGCACGAGTCCGCTTGTGGATACGGACAAACCCAGTGTGGCCTATTCCATTTATGAAAACAAGGACTATGCCAATGTCTACGGCCTGACCCTGAATGTCGAAAAACGGTTTGCGGATCATTACGGTGCGGGTCTGAGTTATTCGTTCCAGGTTGCGGAAGGCACTTATTCCAATCCGAATGACGCCTACAATGCCATACAGAATGAAAACGAACCCCGTCTGACACTGATTCCCCTGAACTGGGACCAGCGCCATACACTCATGGGCAACGTGACGCTGGGCGTTCGCGGATGGATCGTGACCTTCCAGGGAAAATACCAGACCGGCCGTCCGTATACGCCGTCCTTCACACGCGGGGCGCAGGTCGGCGGATCCAATTATATCGGATATCGCGACAACAGTGCCAATCTGCCAACCGTCAAGAGTCTCGATATTCTGCTTCATAAACGGTTCAGGATCGATTCGTTCCGTTTCGGCCTGTTTGTCACCCTCTATAACGCACTGGATCAAAGCGGCGAAACCTATGTTTATACGGACACAGGCACGGCCGAGTACACGACCAACATCGATCCGAAGACGATTCCCTATGTTCCGGAACGGGTCGGCACCGTCGAGGACCTGATCCGGCGTCCGGACTGGTATATCGCTCCGCGCCAGATTCAGGCCGGAATATCACTCGAATTGTAAATACAGAAACGGGAGAATCAACCATGAAAAACATTCTGAACCGATTAATCCTGCTGTGTATGCCGATCTTCCTGGTTCCTGTTATGGCACAGACACCCATGGATCAGCTGCACGGCAATGAAAACTACAGCTACAGCGGCCTGCATTCGGGCAATCAGGTGCGCTGCAATTTCTACAATGACGGCATGGTCGGACGCCGTTATGTCAATCCGGACGATATCGGCGGTGAATGGCCCATCAATACGGGACATGACTACATGAATCAGATGATCATGTTCGTCGGTGCCGAAGTCAAGGATGAAAACGGAGAAATCAAGCACATCATGTCCGAGGGAAACGGTTGCACGACGGGCAATTCGAACAACGCAGACTCCGGGGATTCGGGCCCGAACGGCGAGTGGTATTCAATGGCGCCCCTGCCCGGATTCGCAAATGACACGCCGGATCCTGATCTGAGCGAGGATCCCCGTGTGGCCATGAGCCAGTGGGAATGGTCCTGGCCCGAAACCTGGCCGGACAAATTCGAAGACGCCGTCGACCCGGGCTGGGCCGGATCGTGGAACGGTTACTTCGGAAAAAATGTCTACAATGCGGACCAGGAAAGCTACTATGTCATGGACGACTATAACAACCGTGAATTTGCCTTTTATCCTGATTCCACCGACGTGAACCGCAGGGGTCTTGGACTCCGCGGTACGGTGCGGGGTTTTCAATGGTCCAACGTGCTCGTCGAAGACATCCTGTTTCTGCTGTACGACGTGAAGAATATCGGCACGACGAATCATCAGAAAATGAACTTCGGTGTGATGTCCGGTCCGATTATGGGAAACCGGCTTGTCAGCGGCGGGGACGGCAGCGATGATGGCGGAGAATACGATCTTGAAAAGGAAATCGGCTACCACCTGGATCAGGACGATATCGGTGCAGGCGGCTGGAGAGCGGTCGGATTTCTGGGACTTGCATTTTTTGAAAGCCCGGGCAATCCCTATGACGGCATCGACAATGATGGCGATGCGGCATGGGGTTCTGGTCCGCTGATAACGGAATCCCTGTTCGCGCCGCGGACTGTTCAGCCAGGACAAAATATTGTCCTGATCGATTATCAGACATTCGAGCGCAAGGTGATGCCGATGCCTGCGGACGGGCTGAACATCCGGTTTCATGACCGGGTCATTCCGATCATGCCGGGACAGGAACTTATTGAAGCCGAGAACAACCTGTTCGACGACAATCTAAACGGCCTGATAGACGAGAACAACGGATCGACGTTCGGTGAGGGTACATCGGCCATAAAACGGTATTTGTATCTCGGATTGAAATATATCGATTATCTGACCGGAGAGGGTGCCGATAACATTCTGATCGATGAAAAGCGCGATGACGGGATCGACAATGACGGGAACTGGGATGTTCTGAGTGACGATGTCGGGCTGGACGGCGTGCCCAACAGCGGGGATCCGGGTGAAAACGACGGCCGGCCGACCTCGGGCCGCAATACGGATCTGCCCGGTGAACCGCATATCGATAAAACCGATATCCATGAATCGGACATGATCGGCCTGACAGCGTTCAATATTTATACGCCGTGGACATTGTATCCCCTGTCCGACGATGAAAACCTGTGGTCCGCAATCGAACCGGGATATCTCAATGCGGTCGGCCAGTTCGGGGATACGGATATCCTGATGGGGTCCGGTTATTTCCCGCTCAAGACGGATCAGATCGAACGGTTCTCCCTCGGGGTTATATTCGGTACGGACAGGGAGGATTTGTTCCGGAACAAGGAATACGCCCAGAAGACATATGATGAAAATTACAATTTTTCAAAAGCGCCGTATATCCCCACGGTCACTGCAGTTCCTGGAGACAACCGGGTGACCCTGCTCTGGGACGATATCGCAGAAACATCGCACGATCCGATCACGGGTATGGATTTCGAAGGATACCGGATCTACCGGTCCACGGATCCGGGATTCCGGGATATGACGCCCATCACGGATCAGTTCGGTTCGGTGGCCTACCGGAAACCCATTGCGCAGTTCGATCTGAAGAACAACATCAAAGGCTCTGCCGGGATTGCGGTCCGCGGCATTCATTTCTGGCTGGGGGAAGACACGGGCCTGCGGCATATGTGGACCGATACAACCGTACAGAACGGCCAGTTGTATTATTATGCAGTCACTTCCTATGACCGCGGTTCCGATTCACTTGGCATCGCGCCTACGGAATGCGCCAAATACATCTCTATCGCGACCGATGGCACCGTGGACAAAGGTAACAATGTGGTCCTGGTGCGCCCGGAAGCTCCTGTGGCCGGTTTCATCCCGGCCGGTCTGGACCAGTTGAAACTTCTGGTCCGCCCCGCGGGCCTTGGCACGACCGGCGGCCGGATCGGGTATACAATCATCGATCCGTCCGCGCTCAAGAACGGACATGCATATCAGGTGACATTCGAGGATACCATGCTGCTGCAGCTCATCGACGGTCTGAACCGTATGACCCGGAAAACCGTAAATTATACGCTCCGTGACGTCACATCCGGTGACATCCTGACCGACCGGAGTACGCTGATGGGCTCCGGAGAAGAAATGCCGGTCAGCGACGGCTTCCAGCTCAAGTTTTATGCCGATTCCATACTTCAGATGGATCCGGACCGTTCGGGCTGGAACAGAGACGAAATTCACGGAATTACGTTTGTACCCTACAACAGCACCCGCCAGCCCACCCTTCTGGAGGGCGGAGATTACCGGATCGAGTTCGGAGAACCCGGTGCGGGGACTTCGACGGCCTATGTACGCCAGACAAAAGAACTGCCGGCCGTTCCTGTGAATTTCAGGGTATTCCGGCTTTTCCCGTCGGATACGGGTGAAGTGAAGGTGGAATCACTGTTCGCCTTCCGGGAGAATGACGGTGATGACGGCCGGTTCACGGGATTTGTCGAAAGGACATCGACAATGGATGAGATCATCATTCTCAATCCGGACAGCATCGCCGGATATCAGGTCAGCTTCGACCGGACCGCTTACGATTCCATGAATGTGAATCCGGAACCGGGAGATGTACTGACGATCCGCATGAAGACGCCCTTCCTGAGCAACGATGTGTTCGAGTTCACGGTCAAGACGGCGGACGTGGATGAAGACCTGGCCAAATCCCAGATGGACCTGATCAAGGCGGTTCCCAATCCGTATATCATCGCCAATTCATGGGAACCCCTAAATCCCTATTCGAGCGGCAGGGGGCCGCGCGAGCTTCATTTCATTCATCTGCCCGCACGGTGTACGATTAAGATATTCAATGTTCGGGGAGAACTGGTGGCCACACTGGAACATGAATCCCCATCGATCACGGACGGAACGGCCATCTGGGACATGCAGACGAACGATAACATGGACATCGCATACGGATTATACATCTATCATGTTGATGCCGGTGACCTTGGACAGAAAATCGGCAAATTTGCCGTGATTAAATAGGAGATCGTTCCATGAAAAAATTTGTCATCATTCTATGCGCGATCCTCATGTTTGTGTCACCCGTTTTCTGCCAGAAGGTGACCAAATCGGGGACCACGGCTGCCGGTTTTCTCACGATCGACACGGGTGTGCGCGGATCCGGTATGGGAAGCGCGTACGTTTCCGTGGCCGACGACATCAATGCCATGTACTGGAATCCTGCCGGTGTGGCACGCATCCGGGAGAATCAGGCACTCTTCTCAAATATTCAGTGGATCGCGGATATCACGTACAATTATGCCGCAGTCGCGGTCCCTGCACGCCAGCTGGGCGTACTCGGAATTAATGCCGCCTTCATGTCGACGGATGAGATGATGGTGACGACCATACAGGAGCCGGACGGCACTGGGGAGACCTTTCAGGTCGGCAGCTATGCACTGGGGCTGACTTACGCGAATGAGCTCACCGACCGCTTCTCGATCGGTTTCAATGTCAAGTATATTCAGGAGCAGATCTATCATTCGACCGCACGGGGTATGGCAATCGATGTAGGAACCCTGTTCGATACCCAGTTTCAGGGTCTGAAAATCGGCATGAGCATTTCGAATTACGGAACCAAGATGCGGATGTCGGGACGGGACATGCTGATACAGTCGGACATCGATCCGATCAAACACGGCAACAACGAAAACATCAATGCCAATCTGCAGGCCGATGCGTATGACCTGCCGCTCCTTTTCCGCGTCGGTGTGAGCGTGGACGTGCTGAAAGGACAGTACAACAGCCATTTTATTCTGTCTGCCGATGCGCTGCATCCGAACGACAATATGGAAAGCGTCAATGTCGGAGCGGAATACATGTACAACAGTCTCGTGGCACTGCGATGCGGTTACAAGAGCCTCTTCAAAGAGAACACCGAAGAAGGATTGTGCGTGGGAGGCGGATTTAACCTGAAGGTCAGGGGCAACACCACGCTGCACCTGGATTATGCCTGGGGTGATTTCGGTATATTGAAAGATGTGCAGAAATACGCGATCGGATTGACTTTTTAATTGCACATTGTCCTCCGACACGGCGGCTGCTGATACTTAAATGTCAGCAGCCGTTTTTATAGACAATGGGGAAATCCTATCCAATGGCATTGCAGGGGCATGAACGACGTGTCATTGCGTCTGCTCCTGCAAAAATAATCCATTGCTTTTTTTTCGGATTTTATTTATTATTCATCTGCATCATTTTGTAACCAATTTCAATTCCTTCTGAACACGGATCTTCTTATTCTATATATTCGATTCTGCTGACTGAATCCCGACCAGAATTCTGTATGATTGACTTCATTTCTGTTTCATTATAGAGGGAGGTTATCATGCAAAAGCATCATTATCTGCTTGTGCTCGTCGTTTTATCGGTTTGCAGCACAGGATTTGCCCAGAAAATGACCGTCAAAGACAGCGACGCGAACATTCTGATGGAAGTGAACGATGAGGGGAATACCGGATCCATCAGCCTGCCTTCGGGAGGAGCCCCGTCTTCAACTGTCGGCAAATTGTATAATCAGGGCGGATCACTTTATTGGAATGGGAGTGCAGTCGGAACAGCAACGGCCGGAGGCGGATGGACGGATGACGGCACCGTTGTCCGGTTGACAACCGGAACGGACAAGGTGGGGATCGGGGACAATTCTCCGACCTACACACTTGATGTGGCAGGAAAAATTGGCATTGAAGATACACAGATACTCTATTTGCCGGATCAGACGGATTTCAATGGCACACTTATTTTAGGAACCGGAGGCGGCAGCCTTAGCCATACCACAGGAGATCAGGGCCGGTATTGTACGGCTGTCGGCATTGAAGCTCTGAACACCATCACCTCCGGTCATCATAACACAGCCATCGGTTATCGAGCGCTTTTTAACAGCACCTCAGGAGATTACAACATGGCCTGCGGTGGTTCCACACTGTATAATAACACGGTCGGGTATCATAATTCAGCGTTTGGGATTGTCACACTATTTTCCAATACATCCGGATATCAAAATACTGCTGTCGGGAATTTTGCACTTAGTGCCAACATCAATGGTAATAACAACATGGCTGGTGGTTATGAAGCAGACCGGTACAATCAAGCCGGATCCGGCAATACTATCATTGGTTGTCAGGCTGGCCGCGGCAGTTCTGTTCATAGTAAATCCGGAAACATTTTCATCGGCTTTATGGCAGGTTACAATGAAAGCGGAAACAATAAGCTCTATATAGAAAACAGCAGCAGTGATACACCCCTTATAGGAGGGGATTTTTCAGCAGATGAAATCTATTTGAACGGAAAAGTGGGTATTGGCGACGAGACGCCGGATTTTCCGCTCGAAGTGGAGGGTATAATTGCGGTGAGTGATTCGCAGATTATTTATATGCCGGATCAGAGTCAATTTCAAAACAGTTTGTTTATCGGTACGGGCGGCAGTCAGTTATCGCATTCGTCAGGCGCCCAGGGTCAATATAATACCGCTCTCGGCATGGGTGCATTGTCTTCCCTTGAAACCGGGTGGAACAATACCGCCTGCGGATGGAAAACCATGGGTTCCCATGTATCCGGATACGGCAATACGGCCTATGGCATTGCGGCACTTTTATCCAATACCAGTGGGCATGGAAATTGTACAATTGGAAGTTCAGCAGACAGTAATAATGAAACGGGCTCGAATAACACGATTATCGGCACCCAGGCCGGTCAGGGAACGTCCGCTCATTCTAAATCAGGATGTGTGCTCATTGGCTATCAGGCCGGATATAATGAAACGAGCGATAACCGGTTGTACATCGACAACAGCAACACCAGTGTTCCCCTGATCTGGGGAGATTTTACGAATAATCGCATGGTGGTCAGCGGGAATGCTTCGCACAACACCAGCAACCGTACCTTTTTTGTGAATGGAAGTGCCGGAGGTACAGGAGACTGGTACAATGACAGCGATGCTCGTTTAAAAAAGAATGTCCGGACCATCCCGGATGCTTTGGAAAAGGTGCTCAGACTGAGGGGCGTGAATTTTGAATGGCAAGATACTGAAAACAGGGAAGCAGGGATGAAAATGGGCTTTATTGCACAGGAAGCCGAATCGATCATTCCGGAAGTCATCAGCAATAACAATGACTGTTATTCCATGCAATATGCATCGATTACTGCCCTTTTAATTGAAGCGGTTAAAGAACAGCAGAATTTGATATCAGAACTGAAAAAGGAAAATCAACATAAAATCCTGCTATTGGAAAAAAGAATCGCTAAACTGGAAAAACAGTAATATCTATAAGTGATTTTATTTCCACGAATCATGGAGACGATTTATAGAAACAAGATTTTATTAATTTTTTTAAGTATATTCGGACATCAGGTTGTATTGAGAGGATGTATCACTATTAAATAGTACGTCGTTTTAAATAAATTTTTATGAGCCTCAGCGGGACGACGTGTCATATCCCTGTGAATTTTCTCCCCTGATCCGCTTGATTCCTGATCCATGATGTCTTAAATTGAATGAACATCCTGCCGGATGTCACATCATTCAATTTTCAGGAGACGTCATGATACTCAGAAAAAATTTCATTCCGGTTTTAATACTGCTGATCACGGCATTGCTGTGTTCATGCAACGAGCAGAAATCGAATCCTGTCCAAATCAAAGAATCAGACGCGGACGGTCAGATCACGGCCGACAATCCGAATATCCGGTATATCGGACGATTCGACAGAAGCAATGCCAAACGGGTGATATTTGACTGGCCCGGTGTGTATATACGTGCCAAATTCGAGGGAACGGCCTGTTCGGTCCGGCTGAATGACGGGAACAACCTGTACGCGGTCACGATCGATGAACAGCCGTCCCAGGTGCTGCAAACGGATACGTCCGCGGTCTATACCGTGGCTTCGGGTCTGGCGGATACCGTGCATACGGTTCTGATTCAAAAACGGACCGAGGCCTTTGTGGGCAAGGGTGAATTTCTCGGATTAGTGCTTGATGAAGGCAAAGATCTGGTGCAGCCGGATGCGCCTTCAGACCGCCGCATCGAATTCATCGGCAATTCGATGACGTGCGGCTACGGTGTAGAAGGGGAAGACGCAAACGAACCGTTCAAGCCTGAAACCGAGAATGCCGCGCTGTCGTACGCGGCCCTCACCGGGCGTGCCCTGGATGCCGATTATGTCATGATCGCTTATTCGGGCAAAGGGATGGTGCGCAACTACGGCGATGCGAATAAAACATCCGCCGATCCCATGCCCGCTCTGTACGACCGCACACTTTGTGCGGACACGGCTCCGCTCTGGGATTTTTCAGAATGGATTCCAAAGGCCGTGGTCATCAATCTCGGCACGAATGATTTCTCGACGCAGCCGTATCCTGATAAACAGGTATTTCAGGATGCCTATACGGCCCTGATCGGCCGCGTCCGGTCGAATTATCCCGGTGTCACCATTTTCTGCGTGTGCGGACCCATGATCGGCCAGCCCTGTGCAGGGTATATCGAACAGGTTGTCGATGAGTACCGGAATAATAATCCGGCTGCGGATGTCTATTATATAGGAATAAGCACAGGCCTGCTGGCCTATTCGGACCGGGGATCGGACTGGCACCCGAATGTTCAGGGCCAGCAGAAAATCGCGGATGTGATCGTCCCGGTGATACGGAATGCCATGAACTGGTGACCGGATCGAACGAACCGGGGATCATGTTTTCCCTGTTGGACGGAACGATACGGGAAAGGAGAACCATCATGAGAAATACTATCGTATTTTCCCTGTGTGGACTGATCCTGATTTTTTCGACTGGTTGCGATAAAAAAGAAAGTTTGTCCCCTGATAATGACAGCCAGGATCCGAGTGGGGACCGGATTGTATAAAATAGAAAGAGACGGTCATGTTCTGTGGGAACACAGGGATCCGAAAATCAGTCACGATGCGGACCTGCTGCCGGGCGGCAATATAATTTATGTATACGGTATGGGTGACATGAAATCCGATACAACCGTCAAAGAGATCAGGCCCGACGGATCGTTGGCCTGGAGCTGGAGGGCGTCCGATTATTTCAATTATTCCCCGTTCAGCGATATCGATCCGGTTCAGGGACAGGGCTGGGCGCATACGAATGCGGTCACCAGGCTGAATAACGGCCATACGCTGATCAGCATGCGGAACTTCGATATGATCGTCGAAGTGAATCCGCAGGGCGTCCCGGTCGACACCATTTTGAATGTGGTCAGGAGTCCCCATGATCCGGAAGTGATCGATTCGGAGTATCTGCTGGCTGCTCATCAGAGCCCTCCCGCGCATTCGGCGAAAAAAGTCGACAGGATCACAAAGGAAGTGGTCTGGCAGTATGATGTAACGGACAGATCCCAGTATCCGATGCGGGACGTCAATCTGCTGCCGAACGGCAATATTCTGATCACCAACGCAACCCGTCTGATCGAAGTCGATCCCTCGGACAATCAGATCGTATGGCAGCTGGAACTGACCGGGTCCATACCGGAAGGGGCCACACCCTCAAGGGGATTTTACAAAGCGGAGCGGATAACGGATTAATCGGACTGAATCGATATTGCATCCCGGATGAGATATTCACCAGCGTATAAAAAGGATTTGACAACAATCATATATTTTATGATATTACCGGTTGAAACGGGTTCTGGCATCCGTATAATACCGCATCAAACCAAACATCTTCTGACTCCCTCAAAAAGCCGCTGGACCCATTCGCCGGAACGGTAATAAGTGTCCCCTGCATATGGTCGGATGGGGAAGCGGGCCGGCCATCACGGTCAAATCGAAAGGAAATTGAACATGGTCAGACGAATTGTTGTGTACAGACTGATCCCCGCGGCACTGATCTTTTTATCCGTCAATACGCTTTTCGGGGATACATTCGCAGTCGTCAATACTCTGGATTCGGGTGACGGATCATTGCGCCAGGCCCTTACCGATGCCAACGCGCATCAGGGTGAGGACGAGATTGTGTTTCATATTCCCATATCCGATGCGGGATATGACAATGTGAATGGTGTTTGGACGATCCGTCCCCAAACGGCACTTCCGCAAATCACAGATCATGGGCTCGTGATCGACGGACGCACACAGGCTGTTTTCATCGGATCGGACACGAATCCCGAAGGACCGGAGATCGAACTGGACGGAACACTGGTGCAAACTGTGAACGGACTTCATATTCATGCCAATATCGTTCAGGTCTACGATCTGGTTATCAACCGCTTTACGGAGAGTGCGGGTATCGTCTTGGAAAATGTGGGCGACTGCCGGATTTCGGGCTGTTATATCGGCACGGATGCCATGGGCGGGGAAGCACGGCCCAATCTGACAGGCATCAGTATTTATGATCACTGCAGTAATGTCAATGTGATTCCGGACGAAGACCGTTTCAATATTGTTTCGGGAAATACATCTGAGGGTATCTCTATAGCAGATTCCAGTTGTCATAACGTGGTTCAGGGCAATTATATCGGATTAAACCGCATGGGTGATGCGGTATTAGGCAATGGAACGGATAACGGTTACGGCGGTGTCTTTATCTCGGACGCGAGCGACAGCAATATTGTGGAACAAAACCGGATCGGCGGAAACCGGCATGCCGGGGTGTACGTGATGTATGCCGGTGCGAATACGATTACGGGCAATTATATCGGTGTGAATGAAGACTGGTCCGTCGATCTGGGCAATACATCCATGGGTGTCTGGATACGTTCCGATTCGTACGGTTTTCTGGAAACCGTCGCCAATGTGATTTCGGGAAACCAGATCGGATATAACGGATGGTACGGCATCATTGTCGAGTATGAAAGTTCCTACGGCAATCTCATTACGGAAAACGGGATCTCGCGAAACGGTGATATCGGTATATTTCTGAATAACGGGAGCAATGCAGGTATCGCCGCGCCGGAGATTTTATCTGCAGATATGTCCGGCATTACAGGGACGGCGGGTTCCAGTCAGATCATCGAAATTTTTTGCGACGAGGCGCATCAGGGAAAAATGTATCTGGGCAGAACCCTGTCGGATGCAACCGGCCAATTCACATGGATTCCCGATTCCCCGCCGCCTCTGCCGTTTGTTACGGCTACGGCCAGGGATAAGAACCATAATACATCCGGTTTCAGTTATAATACGCTTTGGACCGGAGTCGATGAGGCTCGTGAGATACGGCCGGACGGTTTCAGGCTGGATCCGAATTTCCCCAATCCATTCAATTCTGAAACAGTCATCCGGTATACATTACGTTCCCGGACACATGTCCGGCTTCTGATTTATGACATTACCGGCAAAATCGTGACCACGCTTGCGGATATGGATCAGTCCGGCGGGACCTATTCGGTTCACTGGAACGGAGCCGACAGCCGGAACGTTACTTTGACAAGCGGGCTCTATTTCTGCATTCTCAAGACGAATGGCATGAGCAGAATGCGGAAACTGGTCATTCAGAGATAATATCCGTTCTGGATGGTGAATAAGGATTATTTTCTCTGTTTGGGAATCAAGTTTTGTTGCATTTCATTATTCATTTTATTATAATGAAAAATATTTGAATTTAATCTGAATCAATCTGCCGGTGTTGATGCACCAGAACAAGACACTGATTTTACAGAAGCAAACAAAAAGCGTCAAATCATCTGTACAGGAAACGATCATGAAATTTTCGTTCTATTTGACCCTGATCATTCTGATTTATGTCAATTGTCCGCTCGGGGCAGGCACTTCGCAGGGCACTGTTCCGGTGCTTACGGATACTGCCCGGGCCGGCCAGCTTATGATCTGGGGCGAAATCCTTCAGAAACAGTCGCAATTCGACAGTGCCATGACCTGTTTCAATCAGGCCTGTGAAATCTACAGCTACGAATCGAAACAAAACGATAATGCCGATTTGTGGGAGAAATACATACGCTGCATTGCGAACACCGGTCTGACCTGTATCAATCAGATCCGGTTCGAACCTGCCGCAGAAAAACTGGAACTGGCATTGAAACTGGGCCGGGAAAAACTCGGTGAGAATCATGTGGTTCTGGCCTTCGTGTATAAGAATCTGGCCACCCTGCATTACAGACAGGGGGACCTGCAGAAAACACTGGAATACGATCTGAAATCACTAAATATCAATGTGAAGAATCTGGGATTGCTGAATCCGGAAGTGGGAAAGAACTTTTATAATGTGGGGCTGACCTACCAGGATATCGGGGATTATGATGCGGCCCTGAAATGTTATACGAAATCCCTTGAAATTTCTCAGCAGTTATTTAAGGAGGAGCATTCCGCCGTTGCCCTGGCCTACGGGGGGATCGGTCAGATCTGCAGATTCAAAGGGCATTACGATGACGCCCTGGAAGCGCTGAACAAGGCCCTTGACATCCGGCTGAAAGTATTCGGAGAGACCAATCCCTGGGTGGCCGAGAACTATGACATCATCGGTATTGTCTATCAGAATATGTGGGATCTGGACAAGGCCACGGAATACATGAAAAAATCCGTATCCATATACAGCCAATGCTTCGGTGAACACCACCCGAGTGTTGCATACGGATACAACAATATCGGGGTCTGTTATCAGAAAAAGGGAGACAATGCGTCGGCTCTCAAGTATTTCAGCATGGCGCTTGAAGGTAAAATTCATGCGCTCGGTCCCAATCATCCGAGCGTGGCAAGCACTAATGCCAATATCGGATCCGTGTATCTCAATCAGGGAGATCCGGAAAAAGCATTGAAGCACTACAACCGCTCCCTTGCAATCTGGATTGACTCCAAAGGGAAAAACCATCCTTCCGTGGCAATCGAATATACGAACATCGGTCAAAGCTATTTTCAGATGACCAAGTACAGACAGGCGCTTGAATATTTCAACAAAGCCCTGGCGCTTCAGGTTCAGATTACAGGTAATCAGCATCCCCGTGTGGCTGAAATATGCACCGATATCGGAAGGGTGTACTTGGACAAGTCGGAGGTCCGGACAGCGCTTGAATTTTTCCAGAAGGCAATTTCGGCCGTGGTACCCGGTTTTGAACCACCGGATATTTACACAAATCCCGTGCTCGGCTCCGCACTTTCAGATCAGGATCTGCTGAATGCGCTCCATTACAAGGCCGTATCATTTTCCATGCTGGAGCCCCGGACGCTTGAAAACCTTTCTGCCTCCCTGCAGACTTTTCAGCTTGCCTCGGATCTGATCGACAACATCCGGTGCGGATTCAAGGCCGAAGGCTCGCGCCTGTTTCTCGGGGAAGCCGTGACGGAAATTTATGACAGGGCCATTCAGACGGCCATCGAACTTCGTCGTATAACCCGGAATCCCATGTATCAGCAAATTGCTTTCGAGTTTGCCGAGAAGAGCAGAATCGGTTCGCTGGCTTTCGCGCTTCAGGAATCCAGGGCAAGGAAGTTCGCCGGAATTCCGGACCGGCTGCTCAGGGAGGAAGGATCACTCAGGGCCGATCTGGCCTATTATAACACGATGCTTCAGCAGGAACTGCGAAAAGAGGCCGAAGGGGACAGTGTTAAAATCGAATCGTGCGAAAATCAGCTCTTTGATCTGAATACGAGGTATCAGCATCTGCTGACCCGGCTGGAGGCCGAATACCCGGATTATTATCAGCTGAAGTATCAGACAGGAACCATTCCTGCATCCGGACTGATGCACCTGCTGGATGAAGAAACCGCATTGCTCGAATACTTCACTGTGGATAAATCGTTTGTTATTTTTCTGGTCACGCATGACCGTATCGATATTTTTCAACGTTCGCTCGAGTCTCCGCTTTATGATCCTGTGCTCGCTTTTTGCAGAAGTATTCAGAAAGTGGATCAAGCTGAATTCCTGCGGCTCAACGCCCTGCTGTACGATATTCTCATTCAGCCTGTGCGTCAGGAAATCATGGACAAAAAGAAACTGGTTCTGGTGCCTCAGGATATCCTGTCCAAAATCCCGTTTGAAGCGCTGGCCGCAAATGCATCAAATGCGGGATCGGATGGACCGGATTATCTGATTAAACACTTTGAAATCTCATATCACTTATCGGCATCCCTGTATGCACAGAATTTACGGAAAAGTGAGGCCGGACCTTTCAGGAATGTGTTCGCAGGATTTGCACCGGTTTTCAGCCATGACACGGACAATGGCGGGATTGCAGGCAGCAACGTCGCTTCTCATGACCTGGCTGTTTCGGACAAAGATGAAAGGGCCGCTGATCCGGGCAGCCGCATATTTACAGATCTCGAACATTCTGAACGGGAGATCCGCGACATTCTGGGTCTTTTCAGAGAAAAGAAGATGCCGGCGGCCGGTTTTTTCGGTCGTGATGCCTCGGAACAGAATCTGAAAATGCATGGCGGCTCCTGCCGGTACCTGCACATCGCCTCTCATGGCATCGTGAACGAGACATATCCGCAGCTTTCGGGTATTTTATTTTCACAGTTACCCGATAATGACAAAACGGACGACGGGATTCTCTATGCCGGAGAAGTGTACAACCTTCAACTGGATGCCGATCTGGTTGTGCTCAGCAGTTGTGAAAGCGGTATCGGCAAACTGGTCAAAGGTGAGGGATTGATTGCTCTGAGCCGGGGATTTTTGTATGCGGGTGCTCGGAACCTCGTGGTTTCTCTGTGGAAAGTCTCCGACAAACATACATCCGGGCTGATGGTCAATTTTTACAGGCATATTCTCGAAAATGAGGATTATGCGGCTTCACTCCGAATGGCCAAACTGGCCATGATCGAAAATCCGGCCACGGCTTTTCCGAAATCCTGGGGGGCATTTGTCCTGATAGGGGGGAATTAGAAGATCCTGATTAATTTTATCTGTTCTGCTCCGCACTGAACTTTCCCACATGCATCAGTTCATCTGCAGTTTCCAGTTTCCAGTAGTAGAGGCCGGGCGTCAGTTTCTGTTTAAAACGGTACCGGTTGAGGTCGGTCGTGAAGCGGAACAGCTCTTCTCCGGTGTTGTCAAGGATGACCAGATCAACGGATTCGTCGCCCAGGCCCTGCCATTCGAACAGCATATCTCCCCGGAATATTTCTCCGGAGAGCGGGGACAGGATGGTGAAGGAACCGGAACGGGTGACATCCGTACACATCTCTTCCAGGTAGGGATGCGGGGTGAAACGGCCGGCAATCCGGACCGGGGATTCGCCGGCCGGGCGGAGGATCAACACCAACAAGATCATCGCGGCTCCGGCAGCTACGGTAACCCATCGAAATCCCGGATCACTGAAAAGCCGGTTCCAGCGGGATAGGGTTTTTCGGGCCTGCCGGCCGGCAGCCTTTTTCTTTTCCGGAACATCCTCATAAAGAACGGGACCGTTTTCACGGATCACGGCGATGATTTCTTCCCTCAGTCTCAATGCGCGAAAGCAGTCCGGGCATGAAAAGCAATGCTCGTCAAATGCTTCCATTTCCGCGGAGGGCAGAGTCCCGCCGACGTACTGTTCGATGATTTCTTCTGTGTCCGGCTTGTCGCAGCTCATTTTTCTTTTTCCCGATGTTATTCGACTGCTGTTCAATCCCGCCTGTCTTTAACCTAATATTAGAAGAATTGAACCGAATATTGAAGAATATTTTCTTTTTTCGCATTTTTGGCGAATCAGTTTCAGCGCATAATGAATGCGTTCACTGACGCGTCTGGGCGGAAGGCCGGTTCTCTTGCTGATTTCTTCGATACTCATTTCCTTGTAAAATCTCAGAACCAGCACTTCCTTGTATTTCTGTTTCAGCTCTCCCAGCAGGTTCAGCAACAGGGCACGGATTTCTTTCTGCTCCAGATCGAACGTCTCGTCCAGCCGGACAATGGTTTCAGGCAGATGCTCCGATGTGCGAGGCCGTTTTTTCTGGGATTTATAATAATCACGGATTTTATTGACCGTGATGCCGTATACGTAGGAACCCAGCGAGGTGCCGCGTCGTATATTGAATTTTCCGTCCCGAAGGCTGATTAAAAGCGCCATTTGCGCTTCCGCAGCGACGTCGTACCGGTCCGCATTTCCCGGTCCCAGGTGAAACGACACTTTTCGCCGTATCAGTGTGCCGTACCGCGTCAGCAGTTCGGATTCAGCGTTCGTGTCGCCGGCCTGAATGCTTTTCAGAATTTCAAGATCACTGGATTCGGACATAGACTAAGTTTATACAATAACGACGATTAAATCAACAAAAAAAAATATATGCAGCCGGTACGATATTTTGTATGCCTATACATTCAGCATGGGAATGCGGTTCCGGTTCTGACCATGACTGTCCCGGATCAGTTGAACCACATTTGCATTTTGCGAGTGCCGGCTTTCATAATGTGATGGATCGCTGGTTGATCAATTTTATTATCTATTAATAATACTTGAATAATATGATATAAATAACTAATAAACAATAAGATGAGATTTTAAGTAAAATATTGGTTTTTGTGGCATGCAACTTGCTTGAAACAGTTTTCTGACAGGTTCTTCGGTTTACATGAATGACGTTCCTGAATCCAAATCCCGGATACGACTGTGCCGCTGATCAATGACTCTCATCCCTGCCTGAACATCTGCCTGTTTGAAATATCCAATAAAAAGTATATTTACATTCTCTATTTCACCTTTAACATGGGGAGATCTTATGGACTGATCCCTGCATTCTGAAAAAATCGAACAAATGGCCATTAGTCCAGGGGGAAATACTTCAATGAATGGATGTCCGAAAAGCAAAGGAGAACATTGTATGTCCAGAGTGAAAATGATTGGTTTATTGATCATGACCGTAATCTGGTGCCAGGGATCGGCCTATGCGATATCATGGTCCAGACCCGATATTCAGTTTTCGGTTTCCGGATCGGAAAGTTTTGAAGAGGACAATGCAGTTCACACATTTACGGTGACCAAAAGCGGTGACGCGTCCATGGCCGGAACCGTGGATTATACGTTCGGCGGCAATGCCGATTATGGATCGGATTATAACAATATCGGCGGCACGAGCGGTGCCACAGCACTAAGCGGAACCGTCAGTTTTGCTTCAGGTGAGACGGAAAAAACCATCACCATCACTTGTATCGACGATGTGCTCGATGAAATCAATCTGGAAATGATCTCAGTCAACCTGTCGAATCCGACGGCTTCCGGCGGTTCGGCCGGCCTGAAGCTGCTGGGTATTACGGCCCTGAAAAATATCACGGACAACGATCCACAGCCGCAGGTGACGCTGAGCGTGCAAGGCAGTCCGATTGCCGAAAACGGCGGTGTTGCGACCGTGACAGCAACGCTTTCGACGGTTTCCGGAAGGAACGTAGTTCTCACCATGAGTTTTTTCGGCACGGCCACAGCGGCCGATTACGATGTTTCGTCTGTCATGATCATGATTCCTCCGGGCGATACACAGGGGAGCATCACGATCACGGGGAAAGATGATGCGGACGACGATGATGACGAGACCATCATCGTGGGTATTTTTCTCTCAATCGGTGCGGATGAGGTAGGTCAGCAGCTTGTACAGATCAACTTCCAGAATGAAAAACCGACATTGACTAAAATTCCCGATTTGTACATTCTCGAGGACCAGCATTCGGACAAGGTGCCGTTCCAGGTCGATGATGAGGATGATCCTGCAGGCTCGCTGCGTGTATTCGGCTGGGCCGAAAACCAGACCCTCGTGCCGGACGGCAGTTTCATATTTTACGGAGACGGAAACGACCGGGCATTCCGCGTGACGCCTGCTCCCGATCAAACCGGTGTGACAAAAGCCTGGATCAAGGTCTATGACGGAGTGAACTGGGCCCACCGCGAATTCATGATCACGGTGTCCGAAAAGAATGATCCTCCGGGACCGGGACAGGAACCGGAGCCTGTGGAGTTCAATGAAGACGAGACGGATTCTCTGTTCCTGGCGCCCTATGTCCACGATCCGGACAATGATCCTTCTGATCTGCGGTGGACAGTGGATGTGGCCGCGGATGCGCTGCCTGAAGGTTCCGAACAGTCGAAGGGCAGTCATCTGCAGGGATTAATGGCCCTATACAAGAGTTATTTTGTCATTTTTGACGAGACGGTCCCTGTGAACGCGGTGCTGAAGGATACCTCGCAGACCGATACCTGGGTCATCGTTCCACAGGAAGGTTCCCTGACCAGCATGACGGAATATGACACGCTTCGCATTCAGTATCTGGAACAGGTGAACGGACTGTACGTGAGTATTGTCCGCGCCACGACCGAAACGTTCTTCTACGGATCCCCCGATTTTTACGATACACAGATTCCGCTGCTGTTCACGGCCCGGGATCCGTGGCAGGCGTCCTATTCGTTCATCATGATCGTGACCATCAACCCGGTCAACGATGCGCCGGTATTCCTTGAGCCGCTTCCGGAAGTGCTGTTCGGAGCCGATGAAATCAAACAGGCGGAATGGGGACTTACGGAATATACAGAAGATATCGACAATGCCGTGTCCTCGTTGTCGTTTCAGGCATCGGGTTCCGAACATATCGCGGTCACACTGAAATCCGATACCCTGGTTCTGACAGCCGATCCGGGCTGGACCGGAACCGAACAGGTCGAAGTCATTGTCAGTGACGGTGATCTGGCGGATACGGCCTATTGCCAGGTGACAGTGACTGCCCAGGGCAGCAGTGACAGACAGGAAATGGCCACGGGTATTCATGCAAAATCGGGTATACCGGATACTTATCATCTGTATGATGCGTATCCCAATCCCTTCAATCCGGTCACGACTATCGAATATGCACTGCCGAAATCCGCGCATGTCAGGCTTTCCGTGTACAACATGATGGGTCAGTGTGTTCAGGTTCTGGCCGATGAAATCCAGGAGCCGGGATTCCATGCACAGGTATGGAATGCACAAAATCTGTCAAGCGGGTTGTATCTTTTCAAAATGCAGACTCCGGATTATGTATCCATGAGGCGATGTATCCTGGTGAAGTAACACATTTCTGAGCGATTTATTCGGGGATCCGGTATAGTTGTCAATGCCGGATCCCTTGTTTATTCAGTCTGTTCCAGGGCTGGTTGCATAATCCACTTTTCAATCCACTCCCCAGAAAATCACATGATGGCCTCCTTTTTACGGTTCGGAAGATCGTATTGGATCATGGATATAATCGGATAAAATCAATTTTTTTCAATATTGTTCACGTTTGACAGAATAATATTATAGAGATCATTTTTCCAAGCCTAAATTCCAGGTAAGCATATCATATCGGCCAAGCCGGGAGATTGTCATAAAAACATGCACATATGTAATCAGGGTTGGATGTGTTATTCTGGTATTACTCAATGGACAAATGTTCAGCCAGATGACGGTGAAAGACAGCGAAAGCAATGTGCTGATGCAGGTCAACGACGAGGGGGAAGCGGGATCGATTACCATGTGGCCGGTTAAATCGATATCAGGTGTGACAGCAAGTAAACTCTATAATTATTCAGGCACACTTTACTGGGATGGCAGCGAGATCGCCATGGCCGGCAGTGCAGGAGGCTGGACAGATTCAGGATCTGATGTCATTCTTACAACGATTACGGACAACGTAGGCATTGGAACCGGCACGCCGGAATTTAAGCTGAATCTGGATAACGACGGCGGTATTCTGGCAGCAGGAACGTTTGGTTCAGGAACAACGCTGAGCACTTCAGGTGCGGGTACGCGAATGATCTGGTATCCGCGCAAGAGCGCGATCCGTGCAGGATATGTGGACGATACACAATGGTATGATATCAATATTGTTTTTTACTTGACGTTATCAGGAGGAACCCATATTTTTCGATAGACTTGCAGGAAATACTACGGGTTATTTTAAACGCAGCATATCTCCGCAAATCAGACCGGTTCAGCGATCGGCAGTCCCGGTCGGTTTGCTTTTGTCAGGGAATGTGAATAATGATCGGAGGCTTTCATGCGACTGCATCCCAACCGTATTGTGAACCTTATTCTATGCTTTATAATCCCGATCCACATGTTTTCAATGCATCCTCAGCAACGACGCTTTTTAAATCGGTTATCGAATACATGGCAGCAGCGTTTTCAGGCGGAATATGAAACCGCGAGAATTCAGGCGGAACTGCACGGATATCCGATCCGGACCGTGACACCGGACGGCGTAGTGATTGAACTGCAGGGATTGGACCACGGCCGGCCCATGTACTATACCACGCACAATATGAAGGCCGCGGAGACCATTGCCACGGATAAAATTTGGAGCAACGGTTCATGGGGATATGATTTGACCGGCCGGTCGCAGACACCGGGCATGTGGGAGAGCGGCATTCCGCGGCTCGATCATTATGAATTCGGGGGCCGCATCGTGTCCGGGGATGCAACCGGTATTGTATCGGAACATGCGACCCATACGGCGGGAACCCTGATCGCAGCGGGTATTGACGTACAGGCCCGGGGCATGGCCTTCGAAGCGGAACTGACCTGTTATGACTGGGCGGATGATCTGGCGGAAATGGCCGCGGCTGCTGCGGACGGACTGACCCTTTCCAATCATTCATACGGACCCCATGCGGGCTGGCTGTACAATGCATTCGGCGACAACCGCTGGTGCTGGCACGGAGATCCGGCCATCAGTGAAACCGAGGACTATCAGTTCGGCTATTATCTGGAACGCGCCCGGTTGTGGGATGACCTGGCCGTACAGGCCCCGGAGTATCTGATGGTCGTTTCAGCGGGCAATGACCGTTCGGAACGCGGGCCCCTGCCCGATGTGGCACACTGGGTCTATCGGAATTCCGGATGGGAATTGGTGACTCAGGTCCGTGACCCGGACGGCGGCAATGACGGGTATGACAGCATCAACGGTTTTGCCGTGGCCAAAAATGTGCTGACAGTAGGCGCCGTACAGCCGTTTCAAAGCTGTTATCAGGATGCGTCGGATGTGCTCATGACGATTTTCAGCGGATGGGGTCCCACGGATGACGGACGCATCAAACCGGATATCACGGCTGACGGGCTCAGTATTTATTCGACATCATCCGCCGCTCAAAATGCCTACGATGTGCGTAACGGCACTTCCTGTGCAGCGCCTTCTGTGACCGGATCCATCGCGCTTTTAAAGGAGCATTATAAGGCGCTCAATCCCGGGAGCCTCATGCTGTCTTCCACATTGAAAGCCCTGGTCATTCATACGGCCCGCGAGGCCGGTCCGGGACCCGGACCGGATTATCAGTTCGGCTGGGGCGTGATGAATACGGCCGGGGCAGTCGACCTGATCAGTATGAATGCGGCTGCGGAAGTCTCGCCCTTCATACGGGAGCTGGTCCTGAGTAATGGCGGTTCATTGGAAATTGACGTCACTGTCAGCGGAGAGGAACCTTTCCGAGCCACAATGTGCTGGACGGACCCGGCAGGCCCGATGTTGCAGCCGGCACTGAATCAGGAACAGGCCATACTGGTCAATGATCTGGATATACGGGTGACCGGACCGGTCGGAGATGCGGGTGCAACCCAATTCGCTCCCTGGGTCCCGGATCCGGACAATCCATCAGCTGCTGTGCGAACCGGAGACAATGTCCGGGACAATACGGAACAGATCGTGATTGAAACGCCCGAGGCGGGTGTATACCGAATTCGCATATCCCATAAAGGTAGTCTGGAATCCGGCACTCAGGCTCTGTCCCTGATTCTTTCCGGAACCATTCTGCCGGAGGTCGATGCGCCCCAGGCTGTCGTGTTGACGGCACCTGTTAACGGAGCGGTCATCGAATCCGGTGAAACAGATCTGGAATGGGCGGAAAATCCGGAAGCGGTTTCATATGAACTTCAAATGGCGCAAGATCCCGCATTTTCACAGTACCATATTCATGAAACCGGAATTCATGGGAGCATGTTTCCTATGGAGGGCCTGACACAGGATCTGAACCTGTACTGGCGGATTATTGCAATAAGTCCGGGCGGCCGGAGCGTCGTTTCGGAAACCCGGAATTTCTCGGTCGGACAGGGGGCCATGCCCATGGTCTGGGAGAAAATCACACCGCCCGAGCTGGACTATTTTGTGCGTGAAATATGTGTCAATAACAAGGGGTATATATTTGCAGTGATTGAACCTCCCGGAAACAATCCGGATTATCCGGATATTGTCGGCACTTACCGGTCTGTGGATCAGGGAATGACCTGGAAAAAAATGACGATCGATTTTCAGAGGATGGCTTTGGATTCCCGCGGGCATGTTCTGAGCATTGGCAGTTATATCTATGATTTGGGAATTGACGGTAATGTAAAAATGCCATTGTTCGAGCCGTTGACCATGATCGACAACAGTGAAGGCAGGGATATTCTGATTCATGATAACATGATTTATGCAATTTATTCGGGTGGTTATATAGTCAGATCCAGGGATAACGGCCTGACCTGGCATCAGTGGTCCAAAATACCGGATGTCGTGGAAGCCATACAGGATTTTTCCTGGGCGGGTGACCGGATGTGTGTGGCCACATGGGGCCAGGGTGTTTTCTGTACGGCCGATTCCGGAAAGACCTGGCAAAATATTTCATTTGATTCAGGCATCCGTTATGTGTATACGGTTGAAGGCAGCAGAGACGGCAAATATCTGCTGGGTACGCTGACAGGACTGTACACATCGCCCATGGATGTTCTGAACTGGCAGGAAGCACAAAACGGCACAATCGAACATGCCAAAATATCTTCCATTGTGGTTAAGGACTGCGGTGTGATTTACGCGGGAAATTACGGGTGTCAGGGTGTCGGATACGGTGTTTTTGTTTCGGCCGATCACGGAGAGACCTGGATGTCCCTGAATCAGGGACTGAACCATCAGAGCACCTTCGTGCTTCGCGAATCACCGCAGGGAGATATTTATATAGGAATCGGTACCGGAGATCCTTCTGAAGGCGGTGCTGTGTACAGAGGATCCCTCAATAAAGCCATGGAAGTGGTCGGACGCAAGCTCGGGCTGACTGTTCCGGGATTGTGTACACCCGTGCTGCCGCCGGATGATTCCGTTCAGGACTGGCCCACTGTTTTACTTCAATGGTCCGCGGCCGCAGGTGCCTGCAAGTATGAAATACAGGTCTCTCCAGGTCCGGATTTTGTGGAACTTCACTATACAGGTTCCGCCGATGGCACAGAACTGACGGCCGGTCCGCTGGCCGGCGACACCCGTTATTACTGGCGCGTCCGCTCCGTCAATGCCATGGGACATTCGGACTGGTCCGAAGCCCGTTCATTCACCACCACAACGGGCCCGGCTGTCCTTCCCGGTACCGTGGTCCTGGAATTGCCCGAGGACAATTGTGTTCTGGAAAATACCGAGGTGAACCTGACATGGGTAGCGTTGGAAAACGTGCAGGGATATCAGGTGCAGGTATCCGAAACGCCGGATTTTCAGGGATGTGTATATGATGAGATCCTGCAGGTCACCGATACCGAAGCCATTCTGCCTGAACCAAATACGCCATATTACTGGCGCGTCCGGTCCGTATTAATGACCGGATCGGGCTTCTGGTCGGCCGTCCGGTCGTTTACAACAGGCACGGATTTGGTGAATGCCGAATCCGGCATGATTACGCCCGATGTGTTTGCGCTGTATCCGAATTTTCCCAATCCTTTCAATTGCCGTACGACCGTAACTTATGATCTGCCTGAAAAAACGGTTGTCTCTCTTATTATTTATGATGTCAAAGGCCGGGAAGCCGCGGTCCTGGTGCATGGGATCAAGGATCCGGGAACGCATTGTGCCGTATTCGAGGGGCAGTCGCTTCCCAGTGGTATTTATATACTGCGCATGACGGCAGGCCCGTTCCGGAAAAGCAGCAAGCTCATGCTCATGAAATAGCCGGGTTTTCCGATATTTCAACCGGGAAATTGGATCGAATCGTCAATTCGTTCTTTGAAAAACGCATCCTGTTTTTTATATTCTCTTCGGCCATGATCCAATGGACATATTGACCAAAGGCAGGTTATGCAAGAACAATTCCGACAATTGACCGATGCAGAAAAAAAAGAAATCAGGAAAATCCTTATTATACAGCAGAAACCCTTCGGAGATGTGCTTCTCAATACCGGGTATTTTGCCGAACTGCGCAGACATTTCCCGCATGCTGAAATTCATTATCTGGTCCAGCGTCCGTATGCCACGATTCTCGAAGAGAATCCCTACCTGGACAAACTCATTGTCATGGAGAAGAAGCGGGGTGTGAGTAAACTTGTTCCGCTCCTGCGAACGATTGTCCGGGTCCGTGCGGAAAAGTACGATCTGATCATCGATCAGCTCAGGGGAACCAGTTCCGCCCGTATCGTTCTGTTCAGCGGCGCCAGGTACAGGCTGGGGCATCTAAAAAAGGTGAAAAAGAAATTCGGCTTCCCCATGAGAAAGTGGAACTGGATGTACAATCTGTCGATTCCGAGGGGACAGATACGTTATTACAGCCGGTTCAAATTCGATCTGCTCAAACCCCTGGGCATCGGGGAAGTGCCGCATCAGCTGTACTATCATGTCAGGGATGAATCTGCTGAATATATCGGGAAATGGCTTAAACAAACCGGGCTGAAGGACCGGCCGATGATCGTTTTTTCACCGGGCACTCCGATTTTGTCCAAACGATGGAACCTGCAGTGCTATGCAAGATTGGGCGACATGATTCAGACCCGGCTCGAATACAAAATCGTGATTCTGTGGGCACCCGATGAAAAGGAAGATGCGGAGACAGTGATGAGGCATATGAAAACCGAAGCGGTTCTCGCCCTGCCGACCGATTTGAATCAGGCTGCCGCACTTTTGCATCATGCGAAGGTCCTGATCTGCAATGACGGCGGACTCAATCATGTGGCCGTTTCACAGCAGGTCCCGTCCATTGCCATATTCGGTCCCCAGTCGTTTCCGGACAAGTGGTGTGCCTGGCATATTCCTATTCATATGTACCTGAAGGACTGGACATTCAGGGACAAATCGGACGATACCTTCAATATCATGCCCGAAGTCGTATTTCAAAAATTGCTTGATCATCTCAACAATAAAGAAAACAGAAATCTGAACGAGCTGGCTATCAAGGAAGACAAGAACAAAGAACAAAGATCAAAGATCAAAGAATAAAGAATTAAGGTGATTGTCTTAAATCTTGTCATTGTTTAACATCCTGATTTTTATTGACATTCTGTATAAATTCCATTATCTTTTTTTAACATTTCCAATATTCATTCAATAATCGGGTGATTCAGATTTAATCAGTTCAGAATTATATGTCAAACCAGATAAAAATACTCGTCGTTGAAGACGAGGGCATTGTGGCGGAAGATATATACCAGAGCCTGCAGAATATGGGATATTCCGTGCCGCAGGTCGTTCCGTCCGGAAAAACCGCGCTGGAGGCCGTTCCGAAAATCCAGCCGGATCTGGTCCTGATGGACGTGGTGCTCAGGGGTACACTGGACGGTATCGAAACATCGCGGCAGATCAAAGAGAAATACGACATACCGATTATCTATCTTACGGCCTATGCAGACAAGGATACACTTGAAAAGGCCAAAAAAACGGAACCCTACGGATATCTGCTGAAGCCTTTTGACGATCGCGAACTCCGTATCACGATCGAGATGGCACTGTACAAGCATCGCATGGAGCGGGTACTCAAGGAGCGCGAGGCTTATTTTTCAACCACGCTCAAGAGTATTATCGATGGTGTCATTACCACGGATCAGGACGGGCTGATCACGTTCATGAATCCGGTGGCCGAAGGTCTCACCGGCATTCCGTTGACCAGGGCATATTATCAGCCGATTCAGGAAATCCTTGTCCTTGAGCAGAAAAAATATGAGCAGCGTGTCTATCCGGAGTACAGCCAGATTTTAAAGGAAGGCATCTATCTGAATCTATGCCATAACTGCTGGCTCGTCAATACATCAGGGGACAGGATACCGGTCGAAAATTCGGGTTCTCCCATACGAAACAGCCGGAACGAGATTATCGGAGCCGTCATCGTTCTGCAGGATGTGACCGAGAAAATGCGGCTGGATGAAGAAAAGGAGCGAATCAGACAGGAACTGCTGCAATCACAGAAAATGGAAGCGGTCGGAAAACTGGCGGGCGGCATTGCACATGATTTCAATACCCTGCTGACGGCCATGAGGGGCTTTACGGATATGGCCCTGATGAGACTGGTTCCCTCCGAACCTATGCATGATGAACTCATTCAGGTGAAAAATGCGGCCCAGTCCGCAGCGGAACTGACCAAACAGCTGCTCCTGTTCAGCCAGAAACATCCCCTGGAATCCCGGCCCATGAATTTAAACGAGCCCATCGAACAAATCATCAAGATGCTGAACAGGCTGATAGGAGAAACAATCGAAATTCACACGGAGCTGAGCAAGCAGCTGTGGACCGTGATGGGAGACAAAGCGACACTCGAGCAGGTTCTGATGAATCTTGCCGTCAATGCGCGTGAGGCCATGCCGAACGGCGGTATTCTGACAATCAGGACAGAAAATTCACATCTGGACGAATCGGCCATAATCGGACTCGAGGGGGCCTGGCCGGGCAAATTCGTGTGCCTGTCCGTGTCCGACACAGGTACGGGAATTCCCGCTGAAATCCGGCACCGGATATTCGAGCCGTTTTTCACGACCAAGGGATCCGGCAAGGGAACGGGACTCGGATTGTCCGTGGTATACGGTATTATCAAGGAGCATAACGGGTGGGTTCATGTATATAGTGAGGTCAATAAAGGCACTGCCTTTAAAATATATTTGCCTGCCATCGAAGAGAAAGTAAAAAAAACCAGCCGGACGAAGACACAGGTCAAACCCGTCACCTATATCAGAAAATCCATACTCGTTGTTGAGGATCAGGATGGCGCACGCGAATTCACGAGACGGGCGCTCGAGAAAATGGGCTTTCAGGTGCATGCGGCCCAGAATGCCAACGAGGCACTCCGCCTTTTTCAGAAGCAGAAGGGCATCATGGATATGGTGGTGAGTGATGTGGAACTTCCGGATCTGACCGGAATTGAACTGGTAGATCAGCTGATCGAAAAAAAGAAGGATTTAAAGATACTCCTCTGCAGCGGATATACGGATGAAAAATCACGATGGCCCATCATCAGGGAACGGGGATTCCGCTTTTTACAGAAACCCTATGGTTTTTCGGAGCTGATGGAAGTGATGTCCGAGTTTTTCCCGAATAAAAAAGAGTAAATTCCGATTTCTAATCCGATATGAACGGGTGCCCCATATGCCAGATTCCCATCATGGAAACAAAACAAATTCCCCTGCCGACGCGCATCAGGCCCTGATGGCCCTGGATGCCTATGCCCGGATCGGGCTGCTGGCCGGCGGACTTGGGCATAATCTTCAGTCCCCGCTGACGGCCATCAAGGGATATACACAGATGATGCAGGTGGATCACGGCGATATCGAAGAGCTCGGCCTGATACTTAAAGAGATTCAGGTCATTCAATGTATCACGTTCAACCTGATGGCCAAATGCCGCCATCTCACGGACCGCAAGCCAAAACCGGTCCTTCTGAACGACCTGATTCACACCGAACTTGAATTTCTGAAATCACATCTCGAGTTCAAACATAAAATCAAATCGCAGGTTGCATACGATACGGAATTGCCTGTGATTTACGGCATCTATGCCGACTTCAGCCAGATCGTGCTTCATCTGCTGCTGAACGGCATCGAGGCCATGTATGAATCAGAACATAAGGATCTTTTCATAGAAACGCAGCATGACGAGGCGCACGTATTCATACGCATCCGTGACACCGGTTGCGGTATTCCTGAAGACATCATGCAGGAGGTGTGTAATCCCCTGTTTTCGACCAAAATTCCGCTTGATGAAAGCAGGAACGATAAAATCCCGGCAGGGTCGGGCATGGGACTGTATATTGTCCAGGTTCTGGCCGGGCAGTACCATGGCAGCCTGAATCTGCAATCCTCGGATCAGGGAACGACCGCCACCGTCAGTCTGCCTTACGAACCGGACTGAGGTTCAGCCGTGAACAGGAATCCAACCGCTTCTTTAAAATCCCATATTTCGATATGGGATTTTTTGTATTGATTCTCAGACGGTATTTTACGACATTGTCATTGAAACATTCGGATGCTGGACGGATGAAAAGAGGAGGCCTTGTACATGGCAGACGAACTTGATAATTTCAGATTATACCGGGAGGAAATGAACCGGAAAATACTGGATTCCGGCAATCTCGAACTGAAACGGTTTTTTGCGCTGGATTCTGCGGTTTATCAGGCGGGATCTCTGGATGCGAGGACAAAGGAACTTCTGGGGCTGGTGGCTTCCACCGTACTCCGGTGCAACGACTGTATTCTCTATCATATCGATCAATGCATCAAAGCCGGTATCTCCGATGCCGAATTCCGGGAAACCATGTCCATTGCGCTTGTCGTAGGGGGCAGCATCACCATCCCGCATATGCGGTATGCTTTCGACATGTGGGAAAAGGCCCGGGAGCATGGATCTTAAAGAAAAACTAAAATTCTACGAATCTTCCGTAAAGACGCGTTCTCCGGTTCCTGAACCTGGCGACACGGAGGAACTGTCCCGGCTCGTACCCGGGTCCGTGGTCGGTAACAACTCCGGCGCTTTTTTCAGGGTCACGTGGACGATGCAGCCAGGTGATTTTCATGGTTCCCAATGTCTGTCACAGATTCCCGGTATCCCGGGTTCGGTCTATGCCCGGATCGGAAAGGATCCGGCGCTGGCTTCGTTCGATCCGGTGAAGGCCCTGTATCTGGATACGGAGACCACGGGATTGGCGGGCGGTACGGGTACGGTTCCGTTTATGGTTGGCCTCGGTTTCTATTCGGAGGCCTCATTTATCGTCGAACAATACTTCATGCGGGATTATCATGAAGAGCGGGCCATGCTCGAGGCCCTTTTGGACAGGACCGCCGGCTTCGAATCGATCGTCACCTATAACGGAAAATGCTACGATATCAACCTGCTCTCTTCACGATTTGTAATGCAGCGGCTGCGGAATCCGCTTATATCGCTTCCCCACCTGGACCTGCTGTTCACGGCAAGGCGCCTGTATAAAAGGCGGCTGTCCGACTGTTCGCTTGCCAATATTGAATCATGCGTTCTCGGTTTTCACCGGACGGACGATATACCCGGTGCAATGATTCCAGGGCTATATTTCGATTATCTCCGTTCAGGGCGGCCAGGACAGCTCGTCCGCATATTCGAACACAACCGGTGGGATATTCTGTCTCTTGCCGCCCTGACCCGGCATGCCGCTCAGGTCTATCACAACCCCTCAGGCATACTGACACATGCATTGGACTGGTACAGCCTTGGCCGCTCACTTGAGTCCGTTCATGCATTGGATGAGGCCGTGACCTGCTATATCAAACTGCTCGGCTCCGGGCCGGATGCAGAGACTGAAGCCGAGACCCGGTCAAGACTGGCCCTGATTCACAAAAAATCAGATAAATGGAAAATGGCGGTTCAGGCCTGGGAACAGATGATTCAAACGGATCGTTTTCATATTAAACCCTATGAAGAACTTGCCAAATACTATGAACACCGGATCCGGGATTATGACAGGGCCGCATCATGGGTCAATCGGGCCCTGGAGCGGCTCGAAATTCAGCTTCAGCTGCAGGAGGAACCCGGATCGTTTTCGGATGACAGGCAGGCGCTGTTATACCGTCTGAACCGCCTGAAGAACAAGCAGGCGAGGCGGGATCAACGCGAGGCCTGATGGCCGTTCCCGGAAGGTCCTGCCCCAGAAAACGTTTGACAACTTGAATCGGGCTTCAACCATTAACGGCTTGCCAGATCAATTGCATAGATTAAACTTTGGAGGGATGTATGATTTTACTCAAATTGCTTGGGAAGCTCATTAAAGCCCTCAAATCGGCGGATTCTCCGCGTCAGATGGCCTGGGGATTCGTTCTGGGAACTTTTCTGGGCATGATGCCGGTCAATTCACTTTTTGCGGTTATTATTCTGCTCGTTCTCTTTATCCTTAATGTAAACTTCGCCTCGGCCATGCTCGCATTCGCCCTGTACAGTTTTCTCGCCATCTTTCTCGATCCGGTTTTTCATCATCTGGGATTTTTCTTCCTGGTTCAGGTGCCCCTTTTAAAGCCGGTCTGGATTCTTCTTTACAACTGGCCCGTGGCACCATTGATGCGGTTCAACAACACCGTGGTCATGGGCAGTTTTGCCGCCTCCGTTTTTCTCTTGATACCCCATTATATTTTCTTTCGCTGGTTTGTCAAAAGGTACCGGGAGTCATGGAACGAAAAAGTGACCAAATGGAAAATCGTCCAGATTCTCAAGGGGAGCAAACTGGTACAGAGCGCGCTGAAAGCCAAAGGGATCGGGGGTTGATATGAGATGGAAAGGATTGATACCCGTTGTCGTTCTGATCGCCATATTTACCGTGATCTCAATTTTCTTCATCGATTCATGGATCGAATCCGGAATGGAAAAAGCAGGAGAGGCCATCGTGGGCGCGAAGGTCGAAATCGACGGCCTGGATTTTCAGATCTCAAATCTGTCCATCGGATGGCGCCGCCTGCAGGTGACCGATCCGGACCATACCCTGAAAAACCTGATAGAAACCGGCAGAACCGCGTTCCGGATGAATCCGGGCGCACTGCTCAGGAAGCGTATTGTTATTGAAGAGATGGCGCTTGAGGATGTGCGGACCGGAACGGACCGGGCCACGGACGGTTTTATCCCGAAAAAAGTCAAAAAGTCCAAGGCCAAATCGAAACCCGGTGTTTTTGACAAGGCCAGGGACAAAATGGCGGCTGAAGTGCAAAATCTTCCCGTGATGCAGTTCAGGCCGGAAGCATGGAAACGGCAGCTGAATCTGGACAGCCTCGTGGTGCTGTCAGAACTGACCATGCCCGCCAGGCTGGACTCGGCCAAAGCGGATATCGTTTCCACGGCTGCAGACTGGGAATCGTTTTATCAGGGGTTTCATCCGGATGATGATCTGGAGAAAATCCGGAACGATTTCAAGGATCTGGATCCCAAGAAAATCAAGTCCATACCCGAACTGACGGAAACGCTCGGCAGGGTGCAGACGGCCCATCAGATGCTTAAAAGCATACAGGACACGGTGAAAACACGGCACCGGCAGATCGATTCGGATTTTGCTTCCATTGTCCAGTACCGGAAGCAGGTGGGGGTCTGGTACAGGTCCGATTATCAGAATATTCTCAAAAAAGCCAAACTGCCCGATCTGTCTGTCGAGAATATCGGCATGATGCTGTTCGGAAAAACCCTGGTGCTGCGGATCGAACGGTCACTCGACCTGGTCCGGAAAGTTCGGGCCATGATCCCCAAAAAGCAGGACAAGCCCAAGAAAGAGAAACCCAAAAGAATGAAAGGGCAGGATATCCATTTCCCGGACAGGTATTATTCTCCGGTATTTCTGGTGCGCAAAATGCTTCTCAGCGGACAGACCGGTTCAACTGAGGCGCAGCCCGGACTGCAGCTCTCGGGAGAGGCGCTCAACATTAATTCCCAACCCTGGATTCTCGGCAAACCCACTGAGATCAGGCTCAAGGGAAAGGACGAGACAAACCGGAGTGCGGATATTCAGGCCGTTCTCGATCATACGGGCGAGTCCTTTCATGATGATTTCGAAATCGTCCTGAAATCCGTCAGTCTGAACAATATGGAAATCGCACAGACCGCATATTTGCCCGCAAAAATCGAACGCGGGCTTGCGGATATCCGGCTGACCGCAAAATTCACGGACGATGACTTCGATCTCGAGATGGATGTGATCTCACGTCAGCTGACATTCGATTTTGCGTCGATGAAAACGGACAACCGTTTCGTGGATATCGTACGCGACGTCATGAATGAAATGAAAGTCGTGACCCTGAATACACGGGTTTCCCATGTTTCGGGAGACACCAAATGGTCCGTTAAATCCAATCTGGACACGCAGGTGTCGTCCCGCCTGAAGAAGATGGGTTCCAAAGCCCTGGCTGATGCACAGGAAAAAATCCGGCAGAGGCTGAACGGGATCCGGGATGAACGGCTGAATCAGGTCAATCAATTGGTCGATGAAAAAGAAACACAGATCGTGGGCAAGATCGAATACTATGAAGAAAAGGTCGAGGAACAGCGCCTGATGATCGAAGCGAAAATCGAGGCGATCAAGGAAGACATCGAATCCCGGAAAAAGTCGGAAGAGAGTAAATTGAAAAAGAAGGCCAAAGGACTGCTGAACAATGTATTGGATTAATATTGCGCATCACCACCTGGACGGTTCAAATGCAGCGGATCGAACAGGAGCGCGCATTACCTGATTAGAGACATAGAGGAAAATCCATACAGAGAAGACAAATCGACATCGACGGCGTTGTGCAGGGTGTGGGATTCCGTCCCTTCGTGTATCGTGAGGCCCTGAAACTCGGACTGAGCGGCTTTGTCACCAACACCCCGGACGGCGTTCAGGTCGAAGCCCAGGGGCGGGCCGCGGATCTCGACCGCTTTGTTCGGATATTGCAGGAATCAGCCCCCGTTCGTTCGATCATCAGCCGTCTCAGTGCCGTTGAAATTCCTGTTCAGGAGGATGGAACGTTCACGATCCGTCACTCCAGAAAATCCGTACACAGGCGCACACTGATTTCCCCGGATATCGCCACATGCGATCATTGTATCCGGGAATTGTTCGATCCGCAAAACCGGCGTTATCTTTATCCCTTCATCAACTGTACCGAATGCGGTCCCCGTTATACCATCATTCAGGACATACCCTATGACCGGCCCCGCACCACCATGTCCGCTTTTACCATGTGCCCGGACTGTGAACGTGAATATCGGGATCCCGGGGACAGGCGGTTTCATGCACAGCCCAACGCGTGCCCGGTATGCGGTCCCCATGTGTGGCTCACGGATGCGGAAGGGAATCCGGTACAGACCGCGGACCCTTTTTCAATGGCCTTGGACTTCCTTGAAAAAGATCAGATCCTGGCAGTCAAGGGGCTCGGCGGCTTTCATCTCGTCTGTGATGCAGGCAGCCCGGAGGCCGTGAAACGCCTGAGAATCCGTAAAAACAGGGAAGAAAAACCCCTGGCTGTCATGGTGAAAAATGTAAAGGTGATGCAGACATTCGCGGATGCGGACGATCATGAAATCGCGCTGTTATGTTCACATGAACGCCCCATCGTGCTGGTTAAAAAAAAGAGGCCTTTTTCCCTGGCGCCCAACGTGGCCCCGGATAACGGGTATATCGGCGTCATGCTTCCGTATACACCGCTGCATCATCTGCTGTTCAGGGGAGCCCTGGCCGTTCTTGTGATGACGAGCGGAAACATTTCCGAAGAACCGATTGCGTTCGAAAATGATGAAGCCCTGAATCGTCTGGGAACGGTTGCCGACTATTTTCTGATGCACAACCGGGATATTTTTATACGGTGCGATGATTCGGTTTCCATGTTCGTTCACGGAGCACAACGGCTCGTCCGGCGATCGCGGGGCATGGCGCCATTGCCTGTTTTCGTCCCGGAAAGGAAAAGACAGACGCTGGCTGTGGGGGGTGAGCTGAAAAATACTGTGGCATTTGCCAAAAAGGACCGCGTTTATCTCAGCCATTACATCGGAGATCTTGAAAATGCGGAAACCATGGCCTCTTTCGTACAGGCTCTGACCCATTTCCAGAAAATCATGGATATCCGCCCCGGGTGTATCGTGCACGATCTGCATCCCGAATACCTGTCCACGCAGTGGGCCCTGCAGCAGGAAAATCTGATCAAAATACCCGTTCAGCATCATTTTGCGCATATTGTCTCCTGTATGGCGGAAAACAGGGTGCTCGAACCCGTGATCGGCCTTGCGCTGGACGGGACAGGCTACGGAACGGACGGACAGATATGGGGGGGCGAGGTCCTGACAGCCGATTATACCGGATACGAACGCATGGCCCATCTGGATTACCGCGCCATGCCCGGCGGATCCGCGGCCATACGCGATCCATGGCGCATGGCCCTTTCCTGTATGCATGCCTGGCAGAAACCGGACCCTTCCGGTCTGGATGCATGGATCGAATCCCTGCGTACGGATCTGTTCCGGAACATACCGGACGAACACCTTCGGGCCGCAGCCATGCTCATCGTCAGAAAGATCAATACACCGATGACTTCCAGCATGGGCCGGCTTTTCGATGCGGTTTCGTTTCTCTGCGGATGCTGTGAAAAATCCACTTATGAAGGTCAGCCTGCGATGATGCTGGAACGGCTCATGCCGGACCGGCCGGAACTGTCCGGGCTGGACGGATATCCGGATGCGTTTTCAATGAATCCCGGAGAGAATCCCGTGCGGATCGGGTTTGATGGACTGATCCGGATGATTGTGGAAGATGTCCTGAACAGGGTGCCGGTTTCGGACATCAGCACCCGGTTTCACCTGTCCGTTGCGGATCTCTTTGTGGACCTGTGCCGGTCGGTCTTTGAAAAAACGGGGATCAGGCGCGTGGCCCTCAGCGGAGGGTGCTTTCAAAACCGGTTTTTACTTTCCCGGATTTCATCCGGGCTGGAGCGCAGGGAACTGACGGTTCTTTCGCACCGGCATGTACCGTGCAACGACGCCGGCTTGTCTTTGGGCCAGGCCGTCATCGGGCAATGGGCCTCTCCGGACGGCTGAAGCACAAAGAACTTGATTTTTAAACACGGGCGGGTTAATTTGATGAACATGTTTTCCAGGGCCTTTGAAAGGCTGCGTACAGCCAATAAGAAACAGCTTGAGACCATCCGGTTGCACAATGGTCTGGCATCGGATTCCGGATCCGGATTTGTCCGCTGGCAGCTGATCGTTTTTCTTCTCGTGACACTTCTGCTCTGTATTGCGGACGCGGTTCTCTCCATCCATCTGTTGAAAATGGGAGCATGGGAAGCCAATCCGTTCATGCGGTTTGCCATGTCTGTCAGTCTCGAATTTTTCATCCTTTCCAAATATATCCTGACAGCAGGCGGTCTTCTGCTTCTGCTCAGATTCGGAAAGGTACGCATTCTTGACGAATCGGTGGCACTGGAGGAGATTGCCGCCGGTTTCATTCTTTTTTATCTGGGGCTCGTTCTGTATGAAATCGAATGCTCCATGTGCCTGGGATAGGAGGATTGCATGTGTCTTGCGGTACCGATGCGCATTGTAAAAATTGACGGAAACAGTGCCGTTGCCGAAGCCGGGGAAATCAGTCAGACAATTGACATACAACTCGTTCCGTCCATTCAGCTCAATGATTATGTGATCGTGCATGCGGGATTCGCCATACAGAAAATGGATGAAAGTTATGCACGGGAGGCACTCGAGCTGTTTGAAGAAATGGGCCGCATCTCTTGAAATATGTTTCAGAATTCCAGGACCGGAACGCCGTTCAATATCTTGCGGCATCCATTCGGGAACGGGTTGCCGGTAAAGATCTGACCATTATGGAGGTCTGCGGCACGCATACCATGGCCATAGCCCGCTCCGGTTTGCGGGAACTGCTGCCGGATCAACTGACACTGATTTCCGGTCCGGGATGTCCCGTATGTGTGACCGATGTATCCTATATCGACAGGGCCATCGCTCTGTCCCGAATGCACGGTACAGTGATTGCCACTTTCGGAGATTTGATGCGTGTCCCGGGTTCCGATTCGACTCTGGAAAAAGAACGCGCCAACGGGGCCGATATACGGATCGTGACCTCTGCCATGGATGCCCTGTTCATGGCCGGACAAAAGGCCGGTCAGCGGGTGATATTTCTCGGAATCGGGTTTGAAACCACGATCCCCACTGTGGGCGTGGTCATTCAATCGGCCAAATCCCGGCATATCCGGAATTTTTACGTACTTTCATCCCATAAAATCATGCCCCCGGCCATGAAAGCGCTGTGTGAAGGGGATGTCCGGATCGACGGATTTCTATGCCCCGGCCATGTCAGTACCATTACAGGACCTGCAATTTATGATGACATAGTGAAGCAATACGGAAAGGGATGTGTGGTGACGGGATTCGAGCCGACGGATATACTCTCCGGTATACTCATGCTTTCGAAGCAGATCCTGGCAAAAACGCCCGCCGTCGAAAATCAATATAAACGGGCGGTGCTGCCGGACGGCAATCCCAGGGCAAAAGAAGTGATGGATGAAGTATTCGAATCCTGTGATACCCCGTGGCGGGGACTTGGAACCATTCCGGCAAGCGGTTTGAAAATCCGGGATGCCTATGCATCCTGGGATGCTTCGGTGCAGATCGCAGTGCCTGTCAAGGAGAGCCGGGAGCCTCACGGATGCAGGTGCGGGGACGTGCTGACCGGACGCATTCAGCCGGAGGCATGCCCCTTGTTCGGAAATCCCTGTACACCCGATTATCCGGCAGGCGCCTGCATGGTCTCAAGTGAAGGCACCTGTGCCGCGCATTACAAATACGGATTTCACCGGAAATGAAAAATGACATTATACAGCTTTCCCATGGCGCCGGAGGCAGGCAGACACAGCGTCTTGTCAGCCGTATATTTGCCGCGGCTTTTGAAAATCCATGTCTGGATGTTCTGAACGATGCGAGTGTGCTGCCCTGGGAACAGGATCGTCTGGTGATGACAACGGATACCTACGTGGTGACGCCTCTGTTTTTTCCGGGAGGGGATATCGGCAGGCTGGCCGTATGCGGGACCGTGAACGATCTGGCTGTCATGGGCGCCATGCCGGTTTACATCAGTACAGGTTTCATTCTGGAAGAGGGATTTGCCATTGCCGACCTGGAAAAAATCGCATCGTCCATGCGTCAGGCGGCCGATGAAGCAGGCGCCGTGATCGTTACCGGTGATACGAAAGTGGTTCCGAAACATAAGGGAGACGGCGTGTTTATCAACACGGCCGGAATAGGACGCCTGGTATCGGAACAGACGATTTCTGCGGAACAGATCAGGCCCGGCGATGCCGTGATCCTGACCGGTTCCGTGGGCAATCATGGCCTGGCCGTCATCTCGGCGCGGGGAGAATTCGGACTGAAGGGCCCGCTCCGCTCGGATGTGGCACCGCTATCCGGAATGGTTCAGGACCTTCTCCGGGCAGGAATCCGTATTCATGCCATGAGGGACGCCACGCGGGGCGGTGTGGCCACGGTTCTCAATGAACTCGCGGAAACCGCCGGAGTTTCGATTACGGTGAATGAATCCGCCGTTCCGCTCAGCGAAGCGGTTCACAGTGCGTGCACGATTCTCGGATTTGACCCCCTGTATGTGGCGAACGAGGGACTGCTCGTGATTGTTTTGCCTGCCGGGGAAACCGAAAACGCCCTTCAAATCCTGCGTGGTCACAAGTATGGATCGGAAGCTGTCCATGCAGGGGAAGTGCATCAGGAAGCAAATCATTGTGTATATCTTAAAACCGCGATAGGGAGCCGCCGTATGCTGAATATGCGGTCCGGTGAGCAGTTACCCCGTATCTGCTGATAAAAAAATACTTGTGATCTTGAAAAAAAATGTGTATACTTTATTCCACCGCACGTTCCAAAATTAAGGGATTTTTCCGATCAGAAATTTGTTCAACGCGTGCAGGTTCTTTTAGCTCTATCTGATCGATTACTTGTTGAAGAAATGCTTCCCAGCGCTCCGGCTCAATATTTATTTCATTGTAAACGGAAATATATTCCTCTTTGGTCAGATGATGTATTTCGAGAATGGAAAGAGCGGAATCCTGATATGCCGGAGACGAGGGATCGCAGGATCCCTGTAAAATCAGTAAATCGGCAGTGGCATCTGTAACTTTCTTATAAACCGGATCCGAGGTTGTCCGGTGACTGCGGGTACAGGCCAGTATCAACAGAAAAAGAATGAAAATGATTCGTCCGAATGTTTTCATGAAATGCTCCGGCTGTCAGCACTGTTGATTTAAAGAAAGCAATTTAATCGATTAATGCAAGTCGAAACCTCAATCAATCATTAAACAGGCATGGACCGTATGGACCGTTGGGCGGATATGCATTTGCACACTTATTGTTCCGATGGCTTATTCAGCCCTGAGGAAGCGGTACAACGTGCGAGTGATCTTGGTCTGGCGGCAATCGGTATCTGCGATCATGATACGATAGCCGGACTGGAAGACGCCATCGCGGCCGGTGAAAAATACGGTGTCGAAATCATTCCGGGAGTGGAACTGAGCAGTCAGTTCAAGGGCAGGGACATACACATACTCGGTTATTATTTCGATTTTAACAACAGGCCCCTGAGCGATTACATGAAACTCTTTCGTGAGGAACGTCATAAACGGGCCGCAAAAATGGTTGTCAATCTCAATATGGACGGTGTGCAGATCAATATGGATGATGTGGTGGAAAAATCACAGGGTAAATCCATCGGCCGTCCGCATATTGCCGAGGTCCTGATGGAAAAGGGATATGTCGAAACGTTTCAGGAAGCCTTTCATCGCTTCATCGGATACGGTGCCTCGTCCTATGTTGAAAAATATAAAATCGAACCGGGCGGGGCAATCCGGCTGATTTCGGAAGCGCGCGGATTGTCGGTTCTTGCGCATCCCGGACCGATTGTTACGGATGAGATGATCGTGGATCTCATCAAAAACGGCCTCGACGGTATCGAGGTGATTCATCCCAATCTTGACGAGCGGCGTACGAGCCATCTGATCGGGATTGCACGGCAGTACGATCTGCTTATTTCAGGCGGATCGGACTGCCACGGCGGACGTTCGGGTGATATCTGCATGGGCAAGTATACGGTTCCGTACAATGTTCTGCAGGATATGAAGGACAGAAAATCACGCATGGATGCAGCATGAGCGGCCTGTCCGAAAGTGTCCGGGAATCCCTGTTTTACCATACCAGGATCAGGGACTGGCCTGAAAGTGAAAGACCGAGAGAGAAGATGATCCTTCACGGCAGTCCGATTCTGTCCGATGCGGAGCTGATCGCCATACTGGTCGGATCGGGTTCCGGCAGAGTCACTGCCCTGGACGTTGCAAAACGGATGCTGATGGATCATGACGGACTGATCAACCTGTCGAAATGCAATCTGTCCGAACTGACAAGGATGAAGGGAATCGGCCGGGCACGGGCATGCAGCCTGCTCGCCGCATTTGAAATCGGCCGCAGAATAGAGTGTCATTTGCCCCGGCGGTCTGTGAAAATTACTGAACCCGCGGATTGTGTCAGGCAGTATGAGGCGGGTCTCCGTGCCGTAAAACATGAAATATTCAAGGTGGTTCTTCTGGATAATGCAAACCGGATCATCCGGGATATCGATATCACGAAAGGTACACTGAATGCGAGTCTCGTCCATCCGAGGGAAGTCTTTAAAACGGCAGTGGATTATCTGGCTGCCGGGGTCATTCTGATGCACAATCATCCATCCGGTGAGGCATTTCCGTCAGAACAGGACAGGCAGGTGACGCAGCAGATGGTGAAAGCCGGACTGATTATCGGAATCCCGGTGCTCGATCATATCATTGTCGCGGATCGTTCACATTTCAGTTTTGCGAATGAAGGATTGCTCTAATTAATGCAACAGGCGGAGAATCTGTATGAAGTATGAAAAGGAAAACACCGAGGGTATCATTATTGTACGTGTTCAGGAATCGCAGATTACCATGAGCGAAGCCCCGGACGTGAAAACCGCTTTACTGGGATTGATGGTGGAGGAAGGGGACTGTATTCTGCTGAATCTCAGATCGGTTCAGAAAATGGACAGTACGGGTATGGGAGCGCTTCTTTTCGGGATACGGCAGGCAGAACAGCATGACAAGGAGCTGTGTGTCTGCGAACTGAACGACAAGGTCCGGTTTCTGATCCGGATTGCCCGTCTCGAAGAAGTCATCGATGTGTTTGAATCCGAGAAAGAAGCCCTTGCCGAACTCAAGGACGAGGAGGGCGATGCCTGAACCGCTCGATTCCGAATCTGTTCTTGCTGCTTTAAACGGATGCAGTCTGGGTAAACATCTGCAAATTTTCCCGGAACTCGACTCAACAAATGATTATTTGAAATACCATAAGCATGCTGATCATGATCACGGCACACTGATCGTTGCGGAGAAACAAACACGGGGCCGCGGAGGATACGGCCGTTTCTGGGATTCGCCGGCGCGCCTTGGTTTGTGGTTTTCCATGCTGTTTATTCCGGTTTCCCATAGTATCGATGAATTGCAGTGGAGACAGCTTGGACCCGAGGCCTGTGTGAAGGCGGTTCATGAGGCCTGCAATATCGTCCTCTTTCCCAAATGGCCCAATGATCTGTGCTATGAAAACAGGAAAATCGGAGGCGTGCTGACGGAACTGAACCGGAACCGGAATGGTATCTATCGTGTTATTGTCGGAATCGGCATCAATGTCAATCAGACAGAAAATGATTTTGACACGGCAATCACGGGCAAGGCGGCTTCTCTGAAGATGATCGCAGGCCGGGATTTTGACAGGCAGAACATCCTGGTTCATATTGTGCGTGATTTGGAACAAGTTTACCTGTCTTTTTATCAGGAAAACGGAATGGGATGATGATGCAAAGGGAAGAAAAATGAAATTGCTCCTGGTCACGGATATCGGCAATACAGAGACGGTGATCGGGCTCTATTCCGGTGAGAAACTGGTTGCCACTTGGCGTTTTTCAAGCAAGATTCCGCGAACGCCGGATGAACTGTGGATCCTTTTGAAAATGTGGTGCCTGGATTCAGGCATTGATTTTGCAGCCATTCAGGCAGTGATAATATCTTCGGTCGTACCTTCGTTGACCGCAGTTTTTCAGCAAATGGTTTCGGATTATCTGAAACTTGAATCGCTGGTCGTGTCGTCCGAAACCGATACCGGTTTGAAAATTCAATATCAGGTACCCCAGCAGGTCGGTGCCGACAGAATATGCAATGCAGTGGCGGGCGCGCATTTGTACGGCACACCCGTGATTATCGTGGATCTGGGAACAGCGACGACATTCGATGTGGTATCTCCGGAACTCGTTTATCTCGGGGGGGTCATTTCGCTGGGTCTGGCCGGTGCCTCCAATGAGCTGCACCGTCTTGCCGCAAAATTGCCGAGAGTCGACCTTGTTTTTCCTGCTCATGTGGTAGGGAGGTCCACGGAGGAAAGCATGCAGTCGGGCATCATGTGGGGCAGTGTGGCACTGATAGACGGCATGATCGAAAAAATACAGGATGAGATGCAATGGGACCGTGTTGCAGTGGCTGCAACCGGCGGTGCTGCCCGGCTGATCACGGACCGCTCAAAGAGAATTGAACAGATCAACATGCATTTGACACTGGAAGGCATGAAAATTATTTATCATCGTTTGCACGGACAACGCTAAGCAAGGAGGATGTTTGATGAATCAGATGAAGGATGTCAATGAAATCATATACAAGATTATCGGATCTTGTATGGAGGTCCATAAAACACTTGGACCCGGATTTCCCGTTGATACCTACAAAAAGGCCCTGGCAATCGAGTTTTCGGAACGGGAGCTGGCTTTCAATCAGGATATCCATGTGGAAGTATCGTACAAGGAAAATCTGATTGGCACACTCGATGTCGATTTCGTTGTCGGCGATGCAGTCATTGTCGCATTGCGAAGTCAGGAAGATCTGAAGGATATCGAGATTCAGCAGGTGCTCCGTTTTCTGCCGCTGACGCAAACCACGATGGGTTTGCTGGTCAACTTTGGCAACATTAAAATTCAGTACAAGCGTATACTTCCCAGCCGTCAGGGCCGGGGTGAATTGCGCAAGGACCAGTCCATCGGTGTGGCGGCATACCGGGAAATGGGTAAGACCAGGGAAGCCAATCCCATTCTCTGATATGACCAATTCGCCGGGCTGATTTTATCTGTGCATAGGAACGTCTCGTCGGATGATCAGGTGACGACGACAGTGTGTGCGGAAAGCAGCCGGCCAACCGGTTCTGTCTGAAGGATCCGGAAGGTTCCTGTGAAAACGTGTTCCAGTAACATCTCCTTATTTAATGACCACCGTAATGATCCATATGAACGGGAAGCACGTGACGTCTGGTACGAAGGCAACTGACTGGGTGATGAATGGGCCGGTTACAGACGCCAACGGCTGCAGGACGACAGAGAAACGGGAAAGCGTGATATGAATGGATTGAAGAAGACAATTGTTGCCAAATTGAGCGTACTGCTGGTGTCTGCCGCAGTGTATGGCGGTCAATTCCCTGCTCCCAGGGGGTATGTCAACGATTTTGCCGGACTTATTTCCCCGAACTACAGAGACAAAATGGCCGAACTTGCCGGAGAAGTGGAACAGAAAACCGGTGTTCAGATGGCCGTGGTCACGGTCAGGGATCTTGACGACATGTCTGTGGAGGAATACGCGGTGCGCCTTTTCAAGGAATGGGGCATCGGAAGCGGGCAACGGGATGACGGCATCCTGTTTCTCGTCTCTGTGAATGAACGGAAAATACGCATAGAGACAGGATACGGGCTCGAACCGGTCATCCCCGATGCAGTTGCCGGCAGGATACGCGACCAATACCTCGCTCCTCATTTTCAAAACGGCGAGTACGGCAAGGGATTTTATCTGGGCATGATCGCTGCTGCTGAAAGGATCGCCAGGGAAAAGGGGGTGACGATTACGGGAGCGCGCCCGCCTGAACAGGGCAGACCGTATTCGCGCCGGAGAGGAACCCGTAACTGTTTCCCGATCATCATCATCCTTTTCCTGATCATCGTGACCAGGGGACGCATTATTCCATGGCTGATTCTTGCCTCGTTTGGCGGCGGACGTGGCGGCGGGTATTCCGGAGGCGGAAGTTTTGGCGGTGGTTTCGGAGGATTTGGCGGCGGATCCAGCGGTGGCGGAGGCGCATCAGGCAGTTTTTAAAAGAATATTGATTCCGGAGGAATGGAGATGCAGGCATCAGAAAAACTGGCACGAATATGTCAGGCATTCAAAGAAGATATACGGGCGACGTTCGGCACGGACGTGGTTTCAATTATCCTTTACGGAAGTGCGGTCACGGAAGAATACCGGCCAGGAAAATCCGATGTGAATTTTCTGGTGGTTCTGACGGATCAGGGAATCGACGCACTGGACTGTGTCCGGAACCGCATCGGAAAATGGAGGAAACATAAGATCGGCCTGCCGCTTTTCATGACGAGGTCCTATGTGCATCAGTCCATGGACAGCTTTCCCATCGAATTTCTGAACATGCAGGCCGCCTATCATGTGCTTGACGGAGAAGACATTCTCTCCGATATACATCCGGATAAAAAGGACCTCCGGCTGCAGTGCGAAAGGGAATTGAAGGGAAAATTGCTCAAACTGAGGCAGGGTTATATATTGACCGGAGGCAAACCGGCTGCACTCCGATCACTGATTTCCGGTTCTGTCGTGACATTTGTCGCCATTTTCAAGGCACTTCTCATGCTGAGGGGTAAAACCGTACCGGTGAAAAAAGCGGAGGTGCTTCTGACTGCATGCGATGAATTTACGGAAATAGACAGACCGCTTTTTGAGGAACTGCTGCATATCCGGAACGGCTCCGTGAAAAAATCGAAACCCGAGCTTGAATTACTGGTTAAACAATATATTCGTTCAATTGCCAAACTCACGGATTCAGTGGATCAGATGGAGGCTGTAACAAAATGAATACAGAAAATAAGGCTTCGAAAACAAAAAGGGAGGAGCGCCGTATGGGTTCTTCAGGTAAAATCGGTTGCGTCGTGCTGGCCGCGCTTGCGGCTCTTGCCGTGGTTCTGGTACTCGTATTTGTCGGCATAAGGAACAATCTGGTCACCCTGGACGAAGAGGTCGGAGAGGCCTGGGCCCAGGTACAGAATGTTTATCAGAGACGATACGATCTGATTCCCAATCTCGTTGAAACGGTCAAGGGTTATGCGTCCCACGAGCGTGAAACGCTTCAGGCCGTGATCGAAGCGCGTTCAAAGGTTGGAGGAATCACCCAGTTGAACAGCCAGGATCTGACACCCGAAAATCTGGCACGCTTTCAGCAGGCCCAGGCTGGATTGAGCGGAGCTCTTCAGCGGCTCATGGTCGTAATCGAACGGTACCCGGACCTGAAAGCGAATCAGAATTTTCTCGCTCTGCAGGATGAACTGGCCGGGACAGAGAACAGAATTGCTGTTGAAAGACGGCGTTTCAATGAAAAAACCAGGATTTTTAATTCAACCATCAGGAAAATTCCACAGACTTTTGTAGCCGGTATGCTGAGCATGACACCGAAGCCCTATTTTGAGGCGGATCAGCAGGCCCAGGCGGCGCCCAAGGTCGAATTCTGATGCAGTCCATGGGGGAATGACATGCCGGCTGTTTTGCTCCTGGCGGTCAGCATGATCCTGCTCATGCTGGCGTACCGGATATATGGACAATTTCTCAACAGAATTTTCAGCGTTGATTCAGCCAGACCCACACCGGCCCATACACAGTATGACGGCGTGGATTATGTTCCGGCCAAATCATTTGTGTTGCTCGGACATCATTTTGCCAGTATTGCCGGGGCCGGCCCCATAGTCGGCCCCGTGCTTGCTGCTGTATTCGGATGGGGTCCGGTCTGGCTGTGGATTCTTTTTGGTGTGATTTTTATGGGCGGCGTGCATGATTTCAGCGCCATGATCGCATCGGTGCGGCATGAAGGCAAATCTGTCGGAGAACTGATTGACAAATATCTCGGCAAAACAGGGAAATTGCTATTTCTCATATTTACGTGGTTTATGCTGATATTAGTTATTGCTGTTTTTGCTGATGCAGTGGCAAAAATTTTTGTCAGTACGCCTGCTTCTGCAAGTTCGAGCATTCTTTTTATCCTCATTGCAGTTTTCTTTGGATTTGCCGTATACAGATTGCGCATGCACTTTTACTGGGCGTCCGTTGCCGGCGTGATCCTGCTTTTCGGGTGCGTCGTACTTGGAACCGTCATTCCTGTGGTCCTGCCTTATCAGATGTGGATCTTGCTCCTGTTTGCGTATGTGTTTGTCGCAGCCGTGACCCCGGTGTGGATCCTGCTGCAGCCCAGGGATTATCTGAATTCATTCCTGCTCTATATGGTCATGATCGGGGGGCTTGCCGGAATCTTTTTTGCCAATCCCAAAATCGAATTGCCATTCTATACCACATTCCGCACAGAACTGGGCAGCCTTTTTCCAATTCTATTCGTGACAGTGGCTTGCGGGGCCATTTCAGGATTTCACAGCCTTGTGGCCTCCGGGACGACGGCCAAGCAGTTAAATGCCGAGTCCGATGCAAAGGTCATCGGATACGGGGGCATGCTCATCGAGGCCGTGCTGGCACTTATTGCGCTGATCACGGCGGTTGTGCTCACAAAAGCTGATTACGGGCATTTCTTCGAACAGGGCGGCGGCGGAGCAATCGGTGTTTTTTCGAGCGGTATCGGCGGATTCATGAATAAAATCGGTATTCCCCTGAAAATGGGAACCACGTTTGCCGCACTGGCCATTTCAGCATTCGCATTGACCACGCTGGATACGGCCGCGCGCCTCGGACGGTTTGCATTTCAGGAGATTTTCGAAACCCTTCCGGTTCCTAAAGTTATGCATCAGAACCGGTTTTTGGGAACCTTTGTGACACTTGCTGCAGCGGGCGCTCTGGCCTTTTCACAATCTGGAAACATCCTGTGGCCGCTTTTCGGTTCTGCCAACCAGATGCTTGCCGCCATGGCGCTGCTTGCCATCACGGCATGGCTGGATCATCTTAAAATCCGGAATTATTTTGTCAGAATTCCCATGTTTTTCATGCTCATCGTCACCATGATGGCACTGGGACAGCTCGTGATCAAAAACCTGTTATCCGGAAATTATCTTCTTTTTGGTGTCGGGATCTGCATGTTTACGGTCGGTCTGATCCTGACAGGGCAGTCATTCAGGAAAAAGGATTGATTGATCTCCGAATAATCAGGTCAGGATATCCTGCATTCTGTGAAGTTCCCGTTCGGCTTCTTCTGTCAAATCGGCCAGCATTTTTCTGATGGGTTTGATTTCCTGTGCCAGCCCGACGCTTTGACCGGCCATCAGCGAACCTTTTTCAATATCGCCATCGATCGCGGCGCGACGCAAGGCGCCCACCCAGTAGCGCTCTACTTCGAACTGTGCTTCTTCCTGTGAAATCTCGCCCCGTTTTCTTGACTGGATCAGGCGCATCTGCAGATCCGAAAACTGGTCCATTCCTTTGTTGCGCAATGCACGCACGGCCACCACATGCAGTTCGGATCCGATTTGAGGTGTCGCAATGGCATCACGTGCACGGGCACGTATAAAGGCTTCTTTGAAATTGGGATGCACATTGCATTCATCGGTCAATACAAAATGCGTACCCAGCTGTACACCCACAGCGCCCATGAGAAGCAGATGGGGAATGATCCGGCCGGTTCCGATCCCGCCGGCCACAAAAACGGGAACATTCTGAACCTGAAACAGAACCTGCTGCAGCAGGATGATCAATGAAACATGTCCGATATGGCCCCCGGCTTCACTGCCCTCAAGCATCAATGCATCGGCGCCGCGGTCAATCAGGCGTTTTGCAATGGATTCGTTTGAAGCAAAACACAGGACCTTCGCTCCGGATGCCCTTGCCTGTTGTATATCGGACACTTTGGGAATTCCGCCTGCGAAAACAATGAACGGGACTTCCTGTGCAGAAACCATCTCGAGCTGTTTTTTAAAATTGGGGGCGATTGTAATCAGATTCACGGCAAACGGTTTGTCGGTCAGCTGCCTTGTTTTAACGATTTCCTGAACGAGTTGAGCCGGATCCATGTTGCCGCCCGCAAGACAGCCAAAGGCACCTGCATTGGATACGGTAGAGACAAGACCGCTTTCGGAAATCCATGTCATGGCACCGCACATCACCGGGATATCGACACCGAGAAACTGTTTTCCCTTCGACCATAAATCCTGAAGTGTTTTCATAGAAATCCCTTCTGTTTCTTGAATCTGAACAGCGGGCGTATTCCCCGCTGCCTGCGGCGGGGAGATTCAATCTCCCGATCGGCTGCCATGATAATTTATTGAAAATTATCCGATAATTCAAGACGAAGTTCATTTTTGCAACATTTTGAGATACACGGTTTTAAGGCAGATGGCGGAATGGTTCATGAAAGGTTTGGTGATGTTGAATATTTTTCATTTCATTGAATATATTGTCCATATATATTAGGTAGAACATCAAGATCCGTATTGACATTTTTCTGCGAATAATGTATATTGATAATTAGTTTTGGGTAAAAAGGGCTACGGCTTCACAGCTGAATATGGTCGGCCCGTCCAGGTCGAATGTAATTAGGTTGCAGCAGAATTAATTAAAGGACAATTCATGTCTCTCATAGTAGAAAAACTGTCAGAACTGCTGAATAAAAACAAATCAGAAATTAAGCAATTATGCAGGAAGCATGGGGATAAAACAGTTTCGGAAGTCACTGTCAACCAGTTGTTCGGCGGTACCCGTGGTGTCAAAACCATGATATGCGACACATCTGAAGTCGATCCCAACAGCGGATTGATCATCAGGGGAACTCCCATCCTGGATCTGGTCGACCGTCTGCCTGAAGAAATTTTTTATCTTTTACTGACAGGCCAGCTTCCGGATCAGGAAGCGCTCAGCGACCTGCAGAATCAGCTTCGGGAACGGAGGGAAGTACCGGAGTATGTGTGGAACGTGCTCGATGCCATGAGTCATGATGCGCATCCCATGACCATGCTCAGTACGGCCATCCTTGTCATGCAGCGTGATTCGGAATTCGCAAGAAAATACCGGGAAGGAATTCAAAAGAGTGATTACTGGAAGCCGGCCCTTGAAGATGCGCTCCGGATGATTGCAAGACTGCCGACCATATCCGCGTGGATTTACCGCAAACGCTTCAATAAGGGCCCCAGAATACAGCCTGTTCAGGATCTGGACTGGGCCGGGAATTTTGCGGCCATGCTGGGAATTGAGGATCCCTCAGGCACGTTCGCGGATCTGATGCGACTGTATATGAACATTCATTGCGACCATGAGGGAGGCAATGTCAGCGCGCATACATGCCGTCTGGTTTCATCCGCTCTTTCGGATCCGTTTTATGCGGTTTCAGCCGGTCTGAACGGTCTGTCCGGACCCTTGCACGGCCTTGCCAATCAGGAATGCCTGAGATTCGTTCTCAAACTGAAAGATAAATACAAGGGCGTCCCTGACAGGGAACAGCTCGTCGAATTTGCCTGGCAAACCCTGAATTCCGGCAAGGTGATTCCGGGTTACGGGCATGCTGTATTACGGGTCACGGATCCCCGGTTCATTGCTTTCCGGAATTTCGGTTTAAAAGTCTGTCCGGATTCGGATGTCTACAAAATAGTGGAACTGCTGTATTCGGTTATTCCGGACGTATTAAAGGAGCACGGACATGCCAAAAATCCGTATCCCAATGTGGATGCGGGCTCGGGTGCATTGCTGTATCATTACGGAATTCAGGAATTCGACTATTATACGGTCCTGTTCGGTACGTCCCGAGTCCTGGGTTTTCTGTCTCAGATCATCCTCAGCAGGGGACTGGGAGAACCGATTGAAAGACCCAAATCCGTACCTGTGAGATGGGTGAAATCCTTTGTTCAGACATAAACTCTCTGATAACTTTTGTGTTTTTCAAAGCCCTGCATCAACTTGCAGGGCTTTTTTTTAAAAAACATATTGACAAATTGTAACAATTGAATTATATTTGCGTACATAAAATGACTATAAGTCATTTAATAAATTAAATTCAAATAAATGACGGATATTTACTATGGGTATTCAGGAAAGACGTGAGCGGGAAAAAATTCAGCGGCAGCAGGATATCCTCGATGCAGCAGAAAAGGTGTTTTTCAGCAAGGGATTGTCTGAAGCAACCATGGACGATGTCGCATCCGAGGCGGAACTGAGCAAGGGAACCCTGTATCTGTATTTTAAAAGCAAGGAAGACATGTACCTTGCCATTACAAGCCGCGGCCTGATTATACTGGAAGGAATGTTCAGGCAGGCTGTCGGAAAACATGAACGCGGCCTGGATCAGGTCCTGATCCTGGGACAGGCGTTTTATGAATTTTCACTCAAATATCCCGATTATTTCAATGCGCTGACCTATTATGAACTCAAGGACCTGGCTCATGAGGAAAATAACGAAATTGTCCGGGAATGTTCATGCAACGGACAGCAGGTTCTGGCCCTTCTGATTCAGGCTATTCAGAAAGGGATAGACGACGGGTCGATCAGACCGGATGTGGATCCCGGCCGCATGGCGCTCAGCATGTGGGGCATGTCTTCAGGCATCATTCAGCTGGTCATGCTGAAGGGCAAACATCTGGCCGAAGACCATGGTTTTACCATGGAGGGCCTTGTGGAAGAGAGTTATCAGGTTTTCCTGTGTGCGCTCGAAAACAAACAATGAGGGTTGACGGAGGAAAAGTATGCGTTGTTACGGTTTAGTTTTTTTGATATTGTCCGGCATTCTGACAGCGGCCGGTCCGGATCCTGTGCTGGACAATTACATTCAACTGGCGGTGGAAAACAATCTGGCCCTGAAACAGAAGGAATTTTCGCTGAAAGAAAGCACTGCGGCTTTAAAAGAAGCAAGGGGCATGTATCTGCCGTCCGTTGGCATTGAAGCAAGATATTCGCGGGCCGGAGGAGGCAGGGAGATTTCCATCCCCGTCGGCGACCTGATGAATCCGGTTTATGGCGTGCTGAAGGATCTTTACAGCAGGCATGAAATTTCCGTCGATTTTCCGGATCTGCCCAACATGTCGGAACCGTTTCTCCGCGAGAAGGAGCATGAAACCAAATTGCGCGTGATCCAGCCGCTGTTTCAGCCGGCCATTCATTACAATGCGCAGATCAGGCGGGAGCTCAGGGACATTCAGGCAGCCGAAAAAAATATTTTTACGAGGGCCCTGATAGCCGATGTCAAAACCGCCTATTACAATGTCATGAAGACACGGCAAATCGTGATCCTGCTTTCTGAAACCGCGGACCTGCTCGAAGAAAATGTCCGTGTGAGTCAGAGTCTTTTCAGGAACGACATGGTCACCCAGGCCGTTGTCTTCAGGTCCGAAGCGGAGCTGCATGCGTTCAGACAGATGCAGGCCGAGACGGAACAATATGCGGAAATGGCGCGGGCCTATTTCAATTTTCTTCTGAACCGTCCGATGGACTCCGGGATTGAAATCACGGATCATGGACTTGCCGGTGCCATCGTTCCGGTCACGCTCGAGGAAGGACAGACCAGGGCCCTCAATCAAAGGGAGGAACTGATACAGTTAGAGGATGCGCTGGCCATTACGGATCATCAGGTCAATATGAACCGGTCACGGTTTTTACCCGGCGTATCCGCCGTGATCGACTACGGTTATCAGGGTGCAGAGTACGAATTCAGTAAAAAGGACGATTACTGGATGGCCAATCTGGTTGCTTCCTGGAACCTGTTCGACGGTTTTCAGGATAAATACCGGATCGATCAGGCCCGGTTCAGGAAGAAGCAGGCACAGACCCAGCTGGAGGAAGTGCAGCAGAAGATACGGCTACAGGTTCTGGACTGTTATCATGGATTGAATGTGGCCCTTAAGAACATCGACACCGGTGATTCCAGGAAAAAAGCGGCTCAGAAATCCTTTCAAATAGTGCAGCGGCAGTACAAGGAAGGAATGTCCTCACTGATCGAGTATATCGATGCCCGGAACACCTGGTCGCGGGCCGAAGTCGATGCGATTACGGCGATTTATGAGTATTACATTCAATTGGCGGAATACGAGAAAGTGACCGCCGATTTTCCGCTGCAGGAACTGGATAATTAGAAACCGGAAGACGGTCCTCTACGAAAGCCGGATCCGGAGAACCAAAAAATTTGGAGATAAAAGTGATGTTAAAAAAACTGGGAATTGTTATCAGGAAACGAGTGGCGATTAAAAACCTGGTATTCGTCACAGGCATGATCCTGATACTTCAGGGCTGCCAGTCCGGCCCGGAGAAGAAAATACAGAACAGCGAGAAAGTACCTGTTCATGTGACTTCTGTTCAGCATCGGCGTCTTTCACCACCGATACGGTGCAACGGATTTCTCGCAGCAGCCGAGGAGTCTAAATTGTCCTTTAAAACTGGCGGTATCATTGATAAAATAACGGTCAACGAAGGCAGCGCCGTTAAAAAGGGACAGTGTCTCGCCAGCCTGAAACCGGATGAAATCGAAGCCATGGTGAATCAGGCCCGAAGTGCTCTGGACAAGGCCAGACGGGATTATCAGCGTGTGCAAAATCTGTTTCAGGACAGCGTAGCCACGCTTGAACAGGTTCAGAATGCAGGAACCGCGGCCGAGGTCGCGGAATCCCAGTATAAAATCGCACAATTCAATCTGGAATACTCAAAAATCAGTGCCCCCGCAGACGGTGTGATCCTGAAAATTCTGGCCGAGAAAAATGAACTGATCGGGCCGGGATATCCGGTATTTCTATTCGGTTCCGGCAGAAAAGAGCATGTACTCAAGGTCGGGCTGTCCGACCGTGACATCGTACGCTGCCGTGTCGGTGATTCGGCCAGTGTCGGTTTCGATCCTTATCCGGAACGGTCTTTTCCGGGGCGTATCATGGAAATCGCAGGTGCGCCGGACCCCATGAGCGGGTTGTTTGAAACTGCGATCCGGGTCGGAGCCGTCGATGTCCCCCTGATGACGGGTTTCATCGGACGGGCGGTCCTGTTTCCCTCAGATAAGATTCTGGTATCCATCGTTCCCATGATATCGCTTGTGGACGGCAGTGATCATCAGGGTTATATCTTTACAGTACGGGACAGTACAGCCGTGCGTGTGCCCGTGCATATCGCTTTTCTTACAGAAAATGCCGTGGCATTGAAGGACTCGCTGAATGGAATCGATTCTGTGGTGACTGACGGTTCAGCCTATCTCACGCATGGCATCGAGGTGCAGGTGATTCAATAATCCATCAATTGATAAACAGGAAATCTGAATGAAACTTCCTAAAATAGCAATCGAGAATCATCAGTTTACACTGGTGATGATTTGTCTTCTGGTGCTGGCAGGCATCGGTTCGGTTTTGACCATGCCGCGTTCAGAGGATCCGCCCGTTTCACCAGCCGGTTCATCCACAATTGTGGTCTATCCCGGGGCCAGTCCGGCGGATATCGAACAGCTGATTGTGGACCCGATCGAAGACGCTCTCAATGCACTCGAGGATATCAAGGTCCTGACATCGAGCTCGATGGACAATATCGGTATTGTGGAAATCGAATTTACAGCAGGCAGCGATCCGGACGAAAAATATGCTGAGGTTGTTCAGAAGGTGAACAGTATACGCAGCCAGCTTCCCGGGGATCTGCTCAGCATGGAAATACCCAAGTGGAGCATTTCCAATACGGCCATTTTTCAAATTGCTTTCATCTCGGATTCCGCAGATTATGCGGCTCTCGAATATGAGGCGGAACGGCTCAGAAAAGAATTGCTCAAAGTCCCCGGTGTAAAGGAGGCAGAGAAAGCAGCGGTCCCTGAACAGGAGGTCCGAGTATCCGTGGACCTGCCGAAACTTGCACTTTATCATATTCCACTGACCCGGGTGATGGGCATGCTTCAGGATGCCAATGCCAATATTCCGGGTGGATATGTGGACATCGGGGCCAAGCGGCTGAATATCAAAACAAGCGGATCTTACCGCTCACTGGACGATATAAGAAACACCGTTGTTCACTCCGCCCAGGGCAAGCCCGTGTTCTTACGGGATATCGCGGATGTCCGTTTCATGAACGAGGACGCCATGCATCTGGCCAGGGTGAACGGTGAAAGATCCATATTTCTGAAGCTCACCCAGAAGGAAAATACCAATATTTTTCAAATCAGCGGCAGGGTGAAGGACATCGTCGGGGAATACCAGAAGAAAATACCGGAAGCCATGAAACTGGAAATCGTCTTCGATCAGTCCGAAAGTGTTTCAAGACGCGTTACGGGTTTTTTCAGCAATCTGCTGTACGGCCTGATTCTGGTCGGCCTGGTGGTTTTTACAGCCGTGGGTTTTCACGCATCCATGATTGTCATGATGGTGATACCGGTATCCATTCTCATAGGAATCGGATTTATCGATCTGTGTCATTTCGGCCTGGAGCAAATGTCCATCGCCGGTATGGTGATCGCCCTGGGGCTTCTTGTGGACAATGCCATTGTGGTCACTGAAAACGTGGCCCGGTTTTTAAAAATGGGGTATAATCGTGTCGATTCCGCCGTGCTCGGTACGTCCCAGGTCGGATGGGCCGTGGTCAGTGCCACAGCCACGACCGTTCTGGCATTTGTCCCCATCATCATGATGCAGGACATGACAGGGGCATTCATCCGCAGTATGCCGGTTACGGTGGTTTTTACGCTATCGGCCTCCCTGCTGCTGTCCCTGACACTGACACCGTATCTTTCCGAAAAATTCCTGAAGGTGTCGAACGGACATCGTGAGAGGCCCCTGCGCAGATGGCTGAATCATATGATCGACCATGTGTACCGACGTGTGCTCGATTACGGCCTGCGCAAGCCGCGCCGTTTTCTCATGGCGACCGGCATCGTATTTTTACTTTCTTTTCTGCTGTTTCCCCTCATCGGTGTCAGCATGTTCCCCAAAGCCGAAAAACCGATGTTCTATATTAATGTCAATTTCCCGACGGATACACATATCGAAAAAACCGATGCCCTGGTCCTTCAGATTGAAAAAGAAATGATGGCCCTGCCAGGCGTAAAGCGCGTACTCTCCAATTCGGGAAACGGGAATCCGCCCCTGTACTACAATATGTATCCCGAACGTAACAAATCCTACCATGGTCAGCTGGTCGTGCTGCTGAAGGAATTCAAACGGAAAGAATTTCAGAAAATGCTTCAGGATTTGCGTCAGAGATACAGTCAGATACCCGGAGTCCGGATTGAAGTGAAGGAACTTGAGCAGGGACCTCCGGTGGAGGCCCCGGTCGCCATCAAGGTTCTGGGTGACAATATGGATATTCTGACACAGCTTTCGCGTGTTGTGGAAAAAGAGATCCGCTCGGAACAGGGAACGGTCAATGTGAGAAATCCATTGAACACGACAAAATCGGATCTGAAAATTCAGATCCATCGGGAAAAAGCAGGGATGCTCGGTGTCCCGCTTTCCGAAATCGACCGGTCTGTCCGTGCGGCCATTACCGGGCTTCCGGTGACCCAGTTCAGGGACGCCGAAGGCAGGAAGTATGATATTGTCATCCGGCTTCCATTTGACCGGAACAAACCTGTACTTTCGGATCTGGACCGCATTTATGTCGCCTCGATGTCCGGTGCGCAGATTCCTTTGAAACATCTGATCTCCGTGGAACTGGCGAAAAGCCCGCTGACCATCGATCATTATCAGATGAACCGGAGCGTCACGGTCACATCGGATGTACTGGATGAATATTCGGTAGCAAAAATCACAACGAACATTATGAAGCGTCTGAACCGGTATCCATGGCCCAAAGGATATTCACTCTATGTAGCCGGAGAACAGGAGAGCCGTGAAGAATCGTTCGGAGGCATGGGTAAAGCCGTTATCATTGCGCTGGTTGCCATTTTCGGCGTGCTCGTTCTGCAGTTCAGATCCTATCTGCAGCCGATAATCGTATTTACGGCCATCCCTCTTGCCATTATCGGATCACTGATTGCCCTGTTTGTTACGGGTAACAGTTTCTCATTTACGGCTTTCATCGGCATTACCAGTCTGGTAGGCATTGTGGTGAACAATTCGATCATTCTCGTGGATTACAGCAATCAGCTCCGCAGGGAGGGGATGAGTACGGACAAGGCCATCCGCGAAGCGGGTGAAACCCGGTTCATTCCCATCATTCTGACAACGCTGACGACCGTAGGCGGATTGCTGCCCCTGACTGTAGCCGGCGGCACCATGTGGGCCCCGATGGGTTGGACCATTATAGGCGGACTGATTGTTTCCACTTTTCTGACCCTGGTCGTTGTGCCGGTTCTTTATATGCTGATCTCGCCGAAAATCGATGGTTGAATCATTCATGGGAAAGCGCATGGATCCCGGTTCATGCGCTTTCCCATGGGACTGCCGTGTCCATGCCCATTTTTAAAATCCCCACTCTTTTCAATGGCTGCAGCCGCGCACTCAAAAAAATCCATATTCGACATTGACTTTCATGCACCTTCTGATTAAATTTTTTTAGATATTTAAAAAACGTAACGGCTGCCTGAAAGGATGGAGCATGGAAAAGCTATATCTCGGGATTTTGAATCATATCGGTGAAGATCCGGATCGTGAAGGACTGGTCCGCACGCCGGAAAGGGCCGCCAGAGCCATGGAATTCCTGACCCGCGGATATCATCAGACCCTGGAATCTGTGGTGAACAATGCGATTTTCGAAACAGAAACAAGAGACATGATCATTCTCAAGGATATTGAAATTTATTCATTGTGTGAACATCATCTTCTGCCTTTTTACGGAAAATGTCATATCGGTTATATCCCGAACAAAAAGATGATCGGTGTATCCAAACTGGCAAGAATTGCGGATATGTATGCACGGCGCCTTCAGGTTCAGGAAAGACTCACGCATCAGATTGCCTCCGCACTGTGTGAAATATTGAATCCATGCGGTGTGGGGGTTGTTTTGGAAGCCAGACATCTGTGCGCCATGATGCGCGGTGTGGAGAAACAGAATTCAATCATGCAGACCTCGGCCATGCTGGGCAGTTTCGAGAACCGGCAGTCTACGAGAATCGAGTTCCTGAATCTGATTGCAAACCATTCATAGCCCCGGTTTCCAAATTACCTGATGTGAAAGAGGACAAATATTGATTGACAAACCGGAATAAATGGATTAAATTAAACATTTTATATAGCAGATTGCACAGCCTAGAGGATAAATTTGACTGGACTCAATTTGACGCGTCTTTATATTAAACCCGAACGTTCCCGCATATTTCTCGTCTTTATCAGTTTTCTGTTGATCGGACTTATTTTGAATGGTCTGGCCGTTGTATTTCATTCATGGATGATTGAATCCTCTGAAGGTGTGACCGTTTCCATCGAACACGGCATCAGTTCCGCGGATATTGCATTGAAGCTTTATGAGGAACGGGTCATCCCCAATGTGAAATATTTTGTATGGAGCGCGCGTGCGCTGAATGTCGGTCCCAGACTGCAGGCCGGCACCTATTATTTTCACGGCAGAACGAGCAATTACTCGATATTAATGACAATGGCGGCAGGACATGTCCTGAATGAGCAGATTACATTTCCCGAGGGGCTGAGGGCCACACAGATTGCGGGTATTTGCCAGCACCAAATGAATATCGATTCCATTTCAGTTATGCAGCTTGTCAATGACAGAAATTTTACACGGTCACTTGAAATCAACGCGGACCGTCTCGAAGGATATCTGTTCCCCAATACGTATTTTTTTCATAAAAACGCAACGGCCGAAGATGTGCTCATGAAAATGGTGCATGAATTCAAATGCCAGTTCAGCGATTCCCTGAAAATGCTTGCCCGTGACCGGGGACTGACCGTGCATGATGTCGTTACGCTGGCTTCAATCGTTGAAGGCGAAGCCATAATCGCCAAGGAAAGGGAAATTATTGCCGCGATCTATCTCAACCGCCTGCATCGCGGCATGGCCCTGCAGGCCTGTCCCACGGTGCAGTATCTCCTTCCGGAAGGGCCGAGACGTCTCTTGAAAAAAGATCTCGAGATTAAATCCCCGTACAATACCTATCTGCATCCGGGACTGCCTCCGGGACCGGTGAACAATCCCGGGTTGGCATCCATTCTGGCCGTGCTTAACCCGGCGCCCGTGGATTATCTGTATCTTGTCGCAAACGGGGACGATACGCATACGTTTTCCAGAAGCATGGATGAGCATGTGGAAGCCAAGCACCGCTTCAACAGGGTACGTCAATATTACCGCCAGTAATCTGTTCCTGCTTTACCCGTTTCAGTTTTGATACGGATATGGCCGGTGCGGTGTTTTCATAATCAAGGATTTTTTACAGCTGCCAGCCTGGCATCATATTTCCACAGCGAAGGAAACAGCATTGAATGCATCGGCATTTCCCCTGGATCAACTGAATCCCGAACAACAGAACGCGGTTACTGCCACAGAAGGACCGGTTCTGGTGCTGGCAGGCGCAGGAAGCGGTAAAACACGTGTATTGACCTACCGTATCGCGTATCTGATCCGGCAATGCTGTATTCCTCCGTGGACCATTCTTGCGGTCACTTTTACAAGAAAAGCGGCCAGAGAGATGCAGGAACGTGTTCATGAACTGGTAGGACCTGACCAGGGGACGTGGATCGGTACGTTCCATTCCACATTTGCCAAAATCCTCAGGTGGGAGGCACCAGCCGTTCATTATCCCACGGATTTCGTGATTTATGACACGGACGATCAGAACCGTCTGGTCCGTATGGTCATGGAATCCCTTCAAATACCTGTCAGCCGGTTCAATCCCAAGGCTGTCCAGGCTGCAATCAGTCATGCCAAAAACAGCCTGATATCTCCGGAGCATATTTTCAAATCCCCGGCCAATCCCTTCGAGGAAGCGGTAAAACGCATCTATCCGGAATATCAGAAACGGCTGAGGGAAAATTATGCATTTGATTTCGATGATTTGATTACAGTTCCCATTCAGCTGTTCAATCACAACACGGATATTCTTGAAAAGTATCAGAACCGGTTCCAGTATATCCTGGTCGACGAGTATCAGGATACGAACAAGGCTCAGTATGAACTGCTGGCGCAGCTTGCCGGAAAAAACCGGAACCTCTGCGTCGTGGGGGATGACGATCAGTCCATTTACGGCTGGCGCGGTGCGGATATCAGCAATATACTGGATTTTGAATCGGATTTTCCTGAAACACGTGTTTTTCGTCTTGAGCAGAATTACCGGTCCACCAAAAATATACTGACAGCGGCGCATTCGGTCGTTTCAAGGAATCAGGGGCGAAAACCCAAAAAGCTGTGGTCCGAGAATCCCGAAGGCGACAAAGTGGAGCTCTGGGAAGTGGATGATGACCGGGAAGAAGCCTATAAGCTCGTGGACAAAATTCAGGAAGAGGTTTTCGAACACAAGCGGCAGTTCCGTGATTTTGCCGTTCTTTACAGAACCAATGCACAATCCCGTTCGCTGGAGGATGGCCTGCGGCGAAGTGGTATCAATTACATCATTGTGGGCGGTGTCCGGTTTTATGACAGAAAAGAAGTCAAGGATATTCTGGCCTATTTGAAACTGATCGTCAATCAGAGGGATACGGTCAGTCTGAAACGCGTGATCAATTTCCCGGTCAGGGGAATCGGCGATATCACGCTGAACAAGATCGAAGCCATGGCTGTTCAGCAGAATATTCCCCTGTTCGATGCACTGGCCCTTGTCGAACAGATCGAGGGCCTGACATCCAGGGCACGCGCAGGATGTCTGCATTTTTACCGGCTGATCATGAAGTATTCGGAAATTAAGGAGAAAATTTCCCCAGGAGAATTGGTACATACACTGGTCGAGGAAAGCGGTTTGCTTGCCTACTACAAGGATGATACGTCTGTCGAGGGACTGAGCCGGGTAGAAAATATCGGAGAATTGCTGGCTGCAGTGCAGGATTATGGTGAAGAAACCGAAGCACCAACCTTGTCCGGTTTTCTTGAAGAAGTTGCTCTGATTCATGATGTGGATCAGTGGAATGATCAGGGAAACGCCGTCACGCTGATGACACTGCATTCGGCCAAGGGGCTGGAATTCCCGGTCATTTTCATTACAGGTCTCGAAGAGAGTCTGTTTCCGCTTGCACGGAGCCTTGAAACCAGGGAGGACCTCGAAGAGGAAAGACGCCTTTTTTATGTCGGACTGACCAGGGCGAGAGAAAAACTGGTTTTGATGTGGGCCAGGAACAGGCGGTTGTATCAATCCAGCGAGGCCAGACTGCCATCCCGTTTTATTGGCGAACTTGATCCGGACGTTCTGCAAATGCAGTCCACCCGGTCATTCAGATCGGTGCCATCGAATTGTCACGGTGCATCACGGATGGACAGTGCGATGGATGTCATGCCAGATTATGAGTCGTTTTCCCAGGAACCCGAATCCGAAACCTATTCTGTGGGACAATGGGTGCATCATGAAATGTTCGGAGAGGGACAAATACTTAAAATTCAGGGGACAGGCGCAAAGCAGACGCTGAGCGTACGGTTTAAGAACGGCACACAGAAAAAATTAATCACAAAATACGCCAAATTTAAGCCCATTTATTGACAGAATCCAAAAAAATGAATTTCCGCTTGACTTCTCTGTCAAATTTTATTAAATTTTCCGAACCGAAAATTAATATTTATTCAGCATTTAAAATGTGATCCGGCATGCAGACAACGAATAAAAACAGCAGCAGTTTTCAAATCGGCCCTACAGCTGACCGTTGTCTCTGTTTGTATTCCTTCAACACGCTTCCAGTTGGACTTCTTATTTTGTTGGGTTTGACCAGCCTGGTACTCGTGGTGGTACGAGACTAAGGTTCGGGGTCATTCCTACATCCCACATTTTTTAATCTGACAAATTCAGCGTAGGAGTGACCTCGAAAGAGGCGTGACATACGACCATGTACAGATGCGAGGTGCTATGAAAAGCGATATCATAAAAAAGGGATTCGAGCGGGCGCCTCATCGCAGCCTGCTCCGGGCCTGTGGTGTAAAGAGTGAAGATTTTGGAAAACCCTTTATCGGTGTTTGCAACTCCTATGTGGATATTATTCCCGGTCATGTGCATCTGCAGGAATTCGGGAGGCTGGTAAAAGAGGAAATACGGAAAGCAGGCGGTGTGCCATTCGAGTTCAATACCATCGGCATCTGTGATGGCGTGGCCATGGGACATATCGGTATGAAATATTCCCTGGCCAGCCGCGAGCTGATTGCGGATTCCGTGGAATCCATGGTCATGGCCCATCAATTCGACGGACTCGTCTGTATTCCCAATTGCGACAAGATCGTTCCGGGCATGATTATGGGGGCCCTTCGCGTGAACGTTCCGACCATTTTTGTGAGCGGCGGCGCGATGGCCGCAGGAAAAACCGCAAAAGGTGACACAGCCGATCTGATTTCCGTATTTGAAGGTGTCGGGGCCTATAAAGTCGGCAAATTCAGCGAGGCCGATTTAAAGGAACTCGAAGAAAACGCCTGTCCGACCTGCGGTTCATGTTCCGGTATGTTCACGGCCAATTCCATGAACTGTCTGACAGAGGCCATCGGCCTCGGACTGCCGGGAAACGGAACGAGACTCGCTGTTTCAGATGAAAGAAAAATGCTGGTCCGTGAGGCAGGCAGACAAATCATCAGGCTGATCGAACAGGATATCAAACCGCGCGATATCGTCACGCCGGAATCTCTGGATAATGCGTTTGCCGTGGATATGGCTATGGGCGGATCCACGAATACCGTGCTTCACCTGCTGGCAATCGCTCATGAAGCAGATGTCGAATATCCGATAGAACGGCTTCATGAAATCGCATGCAAGGTACCGCAGATCTGCAAAGTGTCTCCCGCTTCGCACTGGCACATCGAAGATGTCGATGAAGCCGGCGGTATTCAGGCCATTATCGGCGAAATCAGCCGGATCGGAGGTGTCATCAATCCGGATCTGATGACCGTGACTCTGAAAACAGTCGGAGAAAACTGCCGTGATGCACAGATCCGGAATAACGAGGTGATCCGCAATCTGGACAATCCGTACAGCACATGCGGAGGACTCGCCATTCTTTTCGGCAATTTATCTCCTCTGGGCTCTGTCGTCAAGACCGGAGCCGTGGATCCGGCCATGATGAAACATCGAGGTCCTGCAGTGGTCTTCAATTCGCAGGAAGATGCCGGTCAGGGTATTCTGAACGGAAAAGTCAAGGCGGGCGATGTGGTCGTGATCCGGTATGAAGGCCCGCAGGGTGGACCCGGCATGCAGGAAATGCTGGCGCCCACGGCGAGTATTATGGGTATGGGACTCGGGGATAAGGTGGCACTGATCACGGACGGACGATTTTCAGGAGGAACCAGGGGCGCCTGTATCGGGCATGTTTCACCCGAAGCGGCCGCCGGCGGTCCCATCGGTTTGCTGAAGGATGGGGATATCATTTCGATCGACATACCCAGCTGCCAGCTGAATGCCGAACTTGACGATGGGGAATGGGAACAGCGCAGGGCCGCGTGGAAACCGCATCCCCCAAAGGTCAATCACGGATGGCTTCAGCGTTACGCAAAAATGGTCACTTCTTCCAATACCGGGGCCGTGCTGTCCGCAAAACGGTCCCTGGAAATGTAATCCGGTGAACTCTGTATCGGAACATGAATAAACTGATAACCATAAATGGATAAACGGTATCAATACAGTCAAACGGCAGCATAAACCCGATGAGGCATATTTATGGCTGAAAAGAAAAAGACGGACGAAAATCTGATGACCGGTTCTGAAATCCTTGTTAAGGCGCTCGTTGAAGTGGGTGTGGATAAAATATTCGGTTATCCGGGGGGCAAGGTGATCGGTCTTTACGATGTGCTTTTTCGCACACCGGAGATTCAGCATATACTCGTCAGGCATGAGCAGGGAGCGACCCATGCCGCGGACGGATATGCCAGGGCTACCGGAAAACCGGGTGTGGTTGTCGTGACTTCCGGTCCGGGAGCCACGAATACGGTCACAGGCATTGCCACAGCGTTTATGGATTCGATTCCCATGATTGTTTTCACCGGTCAGGTGGCCTCCGGCATGATCGGAAATGACGCTTTTCAGGAGGCGGACATTATCGGAATTACGCGTCCGATTACGAAGCACAGCTATCTCGTTAAAGATGCCGCGCATCTGTCCCAGATCGTTCACGAAGCGTTTCATATCTCCGTAACGGGCAGGCCCGGACCCGTGCTGATCGATCTTCCGAGCGATATTCTCGCACAGAAAACATCTTATAAACCCTGTGTTGAAATGAAAATACGGGGATACAATCCGACATACAAGGGACACAGCCAGCAGATCAGCAAAGCTGCAGACATGCTGAACTCGGCCAAACGTCCGCTTATTTATGCGGGAGGCGGTGTCAATATCGGCCTGGCAGCCGACGAGTTGAGTGAGATTGCGATCAGGGGACATATCCCTGTGACCACGACCCTCCTCGGTCTGGGCGCGTTTCCTGAGGACAACCCGCTTTCCGTGGGTATGGTGGGCATGCACGGCACCTGGTATGCCAATATGGCCATGATGCAGTGTGATGTGCTGATGTGCGTGGGTGCACGCTTCGATGACCGCGTGACCGGCCGCCTGAACCATTTTTCTCCGGCATCCAGAAAAATCCATATTGATATCGATCCGTCGTGTATTTCAAAAAATGTATCCGTGGACATACCAATCGTGGGGCATGTGAAGGAAATTTTACCCGATATGCTGAAAAAAATAAAACCGGCGGATTCGGAAACGTGGCTGAACACCATTGCCCAATGGAAATCGGAACATCCGCTGACCTATAAACAGACGGATGATGTGATCCGCCCGCAATATGTAGTGGAACGTGTCGCTGCGCTGACCGACCATCAGGCGATCGTGGTGACAGATGTCGGTCAGAATCAGATGTGGGCTGCCCAGTTCTATGGATTCAAACGTCCGAGGCAGATTCTTTCATCAGGAGGGCTGGGAACCATGGGGTACGGACTTCCGGCAGCACTTGGCGCCGCATTCGGATGCCCCGATGATACGGTGGTCTGTTTTACGGGGGACGGTGGTTTTCAGATGAATATACAGGAACTGACCACGGCCGTTCAGCACAGGATACCGCTTAAAATTGTGCTGCTGAACAACGGTTACCTGGGTATGGTCCGTCAGTGGCAGGAATTGTTTTTCGGAAGACGCTACGCATCGACGGTGCTGGCCGAAGGAAATCCGGATTTTATGAAACTGGCAGAAGGTTATGGAGCAGCCGGTATCAGAGTATCCCGGCCTGATGAGGTCGATGACGCAATTCGAAAAGGTCTGAAAATAGACGACCGGCCGGTTGTCATGGAATTCCTGATAAGCCGTGAGGAAAATGTGTTTCCCATGGTGCCTGCAGGCGCCTCCCTGGACGAGATGCTCGAGGCGGGACACTGACGTTTTTAAAATGATCAGAGGAGAAATCGTATGAGACATATATTGTCCGTAATATTTGAAAATAAATTCAATGCCATTCCCAGAATTGCCGGACTGTTCAGCGGCAGAGCCTATAACATGAACAGCATGAGTTTCGGACTGGGTGAAGATCCCGAAACCACCAGAGCGACCATCACATCGGAAGGGGACGATCAGATCATCGAGCAGATTGCAAAACAATTGAATAAATTGGTCGATGTCATCAAGGTGGTGGAACTGACATACGAGCCGTTTGTTGAACGGGAGCTGGCACTCGTGAAAGTGCAGTCTTCTCCATCCACACGTGCGGAGATTATGCAGGTGGCCGATATATTCAGGGCCAAAATTATCGATGTCAGTCATAAGACAATTACCATCGAAGTGACCGGCAAAGAGGACAAGGTGAATGCCATCATCGAGATGCTTCAGCAATTCGGTATCAGGGAAATCGCCCGGACCGGTATTGTCGCATTGAAACGTGAATTTCAGAAAGAGTCGTCATAATCTCCCTATTTGAAAGGAATTGAAAAGATGAAAATGTATTACGATTCAGACGCAAACATGGACCTTCTGTCCGGTAAAACCGTGGCCATTATCGGGTACGGCAGTCAGGGGCATGCACAGGCCCAGAATCTCAGGGACAGCGGAGTCCATGTGATCATTGCAGAAATGCCCGATACGCCCAACTGGAAGCTCGCTGTTTCTCATGGTTTTACACCGATGTCGGCTGATGAGGCCGCTGAAAAGGCGGATATTGTACAGATCCTCATTCCGGATGAACTGCAGGCGAAGGTTTATTCACAGTCGATCGCTGCGCACATGACTGCGGGCAAGGCCCTTGTTTTTTCACATGGTTTCAATATTCACTATAAACGGATTCAGCCTGCAAAGGACATCGATGTATATATGGTGGCTCCCAAAGGCCCGGGTCATCTGGTCCGGCGCACGTATACGGAAGGCGCCGGTGTGCCTTCACTGATTGCCGTATTTCAGGACGCCACGGGCAAGGCCAGGGATATGGCCATGGCCCAGGCCTGCGGAATCGGTGCGGGCCGCGCCGGTATTATTGAGACGTCCTTTAAAGAAGAGACGGAAACCGATCTTTTCGGTGAGCAGGTCGTGCTGTGCGGCGGTGTTACGGAACTGGTCAAGGCCGGATTCGAAACGCTGGTGAATGCGGGTTATCAGCCTGAAATCGCCTATTTTGAATGTCTTCACGAGCTAAAGCTGATTGTGGATCTGTTTTATGAAGGCGGCATTGCGGGGATGTACTATTCTGTCAGCGATACGGCCGAATACGGCGGCATGACGCGCGGCACCCGGGTTATTGATGCGGAAACAAAAAAACGGATGAGTGCCATTCTGAAGGAAGTACAGGACGGCACTTTCGCCAATGAATGGATAAAGGAAAATGAGTCCGGAAGACCGCGAATGAATGCCCTGCGCAAGGAACATCGGGAGCTTAAGATCGAAGAAGTGGGCAAAAAACTGCGTAATATGATGTCATGGATTAAAAAATAACGGGTTGACGGCAACGGCTGCAACAGTATTGCAGCCGTTGCCGGTATCAAGTCATTGGACGGAGGTCAGGATGAGTGACCGGGTAATCATATTCGACACCACACTCCGGGACGGCGAGCAGGCCCCGGGATGCAGCATGACTGTGGAACAAAAAGTTCGCATGGCCAGGCAACTCGAACGATTGGGTGTTGATACCATGGAAGCCGGTTTTGCAATCGCTTCGGACGGAGATTTTGAAGCCGTCAAACGGGTGGCCAAGGAAATCAGGCATTGTACGGTCGGAAGCCTGGCGCGTACAAAAAAACTGGATATCGACCGTGCATGGGAAGCGCTGAAGGCTGCAAAAAAGCCGATGATTCATACATTTATCGCCACATCGGATATTCATCTTGAACACAAGCTGCGCATGACACGTGAACAGGTACTCGAAACCGCTGTCGAGCATGTCCGTTATGCAAAGCAATACACGGAAATTGTCGAATTTTCGGCTGAGGATGCGGGACGCAGTGATGTCGATTTTCTTTGTCAGATTTTTGAAGCCGTAATCGATGCGGGTGCCACGATCATCAATGTGCCCGATACGGTCGGATATGCCATTCCGGATGAATTCGGCCGTCTGGTTCGTTATATTATCGAACATGTACCGAATATCGGCAAGACCGTGGTCAGTGTGCATTGTCATAATGATCTTGGTCTTGCGGTGGCCAATTCCATTGCAGCTGTGCAAAACGGTGCCAGACAGGTTGAAACCACCATCAATGGCATCGGGGAGCGTGCAGGGAATGCCTCCATGGAAGAGTTTGTCATGGCACTCAACACAAGACAGGCTCTGATGAAATTGAACACCAATGTAACGACGCAGGAGATTTTCAGGACCAGCCAGCTGCTGACGAACCTGACAGGCATGATCGTACAGCGCAATAAGGCCATCGTAGGCGCCAATGCCTTTGCACATGAAGCCGGCATTCACCAGGACGGCATGCTCAAAAATAAACAGACTTATGAAATAATGACACCGGAATCCGTAGGCATACCCAAAAGTGAGCTCGTTCTGGGCAAGCATTCCGGAAGGCACGCCCTTGGGCAGCGCTTCAAGGAACTGGGGTATGCGCTCGGCAAGGAGGATCTCGAGACCGCTTACAAGTCATTTACAAAACTGGCGGATAAGAAGAAAGAGATTTATGATGCGGATCTGATTGCCATCGTACAGGATGAAATTTCTGAAATTCCCGAAATGTTCGAGTTCGCGTCCATACAGGTGGTCAGCGGATCCGAATTGACTCCCACGGCGACAGTCAAGCTCAGCAAAGCGGATCAGGAATTTATGGATTCAGCCGTCGGCGACGGTCCCGTGGATGCGGCATGCAAGGCCATTGACCGGATCACCGGAATCCCGGGAAGATTGACTTCCTATTCCATTCATGCTGTCACAAAGGGGAAGGATGCACTGGGCGAAGTGCTGATTCAGGTGGAATATCAGGACAGGTCCTACGCCGGACGCGGAGCCAGTACCGATATTATCGAGGCCAGTGCAAAGGCCTATTTGAATGCGATCAACCGTATCGCCTATGCCGGTTCAAAAAGCAAATCCGGCGGTCCGGTTTCAGAAAAATTGTAAACCGGATCGTTCATGGAAACCGTTCGAGCGCATTTTGAACAGGAAGCCCCGGTTTATGACGGGACGATATTGAAACTGATTCCCGGATACAGACAAATGATTTCGGCCGTTGTCGATGCGCTGCCTTTCGGCCCGCAGGATGAATTTTCTCTGGTGGATCTGGGTTGCGGTACAGGCAGTTTGACGCGGGCCATACTGTCCCGCTTCCCTGAAGCGCGTGTGACTGCGCTCGATTTTTCGGCGGCCATGATCGGGGAGGCCCGGGAAAACCTGAAGAATGAACGCATCCGTTTTGTTCATCGGGATTTCTCGAAATGGACCTGGGACCAGCCGTACGATGCAGTGGTCTCTTCTCTTGCACTGCATCACCTGATTACCGATGAAGATAAAAAGCATTTCTATGCCCAATGTTTCCGTCATTTGAAACCGGGCGGCATGTTCTGCAATGCGGACATTGTCCTGGCGAATACGGATATGCTTCAGAAGGCATTCATGGGCAAATGGAAATCATTCATGATGCAGTCGGTCGACGCGGATGAAATTGAAGGCCAATGGATGGTCAAGTACCGGACCGAGGATGTGCCGGCGCGCATGGACGATCACCTCATCTGGCTTAAAGAAGCGGGATTTAAATATTTGGATATTATCTGGAAATATTATAACTTTGCTGTATATTGTGCGCTGAAGACCTGACCGTAAAAATGAACAAAAACAGGAAGCGGTAATGACTATCACAGAAAAAATATTGGCCAGACATGCTGGCAAATCCCATGTGCGTGCAGGGGACAATATTTGGATCGAAGTGGATGTCCTGATGACCCATGACGTTTGCGGACCGCCTACCATCGGTATTTTCAGAAAGCAGTTCGGCCGCAATGCAAAAGTCTGGGATCCGAAGAAAGTGGTGATCATACCCGATCACTATATCTTTACTTCGGACACGCATGCGCAAAGAAATATCCAGGTTTTAAGAGAATTTGCAAAGGAGCAGCATCTGCCGCACTTCTATGATCCGGGAACCGAAACCTACAAAGGCGTCTGTCATGTCTCTCTGGCCGAAGAGGGATTCAATCTTCCGGGTACTGTGCTCTTCGGCACGGATTCTCATACCTGTACGTCCGGTGCATTCGGGATGTTCGGAACCGGTATAGGCAATACAGATGCTGCGTTCGTTATGGGCACCGGAAAATTGTGGGTAAAAGTTCCGGAAACCATGAAATTCGTGATCGAGGGTGAGCTTCCCAATTATCTGATGGCGAAGGATATTATACTTAAAATCATCAGTGATATCGGTGTGGACGGAGCCACCTATAAATCGATGGATTTCGACGGAGAAGGCGTGTTTTCTCTCAGTATGGAAGAGAGAATGACACTTTGCAATATGGTCATCGAGGCCGGAGGAAAGAATGGTGTCATTCAGGCTGATGATAAAACCGAGGCGTTTGTCAGGTCAAGGACTGACCGGTCCTACGAGATTTATCAGAACGATGCGGATGCCGCCTATGCAAGCATACACATTTATCAGGCTTCAAAACTGGAACCCATGGTTGCAAAACCGTTTCTTCCGAGCAACGGTGTGCCGGCCCATACATTGAGCCACGTTAAAGTGAATCAATGTTATATCGGTTCATGCACCGGAGGAAAAATCACGGATTTTATTGCGGCTGCTCAGATACTCCATGGACAGGAGGTCCAGGTCACAACGGTCATTGTACCCGCGACCGTGGAAGTGAATGCGAAATTCGATCAGGAGAAAGTGGACGGAAAAACGCTTCGTGATATTTTTACAGAAGCCGGCGCCGTGATTGGCGATCCCTCATGCGCCGCATGCCTGGGAGGTCCGCAGGATACCTTCGGACGGCTGAACCATGATGAAATCTGCATCAGCACCACGAACCGCAATTTCCCCGGCCGTATGGGATCGAAGAACTCCCAAACCTACCTTGCTTCACCGTATACTGTCGCAGCTTCGGCCCTGACGGGGACCATTACGGATCCCAGAGAATATTTAAATACATCTTCATCATCGGAATAAAAAGGACAGGTTACTTCAAATGGAGAATATGATACAAGGTCGGGCTTACGTGCTCGGAAACGACGTGGACACAGATCAGATCATTCCGGCTGAACATCTCGTTTACAATATGGACGATCCCAAGGAAAGACGTCTTTACGGAATATACGCGTTATCCGGAGTACCCGAGGATGAAGCGGGCCTGCCTTCAGGCAAAGTACCGTTCGTTCCCAAAAATTCGGAATCTGCCCCCTATAAAATTGTGATTGCAGGAAAAAATTTCGGCTGCGGATCATCCAGGGAACATGCACCCGCTGCTTTGCACATCGCCGGTGTTCATGTGGTGATCGCGAATTCATATGCCCGTATTTTCTACAGAAACGCTGTGGACGGGGGATTTCTGATCCCTTATGAAAGTCAGGATAACCTGTCCGCTGAGATCAGAACCGGTGATCAGGTTACGATCCGTCCGGATATCAACATACTCAAGAATGATTCAACCGGAAAATCATATGCACTCAAACCACTCGGTGAAGTGGCGGATATCGTGAGAACAGGCGGATTGTTTTTATTCGCCAAACAGAACAATTTAATGCCAAAATAAACGGAAAGGAATGACCGTGTCCCAAAAAAAATATAAAATTGCCGTAATACCCGGAGACGGAACCGGCCCTGAAGTCGTCAAAGAGGGGCTGAAAGTGCTGCAGGCCGCTGCCGCCAAGTTTCAGTTCTCGATGGATACGGCGGAATACGATTTCGGCGGAGACCGGTATTTGCGCACAGGCGAGGTGCTTCCTGAAAATGCCGCTGATGAAATGCGAAAATTCGATGCGATATTTCTGGGCGCCATCGGACATCCGGACGTCAAACCCGGTATTCTTGAAAAGGGCATTCTGCTGAAACTGCGGTTCGATCTGGACCAGTATATCAATCTGCGACCCGTCAAACTGTATCCGGGAGTCGAAACGCCGCTCAGGGATAAAGGCCCCAAGGAAATCGATTATGTGGTTGTCAGGGAAAATACGGGCGGACTTTATACGGGCATCGGCGGTTTCACCATGAAGGGCACTCCCCATGAAGTCGCTGTTCAGAGCATGGTGTACAACCGGCACCAGGTGGAACGCTGCCTGCGTTACGCCTTCGAGTACACGCGCAAATTCGGTAAGAAATCCCAGGGCAAGGGGGATTATAATACACTCGGCCTGGTGGGAAAGACCAATGTACTGACCTATGTATTCGATTTATGGGAACGGGCATTTCATGAAATCGGCAAAGCAGATTATCCGGATATACGCAGGGAATACTATCATGTGGATGCCACATGTATGTGGATGGTCAAAAGCCCGGAATGGTTCGATGTGCTGGTTACCGGCAACATGTTCGGTGATATCATCACGGATCTCGGCGCCATCACGCAGGGCGGGATGGGCATTGCGGCGGGAGGCAATATCAATCCGGAAGGGGTCAGCATGTTCGAGCCCATAGGCGGTTCCGCACCCAAATATACGGGCAAGAACATTATCAATCCACTGGCATCCATCTGCTGCGGCGCCATGATGCTCTCGCATCTGGGTGAAACGGAAGCGGCGGATGCCATCGAAAAAGCCGTGATGGACGTAACCGGATCGAAGCTGAAAAGCATGAGTGCGGGGAAAATGGGGTACTCCACGCAGGAAGTGGGGGACCTGGTGGCGGAGCGGATCTAGCTGCCTGTCATTTTACAGGAGAAAAATAATGAGCCATCCTCCCGGGGATGGCTTTTTTAATGGCATGAAAGGATTTTGCCCGATTTTTGAAATGGCATTGACGAACCGGTTAAAAGCTGAAAACCGCACCCAGCATCAAATCCAACCTGTTCAGACTGATCCGGTCCTGGTACAGGTTGCTTTCCGTATCCGGTCGGGACAGCGTACCGAAGAGAAAATCGATCACCGCATGGATACCGACCGAGGGAGAAACCCTGTACTGAAGTCCTAGTGTGCCGCCCATGCCGAAGGTGCTCCCTTCGATGGTTTCCTTTTCCGTTACAGGCGGATCGTTCAGTGTGTATGTCACGGTCTGATCGTCTGTAAAATGGAGATATCCGCCGGTTGCCGAGGCCACCAGGCTCATTTTGGGGTGGGAGAGTGGCTGCCTGATAAAAAGCGACGGTCCAAGATAGAGGATCCGTATGCTGTTCTGTATATCACCCAAATCCCTCGGCAGTCCCGTATCGTTGTGTACGAAGATCTGGTCGGATTTTTTCCGGTCCGTCCACCATTGGGACAGCATCAGTCCGTAACCCAGTGAAGGTTTGTGAAAGTACGCCAGATCCGAAAACAGGCTGAATCCGCTTTTCAGCCCGTTATGATAGGATGAAAATTCGGGGGGGATATTCTGGGATAAATCTCCGATGCGCTTTCCGTAGCCGGCTCCAAGACGGATCTGCAGGGGCCGGTCCAGCTGACTGGCCGGCGCCGGTTCTGCCGGACTTTGAAATGCTTTCAATTTGAATGCGAAATCCCCGGGCCGAATGTGGTAGGGAGCGATTTCTTCCACGATTTTTGCAGCCGTACGTCCGTTTTTGGACTTAACCACCTCGGCGATACCGATATCGTAATATTTATTCCGGATGTTGCGCCGTATGATCAGACGATCGCCCTTTGCACCGATATTCTCATTCTGAATGGCGATATAGCCATTGACTACGCGTACGACTTCCTGGGCATGAAGCAGCCCTGCGAAAATGAAGCAGATAAATATGAATGAAACTGTTTTCAAAGCAAATCCCGGCTTCGTTATGAATGTCAATTAGTATAAGAATGAAAAACATAAAAATCAAGTATTCTTCGCGGGGCCGGTGACGCCGGTCACGTTTCCAGTGCCAGCTGGGATACGGGCTGAAGGATCTTCCCTGCTTTTTTCCCGCGTCTCACATCCAGAAAACCCATTTCATGCACGTTCAGGCTCAGGGCGCCGAGGTCGTCTTCGATGCGGCCGCGTAGCAGGGCGGGACGGGTCTGCGACCACTGGTTGCAGAACCGGTTGAATGCGCCAGGAAAGAAGATGGTTTCGTACAGGGCCGTGGTATCCTCAAAGCTGATAAAGGACATGGGCTCTTCTTTTCCTGTAAAGACGGTCTTGTTGGTTACCCACCATCCGATCATGGTGACGATCCGTCCCGCATGTTTATGCATATCTGCGGCGCGGATAAACTGCAGACCCTCGAGACAGTCCCGGTACAGATCGAGCGGATGCACGCTCAGAGGAAATCCCAGCACTTCCACTTCATGAAGGAGCAGGGTTTTAAAATCGTACCGGCCCAGATCCGGGATGCGCATGATCTCCTCGTCGAAAAGGGACAGGACGGTCTGCCCGGATCCGGTCGCGGGTTTCCGGTCCGCATACACCTGCCAGAGCAGTTCCGCGCGGCTGCGTCCGCCCGATATCCGGTCGAAGCAGCCGGCCTTGATGAGAATGCGCATGTCCGAGGGATCCAGAATCAGGCGGCGCCTGAAATCGTCGAAGGACCGGTAGGGGCCGTTCTGCATCCGGTTTTCAAGAACGGATCCGAGTGCCCCGGTTTTCAGACCCTTGAGCTGCATGAGCCCGATGCGGAGGCGGTTTGGTCGTCCCGTATACTGTTTTTCACTGGCATTGATATCCGGGGGCAGAATGTGCAGGCCCATGCGCCTGGCCTCGTTGATATAGGCGAAGGTGGAATAGTATCCCCCCTGATTGCTGATGACTGCGGCCATGAATTCCGCGGGATGATGCGCCCTCAGCCAGGCCGATTTGAAGGACACGAGGGCATAGGAAGCGCTGTGCGGCTTGCAGAAACTGTATCCCGAGAAACTGAGAATCATGTCCCATATCTGACTGATGGTTCCGGAATCCGTACCGCGTTCGGCTGCGCCCCGGAAGAACTGTTCCCGGTAGGCGGACAGTTTCCGGTGATTTCGTTTTTTGGACAGGGTCTTTCGCAGCCCGTCTCCGTCCACGGCCGAGAATCCGGCCAGCTGCATGGACACTTTGGTCACATCCTCCTGATATACCATGATGCCGTAGGTTTCCTTCAGTACATCGTCCAGAACCGGGTGCAGGGGATCATACGCTTCTCCCTTCAGGCGGCGGACATAGGCATTGATATAGGTATTGGCCGCGGGACGGATAATGGAACTGTGAATCACCAGATGCCCGTAATCCCCGACATTTGTTTTTTTCTGCAATTGCCGCATGGCCGGAGATTCGATGTAAAAAACGCCGACCGTGTCCCCGCGCCGTATCAGATCCTGTGTGGCCGTATCGTCCAGGGGATTCAGGTCGCTGTAGCGGATGATTTCGCCCGTGTTGCCGTAAACGGCGGCCAGCGCATCCCGGATTACGGCCAGGGAGCGGTTGCCCAGGAGGTCCATTTTGACGAGTCCGCTGTCTTCGGTCTGATCTTTCTCCCATTGAATGATGCGTACGCCCTTGGGCGCATTTTCGCATGGCACGTAACGGTCCAGACGATCCGGCACGATGACCACGCCGCCGCAATGCACCGACAGGTAACGCACCATGCCGCGCATGCGGGCCGCCCATTTCAGAATGTCCGGCCACGGGGGATCGAGTGTCAGTCCCCGGAACATGGGATGGCTGCGCACCACCGCCTCCACGGAATCCGATTCCCACGCCCACAGGTTGGAGAGCCGGTCCGTCACCTGCTTGATTTCTGCATCTGGCAGGCCGTATACCTTGGCCACTTCCCGTACGGCGGCGCGCAGGCGGAATCCGACATGGTTGGCGACCATGGCCGCCCTGTCCCCGTATTTTTCGAACACATAATCCAGAATGCCGTCCCGTTCGTCCCAGGGAAAATCCACATCGATATCCGGCGGATCCTTGCGGCCGGGATTGAGAAAGCGTTCGAAAAACAGGTTGTATTTCAGCGGATCCACATGGGTGATTCCCAGCACATACGACACGATGCTGGCCGCGGCGGATCCCCGTCCGCAGGTACGGGGCGCCTGACTGACGATATCCTCCATCATGAGGAATATCGAACCGAATCCCTTGCTTTCGACAATGTCCAGTTCATAGGCCAGGCGTTCACGAACGGGCGGTGTGAGATCCCCGTACCGCCAGCGGGCCCCCCGGATGCATTTCTGACGGAGGTGCTGCATGATTTCGGACCGGTTCAACCCTTCGAAACCGGCATCCAGAATCGAATCACGGGCCGGTCTGAACGAACAGGCCCCGGCGATTTCGGATGTGATGTCCACGGCATCCGGCCGGCCCGGAAAATCGTTCAGCATCTGGTCCCGGGATTTCAGCCACGCGGCGGCAGGCGCGCATTCATGGGCGGGAAGCCTGGAAAGCTTGGTGTTCAGATCGATGGCCCGGAGCAGTCTGTGCAGATGCCATTCATCAGGCATGAGAAAATGGACCCCGGCCGTGGCAACGGGCAGAATGCCGTTTTCTTCGGCGTGCCGGAGCACGGGCCGCCAGTGTCTTCCGGTCATCAGCTCCGCATATACATGCTTCTGCTGCCGGAGCTGAACGAGCAGTGCCGGGCTGTCGCTGAGAATGACCAGCCCGCCGCTGTTCTGCCGCAATTCTCCGGACAGGTCGAATCCGGCGTCGCAGTGCCGGAGCGTCAGCAGGCGGCACAGGGAGGCATACCCTTCGGGGTTCCGGACCAGGATTACGGCGCGCTCCTTCGGGGTGACGATCTCAGCGCCTGTGACCGGCTGAATGCCCGTTTCATCGGCAATATCGAGAAAGAACATCAAGCCGTACAGGCCGTTGGTATCCGTGACGGCGAGGTGATGCATGCCCAGGTCAGCAGTCCTGCGGCACAGTTCGGCAAGGCCGGCTGTGCCGCGCATCATGGAGAAGTGGCTGTGTGTATGCAGATGGGTGAAATTCATGCGTCCTCTGTTCTGCCGAAAAGCACCGCGCGGTCCCCGTATTTCTGTCTCAGCATATCCAGCGCTTTCACCAGCGATGCCTCTTTTCGCTGTTCACCGGGTTCGGAAAACAGGTTCAGCTGAGCGGGTGAAAATTCGAGGTCCGTGAAAGTCAGGCTGAGATACCGGATGCGCTGTCTGCGGAAATTGCTTTTCAGGTAAAAGGGTTCGAGGATCCGGAAGAGGAGCGGATCGATCACGGTCGGCGCTTTCAGTTTCAGACGGCGCGTGATATCCACGCCGTCGGCGTATCGCAGATGGAGCCAGACCGTGTGGGGCAGGGCCGCCTGCTGCCGCATGCGGAAGCAGGCCCGTTCGGTCAGCCGGTACAGGGTTCCGGTCAGGAGATGCTCGTCATTGCTGTCTTCCTGAAGCGTGTGCTCCTCCAGGACGAACGGTTTGGTGCCGGGGGGCAGCACCGGTGTATCGTCGATGCCCCTGGCCTGCCTGTGCAGAACGGGCCCCAGCCGGCCGAATACGGCGGCCAGCTGCGTGACGGAGATACCCGCCAGCTGATGGTTCCGGCGTATGTTGAACTCCGACAGCAGCGCCTGTTCGGTTTTGGAGCGGACCATGGGGAGCAGCCGGACCCGCAGCGGAGCGAGAAAGGAGGCTTCGCTGCCCCAGGGTACGGTGCAGAGATCGTTTTGCCGCGTGATCACACGGGCGGCCACGCCGCTGACCAGTTTGTTCGAGCCGATGCCCAGGGTGCCGGTCAGGCGTGCCGCATCCTGAACCGCGCACCGCATCTGTGATGCGCTTTTCTGAATGCCGCCGAAAAGCCGGGACGTGCCGCTCATGTCCACGAAAAAGCGGCCCCAGCGGCCGGTTTCAACCAGGGGGGAATACCGGCCGAGAACACCGGCGACGGCTGCGGCGGCCCTCTGATAAAGCTGTTCATCGGGGGGAAGGATGATTAAGGCACGGCAGCGCTTCAGCGCCTGGGTAAGCGGCTGCCCCGCGAAAACGCCTTCGGCCCGGGCTTCCGGGGATGCCGAGAGAATCGGGGACCTGGGAGAATGCCGGGAACAGATGACCACGGGCCTGTGCCGGAACGCGCTGTTTCGCAGCTGTTCCACAGCCACGGGAAAGGCATCGATACGGAGATGTAGAATATGCCGCTGCATGGGTTCACCTGTCGCCGGATCACGGATTTAACGGGTCGCAAAAAGGGAAACGGGTATTTGCTTCGGCTGCGGACAATTTTCCGCAAAGCCGCATTGCGTCAGAAACAGGCCGTATTCCTGGGAAGCGGTCATTTTCTGATGCTGCAGGTCCTGATCGCGGATGAAGGTTTCAACCCGCTGCACCATGGATCCGCTGACCGACAGGGCACAGTACCCCGTCTGCCATGAAAAGGGAAACTGAAGAAAATGCTGCCGGTTGATCCAGCGGGTGGATTCCCCTTTGATCCGGTCCATCACGCGCGAGAGCGGGCTGTCGTGTCCCAGCTGAAACAGGGCATGCATATGGTCGATGGTGCAGTTGACGATGCGTACCGGGCATCCCGATTCCTGGAGCTTGTACCGGACATACGTGTTGATCTGTGTGCGGAACGCTTTTTTGAGAAGCGGCATGCGGTCATGCGTGCTCCAGAGCGCATGTATCCAGATCTGGGTGAGTACATGGTTGTTCATGGAACTGTTCTTTCATTGCCTTACCGGTACCGCCGCATCAGCCCCACGACCACGCCCTGAAGCGTGAAATCGCCGTGCGTGACGATGATGGGCCGCATGGACGGATTTGCGGGCCGCAGTTCGATTTCATGATTGCGGCGGTAGTATTTTTTGACCGTGGCCTCGCCGTCGACCAGGGCCACCACGGTCTGCCCGTTCTGGGCGGTGCCCTGCCGGCGCACCACGATGGTGTCCCCGTCAAAAATACCTTCGTCGATCATGGAATCTCCCTTGACCCTGAGCGCGAAATACTCACCGCTGCCCAGCATGTCTTCGGGCACATCCACGGTTTCCTGCTGTTCGACCGGTTCGATGGGGCTGCCGGCCGCCACGATGCCTGCCATGGGCAGCAGGACAGAGGATTTGCCGTGTTCGACGAGCGCGATGGCCCGTTTCTGGTTTTTTCCGCCCATACGGATGTATCCTTTGCGTTCCAGCTGCGCGAGATGTTTTTGCACGGACTGAAACGACTGAAACCCGAAATGCCGGCGGATTTCATCAAAGGAAGGCGCGAATCCCCTGGATTCGATGAATTGCTTGAGATACCGGTATACGGCCTGTTGTTTTTCTGTCAGCATGGCAGTATGAAGATAGGTATAAAAAAGGTATAAGTCAAGCGGTTTTTTACGCAGTGCGGCATGCGGATTCTGAAACGGGGAAACGGAGAAAGGGAGAAGCAAAGATGGGACAGCTGCTCATCCGGTTACGCTGAACCGGAGGGACAAAAAAAACTTCCGGAGGGTCGCTCCGGAAGTTTTTCAATAACCGGATGGAAACGTGTTTAATATCCGAACACCCTCGGCAGAATCTCCGAGATCCACGGAATATACGTGACCAGCATCAGGGCGATAATCATCACGGCATAGAAAAGCAGCAGGGATTTTGTCACCCGGGCAATCGTGGTGTTGCCGATGCTGCATCCGAGAAACAGCACGGATCCCACGGGAGGCGTGCACAGGCCGATACACAGGTTCAGTACCATGACGATGCCGAAATGCAGGGGCGACATGCCGAGTGCCTTGATGATGGGAAGGAAAATCGGAGTGAAAATCAATACCGCGGGTGTCATGTCCATGAATGTGCCGACAACGAGCAGGATCAGGTTGATCATGAGCAGAATAACGACCTTGCTGTTGGAAAATCCGATGAGTGCGGCGCTGATGTTCTGGGGAATGTTTTCATAGGACAGAATCCAGGACATGGCCTTGGATGTACCGATAAGGAGCATGACAATGGCCGTGGTTTCGACCGTCTTGAGCAGAATTTCGGGCAACTGGCTTATTTTGACCTCGCGGTAAATGACGACTGAAAGCAGCAGCGCGTACAGCACGGCCACGGCACTGGCCTCAGTCGGCGTGAAGATACCGGCGATGATGCCGCCGATGACAATCACGATCAGCAGAAGGCTGGGGATGGCGTCAAAAAACTTTTTTATTGCTGTGGCCACGGCGACACGTTCTCCTACGGGATATTTCCTGATCACGGCAATGACCGCGCTTACGCCCATCAGGCCGAGTCCCACAAGAATGCCGGGGAGGTATCCGGCAATGAACAACGCTGCAATGGAAACACCGCCGCTGGCCAGGGAATACACGATCAGCACATTGCTCGGGGGAATCAGAAGCCCCGTGGTTGCACTGGTGACCGTCACGGCCGTGCTGAAATCATTGTCGTATCCTTCCTTGTTCATCATGGGAATCATGAAACCGCCGATAGCCGATGTGGCTGCGGCCGCGGAGCCTGATATGGCGCCGAAAAACATGCAGGAAAGAACATTCACATAGGCGAGTCCGCCGGGAAGCATCCCTACGAGCACTTTGGCAAAATCTACCAGACGCCGGGCGATCCCCCCGCGTCCCATAAATAGTCCGGACAGTATGAAAAATGGAATGGCCAGCAATGCAAAACTGTTGATGCCTGTGGCCATCTGCTGTGCGACCGTGGTAATGGCCGGTTCCGGCGGAATGGTGAACAGCATGGTCAGTATGGTCGTGATGCCGATGGCAATGGCGATCGGTACACTCACAAGCAGTAAAATAATAAAACTGATGACAAGAACGAGCACAGAAATTTCCATGGTGTCGCGCTCCTTTTTATTCTGTGTTCATGATTAATCCAACGCACTGACATGGTGTTCTGCTGAATCTTTTTTATCCTTCCCCTGAACAGCCTTCAGTATGAACAGGAAGGAATAAAGCATCATGAGTATTCCTGACAGCGGCAGAACCGTGTAAACATAGCCCATCTGGATTTTCATATCCGGTGAGATCTGTTCCAGAGTCAGTGTCAGATTGACCAGTCTGAAGCCGCCGATTACCATGACAAAAAAAGCGAACAGGGCGACCAGGGAGTAGACGATGATCTCGATGGTCCGGCGTTTGACGCCTTTGAGCTTATAGGTCAGCAGATCGATACCCAGGTGCGATTTGGTGTAGAGCGCATGGCTCGCGCCCAGCAGGCCGATCCAGATCAGGAGGAAACCAGCCAGTTCCTCGGTAAATGAGCTTGAAAATATCGGGATATACCGTGCAATGACCTGCCAGCTCACATCCAGGACGATGGCGGCCATGAGCGCCATCAGCAGGTATGCAACAATCGAGTTTATGATTTTAATGATATTCTGCATGATATAATCCTCGTGTTTTTCTATTGTACGGCAGTGATTTCCTGAATCAGATCGTAAATGGGGGTGCCACGATAGGATTCATACATCGTTTTCACTTTTTCACGGAACGGGGCTTTGTCCGGATACAGGACCTTCACACCGGCTTCCTGAACCACGGTCATGGCCTCTTCAACCGCTTCCTTCCAGAATTTTCTCTGGGCCACCACAGAGGAATCGACCGCCTGCTGAAGCCATGTCTGTTCCTGCTCGGAAAGACGGTTCCATACAGAGGTGCTCATCAGCAGGATATCCGGCACGGACGTGTGTTCATCCAGGCTGTAGTATTTGCATACTTCATAATGGCGCGACAAATAGAAGCTGGGCGGATTGTTTTCCGCACCGTCGACTACGCCCTGTTGAAGTGCCGTATACAACTCGCCAAAAGGGATGGCCTGGCTGTCGCCTCCGAGACTTTTTACCATTTCTGTGGATGTGATGCTTTTCATGACCCGGAATTTCAGTCCGTGCAAATCATCCGGTGTGTTAACCGGTATTTTTTTGGTGTAAAAACTCCGGCTTCCGGCATCATAGTAACACAGGCCGCGCACCAGATAGTCCTGTCCGTCCAGAAGCAGGCGCTTGCCGATTTCTCCGTTCAATACCTTCCAGCGATGCGCGTCGTTCCGGAAAAGATAAGGTACACCGAAAATCTGCATTTCCGGCACGAAGGATTCGAGCGGAGCTGTCGATACCTTGGTCATGGCCAGACTGCCGATTTGCAGCATTTCAATCAGCTCACGCTCATTACCGAGCTGGCCGCTCGGATAAATATCCACGCGCATGCGTCCGCCCGAGAGTTCTTCAAGCCTTTCGGCCATGACGACCATGCCCTTGTGAACAGGATGCGTGATATCCAGGGCATGGGCCAGCTTCAATATGGTGATTTTTGTCGTGGTTCTGCAGCCCGTGAGTATCATCAGGGCAACGAGAACGAAAACAGGAAAACGTTTCATAAATCACATCTCCGGCTCTGTTTAACGGATGATGAGACGTCAGGGATTATTTTCCCTTGACGATCTCTTTTAAAAACTGCATCAGCGGTTTCGCAAATTCATCGCGCTCCAATGCGAACTCGATGGTGGTTTTCAGATAATCGAGCTTGTTGCCAAGGTCATACCGTTTGCCCTCGAATTTGTAGGCGATGATTCTTTCGCGCTGCATCAGGATTTTCAGGGCATCCGTTATCTGAATTTCATTGTTCTTGCCCCTGGGCGTTTCATCGATGGCCTTGTATATTTCAGGGGTCAGTATATATCTTGCCGCAATCGCGAAGCGTGAAGGCGCCTCTTCCGGGGAGGGTTTTTCTACCAGGTCCGTCACCTCCATCAGGTGGTCGCTGATTGTGTTCCCGCCCAGTATCCCGTATCTGGACACCTTTTCCCTGGGCACCGTTTCCACGCCGAGAATGGAGCACTGGTACTGTTCATAGGTATCGATCAGCTGCTGTGTGACCGGGATCACGGATTTCATGACCGTGTCGCCCAGAAGTACCACAAATGGCTCGCTGCCCGTGTGCCACCGGGCCTGACGGATGGCATCGCCCAGCCCGTTCATTTCCTTCTGTCTGATGAAATGAATATTGGCCATGTCTGCCAGCCGCCTGATCTCGTCGTAAGCGGAATCCTTGCCTTTGCCCTCCAGATGGGATTCAAGCTCAAAATTACGGTCAAAATGATCCTCTATCGCGCGTTTTCCCTTGCCCGTAATGACCAGGATGTCCTCGATTCCCGAATCCACGGCCTCCTGAATCACATACTGAATGGTCGGCGTGTCGATAATCGGAAGCATTTCCTTGGGCTGCACCTTGGTCGCGGGCAGAAAGCGCGTTCCAAGTCCCGCTGCCGGTATCACCGCTTTTTTTACCATATAATCAGGCACTCCTTTAAAGAATATAGGGTTTGATGATTCTTGCGTTGATTTTCCGCAGCTCGATGGCCAGTTTGTTCAGCATCTGATCGTCCCTGTAAATACCGATAATCGAACCGCCGCTTCCGGTAAATTTAGCGGAGGCCCCGCATTGCCGGGCGATATGAACGAGCTCGCGGTTCTGATCGCTGATATGCATGATTTTCGAACGGCATTCGAAATTTTCATTCATCAGATCATGCAGTTTTCCGGTCTGTTTTTTCAGTATGGCATCCCGGCCCTCTTCAGCGATCGCGGCGATACGGTTCAGGTTTTCCAGCACCTCGGGATCTTTTTTTTCCCATCTGGCACGGACGGTATTCAGCACCTTGCCGGAAACCTTGCTGAGATCGGTCCTGTATGCGATATAGAGTCTTGGAAGCAGGGCGGGATCGAGACGCACATAGTCGCCGTATCCCCTGGATTCCATCAGCGACTTCCCGAAATCCATGTAAACACATCCCTCATAAACCTGAATGACACGGTCCTGAAGGCCGGCATTGATACCCAGTTCGTCATTTTCCGCCGACAGGATAATGTTGGGCAGCACCTCGTCCGGAATGCCGATGTCGTAAAAACGCATCAGGGCGCGCATGGTCGACGTGATGATGGCGCTCGATCCGGCCAGTCCGACCTGACGCGGAATGGATGTCCGGTAACGGATGGTGAAGTTCCTGTGGGGGAAACGGATGCCCTGCCCCATGCAGTATTCGGCGAATTTTTTTATTGCCGCCTTGAGCAGCCGGGCGCCTCCGTAATATCCCGTGGACTGCACGGATTCGACCAGGTGAAAGATGCTGCGGTACTGATTGGCGTCTTCCACCTGGGGCTCGATATGCAGCTCGGGCGATTCATACATCGTTACATGGGCTCCGAAATTGCGCACCGTGATGGATATGGTTTTGCCGAAATATCCGTCAGACGGGTTTCCGAGGAGCCCGGCCCGTGCAAATGCATGCTGTTCGATAATCATAAATATTCTTTTATTTCAATAAACCCAGCGGACTGAACAGAAAATAAAGAACGAGCGTCAGTCCGATGACGAGCAATCCCATGAGCCGTGCTCCGCGGGATGACGTGAGGTCGATCTTGACATCTCCGTGGAATTCCACGCCTTCTTTCATCGGGCGGATGAGCGTCAATACGGTCATCACAAGCACGGACAGACCGAAACAGATGGCCATCCGGTTCAAAAACTGGACTTCGGGCATGGTGAGTTTCAGGGTGCCGTAGGCCACGATATTGGTGAGCAGCCCGAAAACGCCGGCCACGCGCGGTGCTTTTCTGATCAGCAGACCGAAGGCGAAGACCGCCAGAATACCCGGAGAGATGAATCCCTGACCCTCCTGGATGATGGTGAAAATGCTGTTGCTGATTTTGGGATTGCCCAGTTGCGGGGCCAGAAACACCGCAATGCCTGTGAAAACGAATACGCAGATGCGGCCCAGTGTCACCATGGTTTTCTGGGATGCTTCCCGTGAAATGTATTTTTTATAGATATCCATGGTGAATATGGTCGAGGATGCATTCAGCATGGCTGCCAGCGAACTGACCACGGCGCCCAGGAGCGCGGCCAGCACGAATCCGACCAGACCGACACCCTGGGGCAGTACGTTGCCGAGCAGCTGGGCCATGGCCGTATCATACTTATAGGCGATAAATTTTTCTGTCGAGCATTTTTTACCGGCCGCATCTGCTGCAATCCCTGCTTTTTCATTGTACGCGGACACTTCGGCGGCCAGATCCGGAAATACGTTCTGCCAGGCTTTGTCTTCGCTCACGAATTGCGTGTATTCGCCCAAGACCGTCGATTCCAGCGCTTGCTTTTCAATGGGCAGAACGAACGGATTCAGGGTTTTGATATCCTGCATCGCCGCGTCGCTTTCATACACGGCCAGGAGGAACGGTCCGGGCTGCCATCCCATAACCAGGGAATCCGCCGGTGATTCCGCCTTCACGACCAGACGGGTTTCCGGATTGGCTTTGATGTATTTCGCCATGACAGCGGCATTGTCCCGGATGGCTTCCTTTTTCATGTCCACGGAGTACAGATTGAATGCGATGATACCCGGGATCACGATCACGAAGGGAATGATCAGCTTGAGAAACGCAGCGAACACGATGCCCTTCTGTCCTTCGCGGAGCGAAGCCGAACCCAGTGTGCGCTGTGTGATATACTGGTTGAGTCCCCAGTAATAGAAATTGGGAATCCATAAACCGAGAAGCAGTGCGGTCCAGGGCAGTACGGAATCATTGGCCGGAAGAAACATGTTCATGCGGACCTTGTTCAGTTCCCAGAACCGGGACATGGCTCCCTGTGAGTCCGGCAGTGCCTTGACTGCAATTTCTCCGGTTTTCACGTTGACGATATGGGCCGCTTCCGTGGCGGCTCCCAGCTTGCTGAATGCAAAATACAGGATAACGGCGCCGCCGATGATCAGGGCGCTGCCCTGAATCAGGTCCGCCCAGGCGCAGGCCTTGAGACCGCCCGCTGCCACATAGAGCATGGCGATGAGTCCGATAATGAGGGAACCCGTGGCCAGGGGGACATCGTATCCCATTTTACCGGCCAGTGTACGTATGGTCAGGGCGCCCGAATAGGTGACCGAGCCGAGCAGCAGCATATAAATGAACAGCGTGGCAACGGCCATGATTGTCCGGGCGCCGCTGTTATAGCGTACTTCCAGAAATTCAGGCATGGTGAATATGCCGGCCCGCAGGAAGTAGGGAAGAAAGGCGAAGGCCACGACCACGAGGGTGACGGCTGCCATCCATTCGTAACTCGCGATCGCCAGGCCGACATGACTGGCCGCATTTCCGCTCATCCCGACGAACTGTTCGGTTGAGATATTCGCGGCGATCAGTGAAAAACCGATCAGCCACCACAGCAATCCCCGGCCCGCGAGAAAATAATCCTCGCTCGTTTTCTCCTTTCGGCTCTTGATGAGGCCGACGGTGACCACGCTGACCACAAAAGCCAGGAACACCAGAACATCATAGATGCTGAATTGCATGGGCTCATCCTTTTTTGTTAGGTTTTGATCCGGTTGAAAACAAAACTTTTTCAATATAACATGTATTTCAATAAAATCAAATTAGTTTTTCGCGGACCGGAATGAGCCCGCAGAAAGGCCGTATTTCATAAGTCATTAAATACAATAGCCTTCAATTGACAAAAAAATGATTGATTTTTCGATTATTAGTTTGTATACTTAATATACCTAATATACCTAATGGCAACAGGACAGGGCATGGCAATCGATTATACGAGCAAGATGCCTCTTTACAGGCAGATCATCGAGGATATCAAAAGACGGATCGGTGCGGGCCACCTGAAAACAGGGGATCAGATCGCTTCGAATGCCGAGCTGGCCAGAGTGTACGATGTCAGTATGATTACGGTCAAAAAGGCCATCGCGGACCTGATCAAGGACGGATATTTATACGGCCGGGTAGGCAGGGGGACTTTTGTGGCCGATCCCGCCCAATTCGCCATGCCTGCTTCGGCGGGAAATCTCGGCTTTGTGCTGACCAACTTTTCAAATCCTTTTTTTACGGGCGTGCTCCATCATATCGAATCCCGTGCCCTGGACTTCGGATACCGCCTGCTGGTTTCCTATGCGGGCAACAATATTGAAAAAGAAGAGGATCAGATCCGGCATTTCAAGGACCTGGGAGTGAAGGGCGTGATCGTTGCATCCACTGAACAGCCCAATCAGGTCCCGGATGCGGTTTTCGAATTGCATCAGGCGGGTTTTCCCTATGTCATGATATCCTATGTGGAAGATCCCTCGATTTATTATGTGGGAACCGATCATGAGCAGGGAGCCTATCTGGCCACGGAATATCTGATCCAGTGCGGCTGCAGGCAGCCCGGTATTCTCTGCGCCGAGCCGGGCAATCCGCTCGGCAAACTGAGGCGAAAAGGATTCATGAAGGCACTCAAGTCCTATCATGTGGCTTTCAGGCCGGAATTTGAATTCCATTTTGAGGTTTGCGGCATGGATTTTCAGTCCGGATACCGGATCGGACGGCATTTTTCAGGATTGAAACAGCGGCCGGACGGTGTTTTCGCCTTCAATGATCACTCGGCTGTGGGATTCGAGCGTGCACTGACCGAATCGGGTCTTCGCATTCCGCAGGATGCGGCCCTTGTCGGATTCGACGATGTGGAGTTCGATGTGCCTCCGCCTGTCAGCCTGACCACGGTCCGTCAGCCTGCAGAAGAAATCGCGCTTCAGGCCCTTATTATCCTCAATCATCAGATCGAGGGCCATGCAACACCCTTGCGCAAGATACTGAAACCCAGACTCGTTGTACGGGATTCCTGCAATAAAATGTCAAACCATCATATTCCGGAGGATTCAGATTGAAACTGAAACAATTTTCCATGGGTATCGGCGACCGTTTCGGCCGTCAGGGAACGGCCCAGCTGAACGCCTTTGTCATGGCAAAATCGCAGGGTGTGGCCATCACGCCCGTATGGAACAAATCGTTCCGTGAACATCAGATTGTGGGTACGGTGCCGGACGCCGTCCGCACGGAGGCGGACGGGGCCGTACAGGCCGCCGGATGGACAGATCCCTATTTTGTGGATGCGGATCACGTGGGATTCGATAATGTCGATGGTTTTATCGGCGCGAGTGATTTTTTTACACTCGATGTGGCCGATGCGATCGGTGAAGCCGCTGATCCGGAGGCCATCGAGTCATTCGTCACAAATCATAAATCCCTGATCGGTTCCATCGATGTCGACGGAATTGAAGGGCCGGTTCATATCAGCCGGGATTTTCTGGTGCATTGTGCCGAAAAATACCTGTTCGCCGTCCGGGAAGCGGGCCGCATATACCGTAAGATCTCGGCGCGCAAAAATTCAGGAACCGTGATCGAGGTCAGTATGGATGAAACGGATTCGCCTCAGACGCCCGAGGAACTGCTGGTGATTCTCGCCGCGATCAGGTCAGAGGGCATTCCGGCGGATACCATCGCGCCAAAATTCAGCGGACGCTTCAACAAAGGGGTGGACTATGTCGGTGATGTGCGCCTTTTCCGCCGGGAATTCGACATGGACCTGGCGGTCATCCGTCATGCAGTCCGGCATTTCGGGATGCAGGCCTCCCTGAAACTGAGCGTGCATTCGGGAAGCGATAAATTTAAACTGTACCCGGAGATCCGTGCGGCCCTGCGGACCTTCGATGCCGGTGTTCATCTGAAAACAGCGGGTACAACCTGGCTCGAAGAACTGATCGGTCTGGCGGAATCGGGCCGTGAGGGACTGGATGTGGCCAGACAGGTTTATGCGCGGGCGTATCAGCGCTTCGACGAACTGGCGAAACCGTATGCCACGGTGATCGATATTGACCCGGAACAGCTGCCCGGACCGGATGCCGTGCAGCAGTGGAACGGAACCGCGTATGCATCGGCATTGCGTCATGACCAGGGAAATCCGGCATACAATATGCATTTCAGACAGCTCCTGCATGTGGCGTACAAGATCGCGGCGGAAATGGGGGATGATTATTCCGGTGCCCTGGAGAATAACCGGGATATCGTGGCCCGGCATGTCACGGACAATCTGTTTAAACGGCATATCACGCCCTTGTTTTTATCGGTTTAACCTGAGGAGACCTTCATGAGTTATGTGGACGATATTTTTGGATTAAAGGGAAAAACGGCCGCGGTAATCGGCGGCGGCGGCGTGCTCGCCGGCGCCATGGCGGACGGCCTGGCAGACGCCGGTGCAAAGGTCGCCATTCTGGATCTGAATCCCGAAAATGCGAATAAAAAGGCGGATGAAATCAGAAGCCGCAGCGCGGAATCGATGGCCATTCAGGTGGATGTATCCAAAAAAGAGGATATTGACAACGCCTGCACGGAAATGATGAAGCGATGGGGCCGAGTGGACATTCTGGTCAATGCACCCGGCATCAATTCGGGAACGCCGTTCTTCGAAATCTCAGAAGAAGAGTGGGACAGGATTCTCCGGGTGAACCTGACCGGAATTTTCCTCGCCTGTCAGATATTCGGCCAAGCGATGGTGGATCAGGGATCCGGCAGCATTGTCAATATTTCATCCGCTTCATCCGGACCGCCGCTTTCAAAAGTGTTCACCTATGCGGTCAGCAAGGCCGGGCTGAACAATCTGACCCAGAATCTGGCCCGGGAATGGGGGCAGTCCGGCGTCCGCGTCAATGCCATTATACCCGGATTTTTTCCTGCCGAGCAGAACAGGAAGCTTCTGACTCAGGAGCGGACCGCGGACATCATGCGGCATACGCCCATGAACCGGTTCGGTGAGGCCGCAGAACTGGTCGGATCCGTATTATGGCTCGCTTCGGAGAAGGCGTCCTCGTTTGTCACGGGCGCCCTGATTCACGTGGACGGCGGATTCGGCGCCATGACGATCTGAAAAGGGACGAGTTTAAATCACATCAACGATATCAAAGCAATCAGGAGGACACATTCATGGATCTCAATGATTTTGGTCTGATCGGTCTTGCAGTAATGGGGGAGAACCTCGTTTTAAATCTGGAATCAAAAGGATTTTCAGTCGCCGTATTCAACCGGACCGTTTCCAAGGTGGATGCATTTACCGAAGGACGGGCCAGGGGAAAGCGGATCAAAGGCTGCCATTCCATCGAAGAACTGGTTTCCAGTCTCAGCCGTCCGCGCAAAGTGATGCTGCTGGTCAAAGCCGGCAAGGCCGTGGACGATTTCATCGAAATGCTGATTCCGCATCTGGAACCCGGCGATATCATTATCGACGGAGGCAACAGCCATTTTCCGGATTCCATCCGCCGTACGGCTTATGTGGAATCCAAAGGGCTGCTCTATATCGGCACCGGTGTTTCCGGCGGCGAGGAAGGCGCACTGAAAGGGCCGTCCATTATGCCCGGAGGTTCGCCGGCTGCATGGCCCCTGGTGAAGGATATATTTCAGAAAATTTCAGCCCATACCGAGCAGGGAGAGTCATGCTGCGAATGGGTCGGTGAAAACGGCGCAGGTCATTTTGTGAAAATGGTTCATAACGGCATCGAGTACGGCGACATGCAGATGATTACGGAAACCTATCAGATGATGAAGGCCGGCCTGAAAATGTCGAACCAGGATATGCACGACGTGTTTGCCGGCTGGAACGAAGGCAAACTGGACAGTTATCTGATCGAAATCACACGGGATATTCTGGGATACAGGGATGAAGAAGGCAAGGAAGTCGTGGATATCATTCTGGATGCAGCCGGTCAGAAAGGAACGGGAAAATGGACGGCGACTGAAGCGCTGAATCTGGGTCAGCCGCTGACCCTGATCGGGGAAGCGGTTTTTGCCCGCTGCCTCAGTGCATTGAAGGATGAACGCGTGGCCGCATCCAAAGAGCTTCCGGGTCCGGACACGGTGTTCGATGGCAGCCGGGACAGTTTTACCGCGGATCTTGAACAGGCGCTGTACGCTTCGAAAATCGTGAGTTATGCACAGGGTTACCAGCTGATGCGTGCCGCGGCCGACGAGTATCACTGGAACCTGAATTACGGTGGAATCGCCCTGATGTGGCGCGGCGGATGCATCATCCGTTCCGTTTTTCTGGGCAAAATCAAGGAAGCGTTCGACAAAAATCCCAGGCTGGTCAACCTGCTCCTGGACCCGTTTTTCAAGGAGGAAGTAAAGAAAGCGGTTCCGGCATGGCGGCGCGTGATCATGAAGGCCGTGGAACTGGGTGTGCCCGTTCCCGCGATGAGTGCGGCGCTGGCTTACTATGACGGATACAGAAGCGAAAGGCTGCCCGCGAACCTGCTTCAGGCCCAGCGCGATTATTTCGGCGCACATACCTATGAGCGGGTGGACAGGCCGCGCGGCGAGTTCTTCCATACAAACTGGACGGGACGCGGCGGGGATACGGCCTCATCGGCCTACATCGTATAAACGACGGACGGAGCATCGTATGGTCAATGGAAAGGGATTCCCGGACCGTTTTCTGACGGAATCCGAAATACAGGCGATTTGCGCGGATGTGCTTGAATCCGCAATTCGCGGGGATGATAAGGTCCTGTTTGTTTTGCCGGATCATACGCGGTCCGCGCCGATCGACGTGATGTTCCGGACCATTTACGGAAAACTGTGCGATTATTCGGAGCATGTGGATTTTCTGATCGCGTTGGGAACGCATCCGCCGATGACCGATGCCATGATCGATGCGCGTGTCGGGATCACGGGCGAAGAACGGCGGACGCGTTTTCCGAAGGCCCGGTTTTTCAACCATCGCTGGAACGATCCGGACAGCCTCATTTCCCTGGGAACCCTGTCGGAGACGGATGTCGGACGCCTGTCCGGCGGACGTCTGTCCTGTTCCGTGGATGTCACCATCAATAAAATGGTCCTGGACTATGACAGGATCGTGATTGTGGGTCCGGTATTTCCTCATGAGGTCGTCGGATTCTCGGGCGGGAGCAAGTATCTTTTTCCCGGGATTGCCGGTGCGGAAATCATCGACATGTTTCACTG
>JAFGGN010000056.1 GCA_016930535.1 bacterium
GCCCTTTTTTTATTATTTAAATATAATTCAAGGTTACTCCTTGAAAATCCAGTCCCAATTCAATATATTGCACAAACAATCCTGCACCGACGACTTTTTATCTTCATAGTCGACAGCACTATCCCGAAGCATTGCCCGGCGGCTTTTATTTTTATCAAATCAATAAAGCAGTGGGAGGGTGTAATCATGCAGAAATTGAACAGATATTATACTGGATCGATTGCGTTTGCAGTCATCATACTTTCAATAATGACAGGCATTCTCCAGAGTCCGGCAGTTGCTTCCGGCACCGGCCGAATGGCAGCCGTGATCATATCGGATACCGAATTCAATCTCTCAGACTGGTCGGTCGAGGAAAACGGTGCATATGGCACCAGTCAAACATTTCAGCGGGAGACAGCGGGCGGCAATCCGGGTGCATATCTGCTGATGCATCATATTATACCTCAGGAGGCCAGCGGAAATCTGGGATTCATCGAAGTGTCCTGTCTGTACGAAGCACAGAGCTACGATCCGGCCGTCGAGGGAGCGATCGACCATATCGACTATGCTGAAGATCTGATCGTACGGACTGACTTCGACGGGTTCAGAAGAAGTTATCCCATGATTGTACAGGACGGCACCAGATATATCTGCAATGCTTTCGTCAGCAGCTGGATGGAATCGAATACATGGTTAAGCCGTTCTCTCAACACCCTGTGGGCCGATTACTTTGAATCTGACGACGGCAATAATAATCATCCGGATTTTTCAGGTTCCGGCAAAGAGATGCATTTCGGATTCTGGAGAAGCAGCAGCATGCCGATGGCAATCAACGAAACGGCGGGCTGAGAGACTGGGCCACTGTACGGATTCAGATAACCACGCATGTGGAGGAAAACGAATCGTTGAATCCGGTTCGTTCCGGATTGGAACAGAATTTTCCCAATCCCTTTAACGGGATCACGCAAATCCGGTATGTACTTCAGGAATCAGCCCCCGTACTTCTGGCCGTTTACAACATACAAGGCCAGATCGTGAGAACACTGGTTCAGGAATTTCAGTCACCCGGAGAGTATCGGTTGGATTGGAACGGCAGGGATGCATCAGGAAAACAGGTCCCGGGTCAGATCTATATCAGCAGGCTGACAGCGGGTGATTATACTCAGGTAAAGAAAATGGTGCTGATTCAATAGCGTTCTATTAAAAAGTGATTGAATTTATAAAATGTGTCCTTTAATTTATCTAATTAACGGATAAAAATGTTTTGGATTGGTTGTGAGCCGGTCATTCAATACAAGATAATGCATTTTCTGAATCAATAAACGACCAGACACTTAAACTGAAGGAGGACCGATCATGTTCAAATGCGAAAGAAGCCAGTGTTCAGGAGTGCTGGCGGCGGTAATGCTCTGTCTGTTCGCCGTTAATGTGTTCACACAGGATATCTCCTGTCTCTTCATCTCCGAAGAAATCGGACCGCATGCAAACGATGTGATTCTCGTCAATTGGCTGCAGGCGCAGTATACTGTAGAAATTATAACCGGAGACGATATCAACAATCATTTTTTTACAGCGGACGATTTCAGGATGTTCGATTTTGTTTTTGTCAGTGAATCGATCAGCTCGAGCGATACGGAGGACCTGAAAGGCGCACCGACGCCGTGCTTTTACACAGAACTGTGGTCCAGCAAATGGGATATCGCGGGCTGGGTGCCGACCAATACTTCCGGCACGTATTATGAGAATTCGAAGGAAAGTATCATCACGGTGATAAACGGCGACCATCCGCTGGCTGCGGGATTCTCCACCGGCACGGATATCATTGTCTGTGACGGCACCAATGATCCGAACGGATCCATTTTAACCTACTCTGTTCCCCAGGTCGATCATATTCCGATCGCGGTCATCGCGGCCGAGCCGGAAAGAGTGGTCGTGATGGGAATCGAAAAAGGAACGTCGCTTTACAATGCCGAAAATGTCAATGACGGCTCCTGGGTCTCCGAGAACCGTGTGGCCGCAGTGGGCATCAATGCCACGGCCAATGATTTTATCACCGAAGAAGGTTTTCAGCTCATCCAGGCCGGTATCAATTGGATTCTCGAGGATGGGACAGCGGTCGGGAACGAGGCAAATGCGGTGGCTGACAATTTTTCCCTGAATCAGAATTATCCGAATCCTTTCAACCCGTGCACGGACATCGCGTTTACACTGCCCGAAGCGGGACAAACCACACTGACTGTGTACAATGCGCTGGGCGAGCGGATCGCCGTACCAGTCAATGAGAAGATGGGACGGGGAACGCATACTGTCCGGTTCAATGCGGATCAACTGCCTTCCGGGATTTATTTGTATGAAATCCGGTCCGGACAGCATCGTCAGGTCCGGAAAATGATGCTGATGGAATAGAAGATACCTGGGCGTTTGGGGCAGGACATCCGCCGATATTCCGTGGAATCATTGATCTTCAAACCACCAGCTTTTACAGTGGTCTGAAGATCAATCACTGACATGAACGATCCGCGCCGCGCGGGTATGAGGAAAAAGGACGCATCGTTCGGGTCCGCATGAGGATGGATAGGGGATGAAAGGAGGGATTATGTGGTCAATTCGGTCGATAAACCGTTCTTTTGTTCCGGCGCTGTGCATGCTCGTCTGCCTGTGTGTTCTGACTTGCATTCGCGATACTTCCGGTCCGGATGATTCATCGGATTCGAACAAAGAGGTGCTGACGCCTTCGCTCGGCAGGATCACGCGTGAACAGGCTGCGGCGCTCGTCACCTATCTGCGGACGGTCCGGATCAGGGTTTCAGGGGACGGCGCCGAATATCCCATGGCCTGGGCCATGATCAACGGGTCGTGTGAAGAGCGGGCGATGGTGCTGGAATATGTAACGGCATCCTCCTCGTTTCCCCTTCCGGATTCGCCTTTTGTCATGAACGAAGATGAAATAACCGACACGTCCATCGCGACACTTGCTGAAAATCCCGGCATTGACATCGCCACCATCAACATCACCGGACCGCTCATCATGGACGTGGTTTTCAGGTATCCGGATGGATCGGATGTACAGGGGGACCCGTCCATCTTTTACTGGCCTTATCACAGAAGCGCCGTCGTCAATGTGGAAGGCATGCTGATGGTCATCGATCTTTCCACGGGTGAAGGGCTGATGGAAATCGATGACTGGGCCCGAAACCTCGTGGACGCATCCATCACATGTTATCATATGTCTGAGGATGAACATAACCGGCTGAAGGCGTTCTGGAACACCATGATAGCCGGCCCTTATGAGGAACTGGACCGGCCGGACAGGCTGTGCGGCTACACCCTGACTCCGATTTTCACGGCCCGTTGGGACCAGGATCCCCTGGCGGACCAGCTGAAGTGGACGCCTTCCGGCATGAAAACCCAGAGCGAGGCCTTCAAGACCTTTATGAACATGACATATGGCATCACCGTGGAAGACAGCAGCGAGGCCTTTTATACATGCTGGTACTCACCACACGATGAGGACTGGCTATGCGAATACCGGGATCCGCCATACTGCGGCGGGAATTCAGGCGGGGGACTGATCCCCCCTTAATGCACCGGGAGTGATACATGCAACAGGGTGCTGTATACAATTGATCTACGACGGAACAGGAATTCAATCCATCCATCCGGCTACGGCTCGCCTGCTGAACGTCTGATGGTTTCAGCCGGGCCGTGGGGCCCGGTCCCGGCAACGATTGGAATGCCGGAATTATCTGTCTGCATATAAAACATGAATTACGTTGAGGTATCATATGTTCGGGAACAGTACTTCCACTCCTCGATCCAGCCGCCTCTTCATGGGCATGCTGCTGGGTTTTTGCATGCTTTTCCCCTGCTGCAGCTCACGAAAAAGCGCTGAAATACAGGAAGGACGACTGGAAATTGACGGTGCGGAAATTTATTATAAGACAATGGGCAGAGGCACACCGACGTTTATATTGCATGGCGGTCCTGGAGACACGCATGATACCATGCTTCAGCTGAGCAAAATTGCCGATCGATATCGACTCATATTTTACGATCAGAGAGCGGCAGGGAGATCCACGGGCGATTCAGACACAGCATCCCATACAGTCGCACAGTTTGTCAATGATCTGGAGCAGCTGCGTGTGCAACTGGCTCCGGGAAAGATCAATCTCATCGGCGGTTCCTGGGGCGCCATGCTGGCGATGCAGTATGCCATGCAGTATTCGGACCATATCAATGCGCTGGTTCTGATGTCAAGCATGGGCATCCGATCGGAGTATTTCAAGTATTATCAAAAGAACATTGAAAATAACCGGACGCCCGAAGACAGCCTTGCACTGGTTAAAATCATGCGTTCCGATGATTTTAAGAACCATGTGCCGCAGGCCATGGAAAATTTCTGGAGAACGTATTTCCGTGCGTATTGCTGCAATCCCGGATTTGCAGACAGCCTCCATCTCTGGATGAGAGACGACGGCTATCCGATTGTACCCGGGAAATACGCCGGATTGTGGGCATTCTTTCAGGATTATGACATACAGGATGATTTGAAACATATAACGTGCCCGACCCTGATCCTGCACGGCGATCATGATCCCACCACGACCGAATGGGTCAGACCGATTCATGAACATATTACCGGATCACAATTCGTCATGATCAGCAACGCGGGACATTGGTTATGGGTGGAAGCGCCGGATCAGGTAATTCCGTTAATCCGGAGCTTCCTGAAAAACCATTAAATGCCGGCCCGTCTGTTTATCCGTTCATACGCACTCACAAATGGATTTTCAACGCAAAATGAAGACCTGACAAAAAACCGAAGTCCGGAAAGCGGCATTGTCAGGTAAATTCGGTTTTTGACAGGCGGAGGCGAAAACAAGCGTTACGGAGGAGAACTGAAAGAAATAGAAAATACACTCAAAGAAGCGGAATTCCCCTTCGAACTCACCATAATTGACGGTATGGGACATGATTTTCCGGAAGATTTTCCTGAAAGACTGGACGGGATTCTGGAGAAAATCAACGAAACATATTTCATAAACAGGTGATGACCGCCTGTTTATTCGGCGCTTGGTGCGGCTGGTTCTTTTACCCGTTTCTCCCCCTCCCCGGTTCTCCGTCGCAGGTTGCGGTCTACATAACAATCCCCTGCCATTCGCTCCGCTCATGGATCCCACTTTTCAGGGGAACCAGGGGCAGGGCAGCCGAGCCCCATATACTCATTTACTCATATACGATTATACTGCTTTTAAGCGGTCAGCGGTCAAATTCTTATGTTTGGATTTTCGCATTTTGGATTTGTAATTTATTTGGATTTTGGGATTTGCTATTTGGGATTTTCAGCGGTCCGCAGTCTGCCGTCCGCGGTCTTCTTTTAGGGGGACGGGACGCGGGGACTCATACACCCATATACGC
>JAFGGN010000008.1 GCA_016930535.1 bacterium
ACCAAATGACCGATAGACTAAAATGACCGCGGACGGCAAGACCGCTGACCGCGCGCCGTAACCAGCATCGGGGAACCGGAGACGCGGTGATACGGAGACTGAAAGAAGCTGCATCATTCTTTTTTCTCCGTTTCTCATCTTCACCGGCTCTCCGTTTCACGTCCGACCCAATGACCCAAAGACCCAATGACCCTATGGACCCTACGACCCAACAGACCTAATCTTATATCGCAGCCAGAAGACCTCCGTCCACGTACAGAATATGCCCGTTGACATAACCGGAGGCCGGGGAGGCCAGGAACACGAGCGGGCCGGTCAGCTCTTCCGGATCGCCCCACCTGTTTGCCGGCGTGCGGCTGCAAAGCCACCGGTCGAATTCCGGATCGGCCGTGTGAGTTCTGTTTTAAAATATCCCGGACCGATGCCGTTGACCTGGATATTGTGCTTTCCCCATTCCACGGCCATGCCCCTGGTGAGCATTTTCAGTCCGCCTTTAGATGCCGCATAGGGTGTGATACCCGGACGGCCCAGTTCGCTCTGCATGGAGCACACATTGATGATCTTGCCGGATTTCCGGCCGATCATGCCGGGCGCCACCTGTTTGGAAACCAGAAACGCCCCCTTGAGATTGATATCCATGAGCCCGTCCCAGTCCTCTGCGGAAAAAGTCTCCAGCGGCTGCCTGATGTTTATGCCCGCATTGTTTACCAGGATTTCGACCGCACCGGCCTGTTTTTCGATTTCGGCCACCGCTGTTCTGATTCCTGCTTCATCGCATACGTCGAAAACGGATGGACGGCAATCGATGCCATCCGCCTGAAGCTCCGCGGCAGCCAGGTTCAGTGTTTCTGCATTGCGGCCGTTCAGTATCACGGAAGCGCCCGCAAGACCGAGGGCCCGGGCCATGACCAGGCCGAGTCCGCGGCTCGAACCCGTGACCAGTGCTGTCTTGCCGGATAAATCGAACAGGGGAGGAGGGGAAGTCATGCTTATCCTTTTGTAATGATATTTTGTATAAAATAAGGATTCAGGCGAGAAATTCAACGGTTTTTTTCCGATGAACAGAAAGGATTATGGTTCTGAATGAATCAGCATACGGATGTTCCCAGTCTGTCCGGGACAGGAGTACATAGGAAGGCCCTTCCAGCCGGATTTGCCGGAAGGGCCGTTCCATGTGAATGGGGAGTTTATGAAGAAGCGGACTGTTTTTTCTCCACGGTTTTCAATACCGTGCTGGCCGATTTGATCACACTGGCGATGTCGGACAAATTGCTCGGGATGATGAGCGAATTGCTGGCCTGTGCCAGCTTGCCGAATTCCAGCAAATACTGCTCGGCAATGCGCAGGTTCACGGCGTTTTTTCCGCCGGGTTCCGTAATCGACGTACCGATTGCACGTATTCCCTTGGCCGTGGCCATGGCCACTTTTTCGATTTCCGCAGCCCGTCCTTCGGCCTCGTTGATGCGTTTCTGTTTTTCGCCTTCGGACTGGGCGATCATGCTGGCCTTTTCACCCTCGGCCCGGTTGATTTTGGCCTGACGGTCGCCTTCGGATTCGGCGATTGTGGCGCGCTTCTCGCGTTCCGCACGCATCTGTTTTTCCATGGCATCCTTGATGCTCTGCGGCGGGGTGATGTTCTTGACTTCGTACCGCGTCACCTTGACGCCCCAGGGATCCGAGGCCTTGTCCACGGCCTGGACGATGGTTCCGTTGATCATCTCGCGTTCCTCGAACGTCTTGTCCAGATCCATCTTGCCGATAATACTACGCATGGTGGTCTGGGCCAGCTGCGTGGATGCGAACCGGTAGTCGTTGATGCCGTACGAGGCCTTGACCGGATCCATGACCTGCATATACAGAATACCGTCCACTTCCACTGAAATATTGTCGCGCGTGATACAGACCTGGGGCGCCACGTCCACAGCCTGTTCCTTCAGCGTATGCCGGTACGAAATTTTGTCGATCCAGGGAATCAGGATATGAAATCCCGGCTGAAGCGTCGATTTGTATTTGCCGAGGCGCTCCACGATGAACGCAGTTTTCTGCGGTACGACTCTGGCCGTTTTTGAAATTGTGACGATTGCAAAAAAAGCCAGAATAATGAGAATCCATCCAATAGGTGGCATGGCAAACCTCCTTTTATTTGTCCAGTTTTTTGACTTTCAGTACGAGATTCTTTTTGCCGATCACTTCCACGGGCATGCCTTTTTTAATTTCCTCATCGGATTCGGCCTTCCATTCCGTGCCGTGCAGCTCGACACGCCCCGCAACGGCAGGTGTGATTTTTTCAACAACCATCGCCTTTTCACCGAGGAAATTGTCCAGGGTATCCATCAGCTCGGACTCGCTGTCACTTTTTCTCCCGAGAAAAACCTGTTTCAGCCATTTTCTCAGAGAAAACAGGAAAATCAGGGATGACGCCAGAAAGATGAACAGCTGCAGCGTGAATGACGGTTCGAATATCAGGCAGACCACCCCCACCACGACGGCGCCCATGCCGAAAAAGAAAATCACGAGCCCGGGTGTGGCGAATTCCATGATCAGAAGCACGATGCCGGCAATGATCCACAGCACTTCCGGTGTGAAGAAACTCTGAATGGTGTCCATTTTCCACTCCTCCATGGGTTGAACCCTTTTTTATCAGGTTTTGAATAGGTAACACCTGAAATGAAAATTTATTCAAAGATTTTTTTACAAGACTTTCATGACGAACAGGGTCAAATCGTCTTTTTTGGGTGCGGTTGAACGGAACCGGTTGATTTCTTTGATGAGGTCCTGAAGAATCTGACCGGCGCTGCCCGAACGGGCGGATTTCAGGATGCGGATCAAAGCGGGCTCTCCGAATTCAGTTCCGTTCGGATTTTCTGCTTCGATCACGCCGTCGGTGCACATGCAGAATACATCGCCGCGGGCCATGCCGATTTGTACAGGTTCCAGTGATTTTTCAAATGTGCTTTTATCTGACAGTCCGAGTCCGATCCCGGAAGGGGCGACAATATTGCACCGGTCCCCGGATTTCGGGACATGGTACAAGGGGAGATGGCCCGCGCGGCAGAACTCCAGCTTGTCCGTTCCGTCGGCTTTAAGAAAGCTGGCGGTAAGAAAATGGTTGGCCGGGAATATGGTCCTCAGCTGTGTGTTCATGTGGATGAGCCGGATTTTCATGTCAGACGGATACGGATTGCCCTGAAAGAGCGTATGCACCTGGACCATATGGAGTGCGGCTTCCATTCCTTTTCCGGAAATATCACCGACCATGGCCACGAATCCGTCCTTTTTGGGATCGATCAGAAAATCATAAAAATCGCCGCCGACCGTGTTGGCGGATTCGTAGTGAAAGGCCATATCGAACCGGCTGTCATCCGGAGCGGATTTGGGCATCATGTCGATTTGAATATTGCGGGCGATGTCGAGCTCATCCTTGGCCAGCAGCTTGTCCGCGAGTTCGGCTGCGAGGATAATGTTCAGCAGGATAAAACCGACCGTCTTCTTGTTCTGGACCGAACTGTCGTTGAATCCCCAAAAAAACAGAACGAGAGCGACAAAATAGGCGATGCGGCGCACGGGAGAGAGCTTTCGGATAAAAACGAGAAACAGGTTTCTGAACAGCTTGAAAAATTTCGGTTTTTTCGCCCGGGTCTGATAATCGGGATCCGCTTCCCTGCTGTAGTACTGATAGGTGCTGGATGCATCGCTTTTCATGCGCCGGATCATATCGGGCAGCGTGAGGTCGCTTGTCAGCAGGGTATAAAAATGGGCGAGCCTGTCCAGGATTTTCATAATTGTAAAAAACTCTCCGATTTGGTGGATGCTGCGAGTTCCCCGTGCCGGAAACAACGGGTGAGATGGTCGTTGACCATGCCTACAGCCTGCATATGGGCGTACATGATGGTCGAGCCCACAAATTTAAAACCGCGTTCATAAAGATCCCGGCTCAGGAGGTCCGATATGGCGGACGTGGCCGGTATGTCCGAATCCTCCTTCCAATGATTGATTACCGGGCGGCCGTCCACGAACCGCCACATGTATTGACTGAAAGATCCGAATTCGGCCTGGATGTCCAGAAACGCCCCGGCATTAGTCACGGCTGCATGTATTTTCTGCCGGTTGCGGATGATGCCCGCGTTCCCCAGAAGCTCCGCTATTTTTCCTTCGGAATAACGGCCGATTTTTTCCGCATCGAAATTGTCGAATGCTTCTCTGAAATGCCCGCGTTTTTTCAATACGGTCAGCCATGAAAGCCCGGCCTGAAATCCTTCCAGGATCAGAAATTCGAAGAGGAGGCGGTCGTCCGTGACCGGAACGCCCCATTCCGTATCATGATAGCGGATGTAAATGTCCGGAACGTTTGTGGCCCAGCGGCACCGGAAAGGCGTGGTCATATTCATCAGTACGGCATGTTCCTTTGAATGTTGCAGATGTGATGTAACATACACGTTTTTATTTTAGGAATCAAGCCAAAATCCAAACAAGGAGCCGAAGGGAGGATCATATTCTGCGTATACGTGCCGGTAGTCCGGCCATGATGAATTCGCCGTTGAAGAACGCACCGCCGGTTCCGGTTTTATCCAAAACCGGCGGTATTCAGGTTGAAGTATTCAGCAGAATGTCAAAAATATCAACAGCCTTTTCTACCGGCTTTCCGTGACGGGCCATTGCAGCTCGAACCGGTAGGGTTTTTTCGAGTAATCATGCACGACTTTCATGGGATAATCGTGGGGAATATAACCGTTCATAATGAATGTGAGTGTAAAAGCCAGCCAGTCCCTTTCCGGTATGCGCATCTGATCCGATACGATTTCTGTGGAAATGCGGTTGCCTTCCTTGAACTGTTTGATGTCGAAAGGTGCTTCCAGTTTATCGTTCGGCATAAATTTCAACCTGTAACCGGCATGCCATCGTACATTTTCATCGCCGACAACCTCGGGATTGTCGAAATACTGGATAAACGGGTCGCCCTTGACAAGAATCCCCTGTTTTTTTATCCAACTGTCCAGACGTTCGATGGTTTCGATTTCCCTGTCCCTCGAACCGGTCATGGGCAGTACGAGCATCTGTCCGCCTTCGATCCACTCCTTGTTCAGCACAACCTCATCATATGGCGGATCCACCTTCATGATTTCAATCTGTACCTCGACAGGCGGCATCGCCTCACCGGGCTGCAGCAGTCCCTGTTTCCAGTAAATAACACTGGGCGGCACGTTCCGGTAATTGTTGTAGAACAGCCAGGCCGCAGTCTGGCGGCTCCATCTCTCCTGGTTCGTACCCGGTTTAATTTCGAACCGGAGAACCATCCGTTCGGGCATGTGTTTCACCACGAACGGCGGTTTGACCCCGATGCTGTCCCTGATCACATAAGCTGCATCCCAGCGCAGTTCATGAACGGGTACAATCGGTTCGTTGTTGTACTGACGGATAATCGGCGCACTCAATGTGTTGATACCGGTTGACCGCATAAAATCCTGTAAAGTCTCAAACACAAAGGATGCTTTTTCAAACGATCCGGTGGCAGGGCGTATGAGGAGCCACTGCTCTGCCATTCTTTCCGGCGTAAAACGGGATTTAGGTCCCGTATCGAAGTTCCATCCCTTGAACCACTCGCGAAGGTTGTTCAGGGTCTTTACTGCCGTATTCGATTTCTGAACGGGGAGGCGCAGTTCCGTACGCTCGACTGATTCACCCGAACCGCCGGGTTCTCCCAGCCATATTTCCATGGCCGGTCCAGTAATGTTGTAACCGGCTTTTTGCAGAGAATCCGTAAGCAATGCCCAGGCTGAATCACGGTTTCCCTCATGCTTTCCCTCTGCGATGCTCCAAGCCACGGTTTCCGTTTCAAGCTGCTTCAGTACAAACGGTTCCTCTACATCCGCATAACCCGATACGGGTATGCCTACTTCCCATTCCAGAAAGGCAGACTCCGTGTTTGGATTGCTGTAGTACCGCCCGAACAAAGGACCCGCAGCCTGAAGATTGGCGTGCTCCAGATAGCCGGCCAGCCTGACGATGGCAGTTACATGCTGGTCATACGATCCCTTCATGGGCAGAATCAGCGCCTGGAACGGGGATACTTGCTTAAACGATACCTGCCCGGGCATGGACAAAATTGACTGCCGGTCGCTGCCATTCGATCCGCGTGATATCTCGGTCCCGTTTTCGCCGGTGAGGGTTTCCACCCAGTCCGCAATATTTTGAACATATCCTTCCAGTTTTTCCGCGCCGATCTGTAATTCCGTATAGGACGGATCCGTATCCTCATGCCATATTTCGACACCCGGGTTGGCTGGAAACCAGCCGTTCAGTAACGACTGGACGATAAACGGGCTCCAGGGATGCTCCATACTGCAGGGGCCTTCATATATCACGGAAGCGACATGACGCCCCCCGGTCCGGCGCAGTTTATAGGGCGGATCCACTGAGACGCCGTCTTCCACGGGCACGCCGACTTCCCAGTACAGATCGTTACGATGGGTTTCGCTCTCCGGTGTAAAATACCGGCCGAACATCGCACCCCTGGGCTCAATATGATTGTCCTTCAAATATGCTTTAATCTGTTCGATCACACGGGGATGCTGATAATACGATCCCTGAACCGGAAGAATGACCACGGTCTGCGGTTCGGTTTCTTTGTACACGATATTTTGTCCCGGTGTGATCCGGGGCGGATGAATGGCCTGCATCCGGAGTTCTGTATGCCACCAGAAGGGTTCGTCTTTTGACCGGGATGTCCAGACTTCATAGGCGGGAGGAAAGCAGGGCACATAACCGCGGTTTTGCATTTTCTGTATGAACCGGTCCCAAACCGGTTCGGTATTTTTAATTCCCGTCACGGACGCGGTGACCATGTGCATGGTGTTGACGCTGATTTTTTCAAGCGGCGGTTTCACTTTGGTTTTCGGTTTCACGGGTACGCCGACTTCCCACATGCGCTGCGAAAGTTCCACCTGGTCCGGATCGCTGAAATACCGGCCGAATACCGGACCTTTGGCTTTGATTTTCTGTTTTTTCATCAGTGCTTTCAAAGAAGCGACGGACGATTCTAACTGTGTATCCGGATCTCCGGACATAGGTAGCACCACCGCATAAAATGCATCCACCTGCTTCATCCTGAGCTCCAGCATGAGGCTGTCCCCAGCCGCATTATTGAGGTTTTCGGATATGGCGGACGACGATGGTCCGATATTTTCCTCTGATGTTACGAAACCCGCAGCAGGTCGTTCAGCCATGGGTACGACCGCGGCACTCAGCGCTAGGCTGATGACCGCCGCACTGATCAGCATCCGTTTGCGACGGTTCCAGGTATTCCTTTCCAGCCATTTCAGCCGTGTGACGAGGCGGAACGGATCTTCAAAAACACCCAGGAGACCGAGGCCGGGCTGCATGTTCTCGGTCAGCATTTCACGGGCCGTATTGAGCAGGGTCTGCCTGTATTCCGGCGTTTTTTCCCTGAGCACGCCGGCTACGGTCAGATCACAGCAGATTTCACGCACATGCTTCATCTGGCGCCTGACCCAGATGAGCAGGGGATTGAACCAGTAGACAATCTGAAGAAACAGGCAGATCCCATGCAGCCACAGGTCGCCGCGTTTCAGATGCGCGAGTTCGTGCAGCAGCACGTGCCGGGCTTCCTTTTCTGACAGATGGTCGAAATAGCCGGCAGGCAGAAGCATCACCGGGCGCAGCAGTCCGTAAACGGCCGGCGTTTTGGCCTGCTTATGGAACACGATGGCCGGAAGATGATTCAGCTGAAAAAGGGCGGCGGTTTCCACGAGCATCTGATGGAACCAGACCGGGATCGCCTTTTTATCCTGCTGATCGTGCCAGCGTCTGAGAAGGGCCAGTTTCAACAGCAGGATCACGGAAAAAAGGATCATACCGGCCAGCCAAATTATGCATGCAAAAACCTGCCAGACCGGTTTTTCAGATCCGTTCAGGGATCCGGACCACACAAGGTCTCTATCAACCGGGATATTTTGTGCACGGTACACAGGCGTATCTGCGGCGCGTTCAGTGTCATTTCCTGCAGTTCCGGGACTACCGTCCGGTTCTGCTTCAATCCGCTGAACGGCGGCTGGCCGGACCGATTGCAGTGTCCCGCGCAGGGCGGGCTGCGCATGGCTGATCAGACTGACCGGTGAGGACCAGGTGGGGGGCAGTACGAGTTTCAGGAGCACGAGAAGCCACAATCCGTAACGGACCTGAGGCCATGCCCATTTGCGTATTGCAAGGTCGATCAGGCTGACAATACCGATCAGCAGAATGACCTGCCAGAACATGGCGCTCATCCACTGCCACCATATGGTTGCGACTGCATTGATCGTGTCAATCATCGTGTCCCTCCTCATTCTGATCCATGTTCTGAAGCATCCACAGCAGTTTTTCACGTTCGGCCGGGGACAATTTCCGCTCTTCCACAAGATAATGCATCAGGGGTTCGACGGTTCCGCCGAGCACCTTGTCCACAAGGATCTTCAATGCGCTGTTCCGGGCCCCGGATTGAGAAACCAATGGTGTATACACGCTCGTATTGCCCTTCTTTTCTTCGGCCATCGCCTTCTTCACGACCAGCCTGGACAGCATGGTCTTGACTGTCGTATAGGCCCATTGCACCTGGCCGTCCAGCCTGTCCATGATGTCCCGCGCCGTGGCCGGATAACCGGCCCAGAGTGCGTTCATAAGCTGCCATTCCGCGTCGGACAATTTCATGATGTGTTCCTCCTTTTCTACATCTGTAGAAGAATATACTACAATTGTAGAAGCTTGTCAAGTACTTTTTTACATTTGTAGAAGATTGAACAAATCCGAGAGAAAAATCCGCAAACATGCCTCTTTATCTAAGACATTGAATTTCCCGGACAATGACAAAAAGGAGGAAAGTATGAAACGGCGAATTACAATCATGATCTGCATTGCGGTGTTCCTGGTTTTATACGGTTCAGGAACAGCCGGTGATCTCACGCATGAGACACCCAAAGGATTTTACTGGAGCTGGCATGTCGGGTCCGCTCACCCAATCAGTGACCTGGATTCCCTCGCCGATGCGAATATTCATGCGTCCATCGATCTGGGATATAAAATGACGGACATCATGAAACTGGGCGCAGTTGCCGGTCTCAACCAGTTCACGGAAGAAACCGCAACCGGGATGGACAACCGACGGTGGATCAATACGTCTCTGCAGGTACAGGTATTTACGGGCTCTTCCACCGGTTTAATTCATTATCTTGCTGCCGGAGCCGGGTATTATTATCCGAAATCGGGATCGAACGAAGTCGGCTGGCATGCCGGAATAGGCAATCAGATTCCACTGAGCAGCGGTCCGTTCAAAATCGAATTCGGACTGGATTATCATCAGATCCAAACGGATCCCGCCACGCGGTTTCTCGTTTTCAGGCTGGGTGTGATATTCAAATAACGATATTCATATCCGCAAAGGACGCGAAGAACATTCGGGATAAAATGAATTCTTTATATCAATGAATTCTTTTATTATAGTGTAATCCGGTGTTCTTCGTGCCCTTTGTTGTGATGTGTTTTAGCGCACATTTCGCAATTTATCATTGACATTTTTCGCCTATTCCGATATATTCCTAAAGCATTTCCGAACATTCCGCATGTCCAAGCAGAGGCATCCGTTATGAAAACGTATCCTGTTTACGTGGGGCATTGTCCTGAATACAATTCGGAGCATATCGGGCAAATCATTCTCGATGCGCTTCAAACCGTAGAACCGTCCAGGCCGGTCTGCGGCAACGTGGTGATCAAACCCAACCTCGTCATGGCCCATCCCAAGGTAGCCACGGAAGGTTTTACGAGGAAGCAGGTGATCGAGGGGATACTCATGGTCCTGTCCGGCCGGCAGGATGTCACCCGGATCGATATCGTAGAGAAGGCCGGTCTCGGCGTCACCACGTCCATGATGTACAGGCATGCGGGGTACAGGGATCTGGTCAAGAAATATCCGGTCCGGCTGAGGGCCATGGAAGAGGGGAAGCGGCAGCTCGTGATCCTGAAAAAAGGCCGGCTGCATCCGCATGTCCATATTGCAAAAGAAATGGCGGAGCGTGACTTTCTCATCTTCGCACCCAAGCTCAAAACCAATGTGCTGTCCCAAGGATATTCAGGCGCCCTGAAGCTGAATATCGGAACCATCGACAGCATCGAACGCATCCGGGACCATAATCAGAAGCTCACGGACAAGATCACGGACCTTCTTGAAATCGCCAATCCGGATCTCATCATAACGGACGGCATCCGGTTTGCATACGGCGGAAATCAGATGACTCAGCATGGCATGGATTTCGGTGCTGTCATCGTTTCCGCCAATGCCGTGGCCCATGACATGGTCTGTGCCAGCCTCATCGGCCTGGATCCGATGAAAATCGATCATATCCGGGCGGCAGCCGAACGCGGTTACGGACCTTCTTCCATGGACGAGATCGAAATCGCGGGTGATTTTCCGCTTTCCCGCGGAAAGCAGCTGGTGAAGGGCCTGGATTTCGGTTTTCAACCGGTTCATGAATTCAAAAGCAATTTCAATATTATCTCCGGCTCCCCGTACTGCACGGGCGGGTGCCAGGGCATATTTCTGGACTGGCTGCTGATGATTCAGGACAGGCGGAAAAGATGGATGAAATTTTTCCCGAAATGGACCGTGCTGATCGGCCAGGCGGATGCACCGCCGGACGGCAGAACACTGCTTCTCGTCGGGAGATGCGCCTTTGCATCGAGGCATCTGAAGGGCAGACGCTGTATCAAAATATGGGGCTGTCCGCCCACGCATAAGCGCATTGTGCTCACCATGATGTGTTTCGGCATCCTGGCACCGCTTGTGCTGCCGTCCCTGATCTGGGACAGCTTCGTTATCTATCCCCTGAAGAAAATCAAGGGGTGGATATTAAACTGGGGAAGGGCATAGGCCGGTATTGAATGGTCCGTCGCCGGGCCTGTCCGGCACAAAGATTGCAGATAATATATCGGTGCATCTGATCCGGTAATCAAGCATCCATGAGATATTAATTGAAGGGGTGGAACGCCATGACACTGTTCGATACATTATCCAAAAAAGAAATGGACACTGTGAATGCCTGCCTTGAAACGGTCAAATTCAAATCGGGTAAATGCATCATGGAGCAGGGAAGCGAAGGCAGGGGCTGTTACTTTCTTGATAAAGGAACGGTGCGCGTCGAGTTCGATACAGGTGAGCTGGATACGGAAGTCGTGCTGAATTATCTCGAGCCCGGCATGGTTATGGGCGATTTCTCGCTCATCGACCGGCAGCCGCGTTCCGCCAGCCTGTTTGCCCATACGGATGTGAAGGCCCGGTGGCTTTCTCTGGAGAATTTTGAAAAACTGCTGTCCGGACATCCGAAAATCGGTATGCAGCTCCTGAAATCTTTTTCAGCCAACCTCATTCAAATCGTCCGGCATACCAACCGGCAGCTGGCCGATTTCATTTCCGTGGATGTGTCCACTCCTTATGTCGACAAGATGGTTGAAAGGGCCCGCATCGCCCAGATCGCCTTTCAGGAGTGGCCCGAAAATAAAATCGATATGCTGCTCAAGGATGTGTCGGAAGCGGTCATGAGCAATGCACTGACCCTGGCCGCAGATACGGTCGAGGAAAGCGGATTGGGCGTGATAGCGGATAAAGTCGAAAAAATCCGGTTTACCTGTCAATATGTGTATCAGGCCCTGGCCGGCCGTTCTGCATCCGGGACAAATCAGAACGGTCCGGCAGGTCTGAATGAGGAAATCGCAAGCCCGGTCGGTGTGATCATGGGTATTATCCCGCTGACCAGTCCCGTGCCGACAATGCTGTTCAAAACGCTGCTTAGCCTGAAATCAAGGAACGCATTGATCGTGAGCTGTCATCGCAAATCCCTGAAACCCACGACCAATGCGGGTGAGATTATCCAGAGCGTATTGAAGAAGCATCATGCGCCCGCGGATCTGGTACAGTGGATCCGGGAACATGCCAGCCTGAAACTGACCCATATGTTCATGGGCCACAAGGACATTTCCTTGATTCTGGCTACTGGCGGCCCCAGTATCGTGAAAGGGGCCTACAGTTCCGGTAAACCGGCGATCGGTGTCGGTACCGGCAATGCACCCGTCTATATTGCGGAGGATGCGGACATCGATAAAGCAGCCAGACTGATCGTTGCCAGTAAAAGTTTCGATAACGGGATCGTGAACGGATCCGAAAACAACCTGGTTGTTCACGAAGCGGTATATTATGAATTGACCGATGCGTTGAAACGTCATCACGCCCAGATTCTGGATCCGGATGAAATCGATCAACTGACTGAAAAAATGGTCGATCCGGAAAAGAAGTGCTTCAATACAGCCCTGCTGGGTCTGTCGACCCGGAAACTGGCCCAGAAGTGCGGAATTGATGAGGATGAAACTGTCAGGCTTTTTATTGTGCCTCTGGAAAAAAAATCAGTCGCCGGTCCTTTCGGACAGCACAAGCAGGCGCCCGTTCTTTCCCTGTTTACGGTCGGGAATGACGAGGAGGGCTTTCAGCTTTGTCAGGAAATCCTGAACCGGCAGGGAAGCGGCCATACGGCCATCATTCATACACAAAACCAGGATCTTGCGAAAAAATTTGCAAAGGCCATGCCTGCGAGCAGAATTCTCATGAATGCCGGCGGATCCACAGGATACATGGGCGGTGATATCGCGGACGGTGCATCGGTTCCGGAAAATGCATCCTATATTAATTTACTGAATATAAAACGGCTTGCATTTTTACTGTCCTGATCAATCGTCCGGATTGGATTTGCAGGACAGGCAACAGGTCGCATGGTTTCGAATGAGATGCACCGGTTAGAAAAAACACTGTACCCGGAAATAACTTCAGTTTTTTATTCCGCATAAGGAAATTGTATGCCTTCTCAGAAGAGGCTTTTCAGAAATATTCAGCGCCATATTAAAGTCACGGAAAAAGAGATTACCATATTATTCACGGATGTGGTCGGATCCGGCAGATACTGGGACTCGCGCGGGGACGTGATGGGGCGCCTGATGATCGATTTTCTGAACAGGCTTATTTTCCCGATTATACGGAATAACCGGGGCCGGGTCATCAAAACCCTGGGTGATTCCGTCATGGCTTCGTTCAGAAGGCCCAATCATGCCCTGAAGGCTGCTGTGGTTATTCAACAGGTGCTGCGGCATGAAAGAAAGACAGATTCCAAGATTCCGAAAATCCGCATCGGCATCCATACGGGCAGGGCCGTCGTCGAGAAACAGGATATTTACGGAGATACCGTCAATGTCGCCAAGCGTATCGAAGGCAGATGTCTCGCGGATCAAATACTGATTTCGGCCCAGACTGCCAAAAAGCTGCGCCGCAGGTCGTTCATCCTCAAAAAAACGGGCCCTTTTAAACCCAAAGGCAAGAAAACTCCCATCATTCTGTATCAATGTCTATGGCAAAAAATGAAGCATACGGTCCCGGATGATCAACCGGTGCTGACACTGGGGCGGCTTCAGAAATGGGAGCTTTTTGCCGCAGGCCTGATCGGTTTATGCATGCTTGTTTTTCTTTTTTACCGGTATTTTCGATTTTTTCTGGCAGATACCGAGGCCCTGGCCCTCCTCCTTTTAAATCCCGGCGGGCAGATCATGCAGTCCCCGTTTCTCGCCGTTATTCCCGGGCTCTTCCTGGCATGCGGCATTTTTCTCATGATCCGGATCAGGCGGGCGCCCATGGCCGGATTCAGGTCGTTGAGCGGCGGAATCGGTTTCGCACTTGGATTTATCCTGTTTTCCGGCTTTGCGGCCTGGTATCCGGGGGATATCGGATTAAATCAGGATCGTGTCCTTTATGAATCGGGCCACCGGTTTGTGGAGATTCAGGCGATGCATGTGCCCATCCGAAAAAATCCTTCGGAAAATGCGGCCGTGATCCGGTCCGTCAACCGGGGTATGCTGCTGTTATATGCGGATGTCATCCGCAGTGCGGACCAGGCCTGGAACAGGGTAATGATCAGCAAGGGGACCTATGGATATGTACTTCAAATCCAGCCGCCCCGTATCGGTGTGGCGGAAAAACGCATTTCAATCGTCAAAAAATTCCAATTCCATGTCCGGGATGCCGGTTCGTTCGCGGCAGGGTTTATCGGTTTTGTTATCGGTTTTTTCGCTTTCAGATTAAGGGCGGCGTGAAGCAGTGCATGTACTAAAACAGCAGAATCCGGATATCCGGGAGTATCATTTTCATTACCATCGGCCGGAATTCATATTTATTCAATCAGTTTTTCTGTAAGATAATTAAAAGGTCTGCATAAAAAAGGAGGTCCATATTATCATTCGGTGCTGGGGTGCGAGAGGCTCGGTTCCGGTTTCCGGCTCCGATTATGGCAAATACGGCGGCAATACGGCCTGTCTGCATATTGAGACAGCTCAAAACGAGATTCTCGTTCTGGATGCAGGCACGGGCATCCGGGACCTGGGTCACGTTCTTGCCGGGCAGGAACGGAAACATATCCATTTATTGTTGACGCATTTTCATTGGGATCATATTCTGGGCTTTCCGTTTTTCAAACCTGCTTACCGGAACGATGTCCGGATCGATGTGTACGGCCGGGCTCCGGAAGGCCTGACTTTACAGTCCTGTCTGGAAGATATTCTGGTGCATCCCCATTTCCCGATTCCATCCTCGGCACTTACGGCTGAAATTCAATACCATTCGCTCGATTTATCCCCGTTCGATATCAACGGGACCGTGATCACGCCTGTTCCCTTAAATCATCCCAACGGAGGATTGGGATATAAAATTGAGGACCGTGGGCATCGATTCGTTTTTTTGACAGATAACGAGCTGAATCATGCGCATCCCGGCGGCCTTCACTTTCAGGATTACGCGGATTTTGCCTGCGATGCGGAGCTGCTCATACATGATGCCGAGTACCTGACGGATGAATATATGAAGGGATGGGGGCACAGTACCGTGGATGATGCGGTACGGCTTGCTGTCGAGGCGCATGCCGGGCAGCTGGGTTTGTTTCATCATCATCCGGACCGAACGGATGATGAGCTGGACAGGTTGATTCACAATGCTGAAAGTCAGATTCAGTCCGGCCGATTGTCCTGCTTTGGCATGAGAGAGGGAATGGAGATTAAAATAGAAAGGGAACGATGACAAGCCTGTTCGAAAAGAAACATGTCGTGTCTGTCAATCCGGCAACGCGGCAGCGTGTGGGAGAGGTCGCTGCCACGCCGGCGGCCCGTGTGGAGGAAATCGTGAGGCTGGCAAGAGAGGGATTCGATGCCTGGAAAACACGTCCGCTTGTTCAACGAGCCGGGATTATGAAGCGCGCACAGCAGCTTCTGCTGGACCGCAGTGAATCGTTTGCGGAACTGATCACACTTGAAATGGGACGTCCCTTTACCGAATCCCTTTCCGTGGAACTGGAAGCTTCGGTCGATCTGATCGGATATTATGCGGCAAGATCCCGTAAGTTTCTGAGTGAACGGCGGCTGCCTTTGCACAATGTGTTCTTTATGAGGAGGAAGAGCCTGATTCATTATCAGCCGCTCGGCGTGATGGGGATCATTTCTCCCTGGAACTGGTCCCTTTTGATTCCGCTTGGAAGTATCGTGCCTGCACTGTTTGCGGGAAACAGCATCGTTTTCAAACCATCCGAACTGACGCCCCTTGTCGGAGAAAAAATTCAGGAACTGTTCCTGGATGCCGGTGTGCCTGAGAGCGTGTTTCAGCTGATTCAGGGCGATGGTCATGTGGGCGCCGCACTTGTCAGGTCCGGTGCGGATAAGGTGTTTTTTACGGGCAGTACGGATGTGGGGCAAAAAGTCATGGAAACCGCGGCCAGAAACCTGAAACCCGTGGTACTCGAAATGGGCGGAAGTGATCCGGCCATCGTATGTGCGGATGCGGATCTTGAAATAACGGCAGCCGGCATATTGTGGGGAGCATTTAACAACTGCGGGCAGAACTGCAACAGTATTGAAAGGGTCTATGTGCATGCCTCGGTGTATCCGTCCTTTCTTGAACTTATGACCAGGAAAATTTCACATCTTCAGGTCGGCAACGGGATGGAGCCCGGTGTGGATATCGGACCCCTCGCATCAGAGGCCCAGCTTCATAAAATCGAAAAGCTCGTTCATAAGGCCGTGAAAGATGGCGCACATATCCATTGTGGTGGCAATCCGTTCAGGGACATGGAGGGATATTTCTTTCAACCCACCATACTGACCACGGAAGAACCTCTGATCTCTTTTCATGACGAAGAGCTGTTCGGACCGCTCGTTATGGTCACACCGTTTCAGGATGAAGAAGAGGCAGTACGATTCGCCAATCAATCCGCGTTCGGTCTCGCCGCTTCGGTGTGGACGCGGAACCGGAAAAACGGACTCCGGCTGGCCAGGCAGATCGAATCCGGCACCGTGATGATCAATGATGCTGTGGTATCGTTCGGTATGACGGAGGCCGGCTGGACCGGAGTCAAGAAAAGCGGAATCGGCTGGGTTCACGGCGAAAAAGGTCTAGATGAGATGGTGAACATGCAGTATATCAATCATGATCCCCAGTTCCGCATGCAGAAAATCTGGTGGTTTCCGTATACGCCGTCTGTTTCCGGCGCCATGAAAGCGGGCATGCATTTTCTTTTTCACCGGAATTGGTGGAAAAAACTCAGGGCGATTCCGAAAGTGCTTCGCTGTTTTGCACCGTATCTTCTGTTAAATTCCAGAAGAAAAGAGAAACTCTGAGCCATGTTCCGAATGTCCGGAAATCAGGCAGTGACAATCTGCATCCTGATCGGTCTGACACTGACAGGTCATGCGCGGGACAACGGCAAAATGCATCTGCTTCTCGATGCGGTTCGACAGGATTACGGTCAATTCTACGGACAAGGACAGGGATCCGGATTTGTTCTCGGTTTCGGATCCGGAGCCTTGATGGCACATACCGGACTGGATCCGGATTTCCGGACATGGTATCAGCAGCATGCCCGCTGTACAGATACGGATGCATTGGCAAAAAACGTCAAGCTGTTCGGAGAAGGCAAATTCATGATCCCGCTGTCCTGTGCGGCAGCTGCAGCGGAACTGATACGAATTCCGGCCGATTCAGTCCGCATGATAAAATGGGGCCTGTGCACGGCCCGGTCCTATTTCCTGGGCGCACCTGCGGTGCTTGTCATGCAGCGAATGACCGGCGCGTCGCGTCCAGGTGAACGCAGAAACGCTTCTTACTGGCGTCCCATGAAAGATGACAACGGAGTGAGCGGGCACGCTTTTGTCGGCGCGGTTCCTTTTCTCACACTGGCCCGCCTCAATGCGAACCATAATAAAATTCGTTATTTGCTGTACGGCCTGTCCATGATGACCGCATGGTCCCGCATCAATGATGACAAACATTATTTCTCGCAGGCCATGCTGGGATGGTTCCTGGCCTGGGAAGCGACAGGGTCCGTTTTCCGCCGCGGAGCGCAGGAAAAAGGGGAGAGGGCGGAAAAATGGGATATCGGACCCGGAACAACAGCGGACGGGATCGGGATTCAGGCCCATTTTAGCTGGTAAAGCAAGAACAAAGAGTAAAGAAGTCGTTGGGTCGTAGGGTCTCTGGGTCCTTGAGTCGGAACGTGAAACGGTGGGAAGAGAAACGGAGAGACGGAGAAAAAGAGTGAGAAAACCGCGGAGACGCTGAGGACGCAGAGAATCAGTAGACGGGTAGAAGAGTATAAGAGTAGAAGGGGAAAAAACATCAAAGTGTAATCGTTTCTATTTTTTTTGGGGAAGGGAATCGGGGTCCCATATACCCATATACGCGTCTACCCTTCTACCGTTTTTCGCGCTCCGCAGTCCGATTGTGTTTGGAATTTAGAATTTATCGTTTGTGATTTATTTGAATTTTGGGATTTGTGATTTGAGATTTACCGCGGTCAGCGGTCCTGCGGTCTGCGGTCATCCATCGATCATCCCGATGCCGGAATATCATTTCCAGCGGTTCCAGCGGACTATATCCTCCGGTTTTCTGCGTTTATGCGGCTTCAGCACCCAGTCATCCGCAGGATAGCCGACCGCCATGAGTGCGCACAGCCGGATGTGCCGCGGAAGTTTCAGCGCTTTTCTTGCCTTTTTCATATGAAACCAGCCGATCCAGCAGGTGCCGAGTCCCATTTCGGCAGCCTGAAGTGCAAAATGCTCTCCTGCCATGCCGACATCGAGCAGATAAAACGGGATTCCCGTAAAAAGCCGGCCCAACTGATTGGCCATGAAATCCAGATCCGCGCAAACGGCCAGAATAACCGGGGCCTTCACGGCCCATCGCGTGTATTTGTACACACCTGAAAATGCGGCCTGGCCGAATCGCTGGTTCAGATCCGGATCATCCAGCACCAGAAATCGCCATGGCTGTGAATTTTCGGCCGAGGGTGCGAGACGGGCTGCATCGAGACAGGTCAGAATGATTTCCCTGTCCACGGATTTTTCTGAAAAACGGCGGACACTGCGTCTGTGCAGGATTGCAGGGAGTATATTCATATATGAGTCCTCTTCTTTATGGCCGGATCTGTATATACGGCGATCCATGCGATCCGACAACAAAATAGATATTTATTGTTGCAAATGAAAGAGAAAATCAATGGATGCGAATATCCGTCGCGGAAATCTTGACATTCTCCCCTTATTCTGTTAATTTACTGCCTGACTTATTTCAACGGAACCGGGAGCTGCTTTTGAACATGACGAAACTTGGCTGGGATGAATTTTTCGATGCCTATCGCGCCGGGCTCACCGAAAGGGGGCTGATGCCGGGACGTGTGATCTGCCAGATGAAGAAATTGTACTGGGTGCACAACGGAGAAAAGGCTTGGCGTGCCGTGCTCGCCGGCAATTTTTTTCAGAAAGCCGCCTCTGAGCTGGAACTGCCCGCAGTGGGGGACTGGGTCGGTGTGCGCGGCAGTGAAACGGACGATCAGTGGATGATACGTGAAGTGCTGCCCAGGAAAACACAGTTCGTTCGTAAAGTCGTCATGGAAAATACAAGGCCGCAGGTGATTGCCGCCAATATTGATACAGCATTCATCGTGAACGGTCTGGACAGGGATTACAATCCGAGAAGAATAGAGCGCTACCTGGCATTGACTTTTGAAAGCGGTGCCAGACCTGTCGTGATCCTGAACAAATCAGATATCTGCGATTGCGTGGATGCACGAATACAGGAAGTCGAATCGCTTGTTCCCGGCGTGGAAGTGATCGCGGTCAGCGCCGGTACCAATCAGGGAATCGATCAGCTGGACCGGTTTCTTGAACCAGGTAAAACAGCCGCTTTTCTCGGATCCTCGGGTGTGGGAAAATCCACACTGGTCAATCTGCTGATGGAGCAGGACCTGATGGATGTCCGTGAAGTACGTGAAAACGATCAGCGGGGAAGGCACACGACCACGCATCGTGAGCTTTTCATCCTGGAAAGCGGCGCCATGATTGTTGATACACCGGGATTAAGAGAGCTGCAGCTTTGGGGAGGGGAGGACATGCTCGGCGATGTGTTCCGGGATATCGAGGCTCATGCTTCATCCTGCCGCTTTTCAGACTGCAGCCATGATCAGGAACCGGGATGCGCGGTCAAAGCCGCGGTCGAAGACGGCAAGATACAGACTTCCCAGTACGAAAGTTATCTGAAGCTGAAAAAGGAACTGAAATACCTCGATGCGCGGCAGAATGAATTCAGCAGAAGGGAAACGCGCAGACAGGCCAGGATCCTGTCCAAAGAAATCAAACGGGTATATAAAAACAGAAAAAAACCGTAAAGAGGTGTAATTCACACGAATATACTCAGCTTATGCCGTTAAACCATTCAGCCACACTCAGCCTTTCTTTCAAATGGTCAGCCTGAAACAGCATCGAAATCTTTGATAATTATAAATATTCAATACTTATAAATAAATATACATAAAATATTAGTTATTCCATGATTATTCTTGGAAAATGAAAAAGTATTCCTTATCTTTCAATCAATCACTTCTCATGTCCTGACATACAACGGACAATTACCCGGCTCACGGGTGGCAGGCAGGTTCATCGTTGGAGGATTTCCATATGCCGCAGTTTGATGAAAACGGACGTCTGATTATTCCGATCAGCAGAAGACCGAAGAAGAAAGTCAACGAAAAAAAAGTTAAATATGTGATCACGGAGGCTTATTGTCCCAATGGATGCAATATTATGGATGCCAAGTATCCGATCAACGGATACCCGGGATTGCATCTCAAATTCAGGCGTCCGGGGATGGAAGGCGAATTCATCCTTTCTTCCATTGAATGTGATTTCAGTAAAATCGTACTTTCCGGAAATCTTGAGGATGGTGTTAAAGACGAGCTGTACTGTCCGCATTGCGGTATCATGTTCGAAAAACTGGTTTCGTGCAACTGCAAGCCGGATGCGGATATGGTCATTATCGGCTTGTCGCCGAAACTCGATTTCAATCATGCGATTACGTTCTGCAATGTCACCGGCTGTACAAACGGAACTTTTGTCAATTCCGGTACGGTGCTGCGGCATATGCGGCTGCAGAACGGATTCTGAATATCCTGAAACGGCTCATCGGGCAGGCTGCCGGATTGTCCTCATCGATTCGTCATATTTCCTGAGGGGATGAAATTCAGCCGGTTTCTCGCAAGCCACCGGATTTTTACCGGGGCAGACCAGCCTTTTTCAAGTTCGGGTCTGGGAGCGCATTCCTTCTCAAGTGCTTTCAGGTACACAATGCGGGCCCTGTTCGGTCTTCCGATCATTGTATACATTTCAGCGAGATCCATCCAGAGTTCCCCGGCATCCGGCCTGCTTTTAATCATCCTTCGTACGCATCGCATCGCCTCCCGGTATTCATCGATATGTCTATGCAGATGATAGAGGCGTTCATTGGCTCCGTAATGATACGGATTGATGTTCAGTGCCAGAGTGCTGAAGTCGGCCATCAATGTATACTGACCTTTCCTGCGCCACAGCCGGGCCTGCCTGTCCGCGTATTCCGCTGCATGAAAATGATCCATATCCAGTCTGCCGGCCACCTGGTATGCATCGAGGGCCAGATTCGTGTATGCAATCCTGTATTCACGATTTTCCTGCTCGGGAATGCGGTCGAACCAGTACAAACCGATATCGGCCCAGATTGCCGCCAGGTGCATCCGCGTACTGCCTGCAGTATTTTCCAGAACACCCGATTCCCGTGTCCACTGTTTGAATGAGCGGTGCCACCGGATAACCAGGGAGTCATTTTGGAAGATCTGTCTGATCCGGATATTGTTCCCGGTCCGCTCAGCAGGAGAATGCGGATGTGAATCCGTCATTTCACTGAAATTTTCCATCAAACAGGCATGAAAATCCGGATAAGACCTGTCATGGCTCAGGGAAACCGTCTGAACGCGGCGGATGCCGGTTACAAGAAGCGGAATGAGTGCGATCCAGATCCATTTTCCCGGGAGCAAACGGATAATCCGCTGTATTGCGGTCATGATGACGGGTATGAACACGATCAGGGCAGGCAGAAACATGAAACCGAGCGAGGGAATGCTCCGAAGCCCCAGGCCGACGGGCATGAGTGCACCTGTGGCATAGATCATGAACATCAACGTGATCCAGAAAGGCATGCAGCCTTTCAGTTTCAAAACGGCGTGCAGAACCGGAAAAAACAGAATACAGATCCATCCGGCAATTCCGACGTTGTTTTCAAGTATTTCACCAAGGGTGCGCGTACCCAGGGTGATGGATAAAGAAGGGGGCATGCCGGTGCCGGGCGCAGGTGCCCGTGAATGGGTCCACATGGAGAGCAGGGATAAAAGCGGATTCGATGCATCACCCGCTGCCCTGCAAATTTCATGTCCTGCAAGGATGCCCCCGAGGATAAAGAGCAGTGAAATGAAGGGAAACAGTTTCAGGGTCCCTGTTTCCAGGCGACGTTCCGCGGCATTTGACAGCCACAATAAGAAGGGAACCAGCAGCAGAATGACTGCATACTGCATGAAAATCAGACCGGTTCCGAACAGGAAAGATGCCAGGATCACGATTACAAGCCCGGTTCGCTTCCGGAAGAAACGCGTCCACAGCAAAAGGGAGCAGGTCAGGAGAGCCATCTGAAGAACGATGCCATGTCCCTGCGATACAGCCGACCAGAATGCGGGCGCCAAACCGAATAGAGAGGCGGTTATCCATGCGGTCATATTCCGTTGAAGCGGATCGAGGGAGGCGTCACTGAAATGCAGGGCAAACAGGTAAGCGGCCATACAGGTCAGCGCACCGGCGATTGCGATCACGGTCTGCATCACGGCGGACGGATCAGGCGCATGCATTGCTGAAAACAGATACAGACAGGACCGGAGCAGCATCGATGCGGCAACGGACAGGGATTTGTCCATATTCATCACCGAATCCGGATGCGTCCAGAATTGGCCGGGCGCGTTTGTCAGTTCATAGAGCATGTAAAAGCACAGACCGATTGTCACGGGTATACCGGTCCGGATCCAGCGGGATTCATGGGTTAATGTTTTTGTCATGCATACTCCATCAACGCGTGCAGGAAAAGCCCCGGTTTTCCGGAAGCAGCAAGGAAGCTGTCAAAGAAAAATTAAAAAAACTAAAAAAATAGTTGCATAACTAAAAACTTAGTTGTATATTGTTCACATGAAAGAACTCACCAAAGCCGAAGAACAGATTATGCAGGTGCTGTGGGCACTGCAAAAAGCGTTCGTGAAGGAAATCATCGAAGAACTTCCCGAACCCAGGCCTGCTTACAATACGGTTTCAACCATTGTCCGTATTCTCGAATCCAAGGGTTTTGTCGATCACGAGGCTTTCGGAAAGACACACCGTTATTTCCCGGTCGTGTCCAAGAAAGTCTATTCACGGTTCTTCCTCAAAAGAATGATAACGGATTATTTCGACAATTCCTATCAAAATATGGTGTCGTTTTTCGCAGGGGACAAATCCATGACCCTCGAAGAACTGGAGGAACTGCTGTCCCTGATAAAAAATCAGATCAAAGAAAAACAGAGTGGGAACGATGACTGATTACTTCGCTTTTATGCTGAAAACCGGCATCTGTCTGGCGGCCATGACCATGCTGTACACAATATTTCTGAGAAAAGAAACATTTTTTCAGATGAACCGCTGCTTTCTGCTGGTTTCCCTGATCGGATCCATGTTAATCCCCTTCAGCCAATTTTCATTTCCGGGCATGACGGAGTTCCTGAAAAGGTTCCCCTGGCTGCTGCCCGAGGCGTCCCATCCGGTGTCTGCAGGGATGGAGGTCGCACAGACATCCGGAGTTGCATCTCATCATTTTGCTGCCCTGAACTGGCAGGGCGTGCTGACATGCATCTATCTGGCCGGTGTCCTGTTTTTCGGGATCCGGTTCCTGCTTTACCTAGTCCGTATCCGGATCCTGATCCGCACAAGTCAGGTCGTCAGGGCCCGGGATTACAGAATCGTATGGATCAGGCGTCCGATTTCGCCTTTTTCATTTTTCAACATTGTTTTTATGAACCGGGACCATCTCGCAAAAAAAGATTTTCAGAAAATCATTGCGCATGAGCGGATCCATATGCGTCAATGGCATACGGTAGATCTGTTCCTCGCGGAAATGATTCTCGTTCTCCAATGGATGAATCCTTTTGTGTGGCCATATAAAAGATTTTTAAAGGAAACCCACGAATATCTTGCCGACGCCGGAGTCATTGCGCAGGGCTGCGACGCGGCATCCTATCAGCTGCTTATTGTCGAGCAGATCGTGGGTACCAGGCTGTTCGGTTTTTCGAGCAGCTTTCATCACACGCAAATCAAAAGGAGAATTCAAATGATGCTGCAGAATCCTTCAAGAAAACGCAACAGGATGAAATTGTTTTTATTTGTTCCTGTCGTTATGTTTTTGACCATTCTGTTTACAAGCCTCGGCCAGGTACGCGGCGCCTATGCGGCTCCCGTGCCCCCGGAACCGGCTATGACCCTTGCCGACGGGGGAGATGATTCAACCAAAGTCTCCACGAAAGACAAGGAGAAAAAAGAAGAATTCAAAAAACAGAAAAAAGAGGAAGAACAGTCGAAGAAGAAGGAATTCGCCGAACAGGAAAAAAAGAAGGAAAAAGAAGCGGAACAGGATCCGGAGATGACCCTGGCAAAATTGAAAGCGCATATGAAAGAACTTCAGGTGAAAATGGAAAAGACCGAGGTTGTGCTGAAAGAGCTGGCCGAGAAAAGGGAGGCCATGGCAGCCGCGGGAGAAAACCTGGAAATGGTCGAAGCAAAAATGCAGGAAAATAAATTGAGGATGAAAGAGCTTCATGAAAAAGCGGGTGTGATTAAAAAGGAAATCGCCATAGTGAAGGAAAGGATGGCGGAAGCGGAATAGTACATATTTTTATCGATTGAAGGGCTGCCCGGTTCTATACCGGGCAGCTTTTTTTATAATTGGACTTCAGATTTTCATTTGATTTTGGAGTCCGATTTATGTAAACTGTTTTGGGTGTAAATCTGAACAGCGTGCGCGTTTCCCGCTGCCTGCGGCAGGAAGCTTCAATTTTATTCCGGAATGCGGTTCCCGGACGAACGGTCTTTCAAAGGATGTTAATCCGGCGGACATGTCGGAAGGGATACGGCAATGAACATGAGACAATTCATGAAAGAACATGATGCCCATATACGGGATCAGCTCACAAAACAGGGCAGTGCAGGGCACTGGCATGATTTGAAGGAAGCACATCAGACCATGATCAGATCCATGCAGCATGAGCGAATGGTGCATCTTGCGGTGACACTCGCTTTCGGACTGTTTCTCCTGATCAGTGTCGCGATTTTGCTGTTAAAACCATCCAGGCCCGTTTTTTTCCTGATGGCCGTATTGCTCCTGGTGTTCATTTTTTATGTGATGCATTATTATTTCATGGAGAACACGATACAGCAATGGTACAGATTGCTGAACGAGATAACGGACAAGGAAAAAGCAGCCGGATCCTGAAAAGTTTAAGGAGAATTCCATGGAAAAACCGTGCCTGAAAGACAGTAATATCTATCCGGATGACGATGTACTTTCGCAGACGCTTGGAAAAGTCAAACCCGTATGGGATGGTTTTACCGGATTTATCCGCGAGGCTCATCCGGCCTATGTGACCGAGTGGCGGTACTATAAGGACGGCTGGAGCTGGCTTTTCAAGGTGACACTGAAAAAGAATACAATCTGCTGGGTGTCCGTGTTTCCGGGAAAATTCAAAACCACATTCTATTTCGGCGACAAGGCCGAGCCTGTCATTGTCGCGAGTCCGCTCGGTCAGGAATACAAGGACATGTTTCTGAACGGAAAACGATATGGAAAAATCCGGGCGATTACGGTTGAGATCAGGAAATCCCGCGATCTGGACACCACGAAATTTCTGATGGATATTAAAGAAGGCCTGAAATGAAACGGCGGCTCATGATTTCTTATTATCCCTGATGTTTCCCCGTATGAAGGGTGTAAAAGTCTTTTAATAACAATGAGATATAAAGAATAAAAAGATCATACACCGTAGTATGCAACGGTGTATGATCTGACAATTTCCCTGCGAGCGTCAAGCAACCGGGAAGCATTAAAAACCTAAACCGGATCCCCGCTCGAATCCTCTTCTTCCATTTTATTGGCAGCCCTGTTTACAATCACCTCGGAAGCATGACGCTGGTCGCAGTTCAGCCAGGCGTCGTTTGCACCGTAAACAATATGGGAAAATGTGCCTTTGCGTATGTTGCTGAACCGGGCTATGAAAAAAAAATCAAAATGGATATAAATAACAGACTTCCGATAACGATGATTCCCGGGAGTATTTCAATCAAAGACATTGCAGTTATGATCCTCTGTCATATGGTATATATATATTACGCCAAATCGGGGAGAATGTTCATATTTGCATAATCAGGTCCGGAGTACGGGCTGCCGGTGCCCGATGATTGAAAAAAATCAAGATTGGTAAACGAATTCCGGATACATAAAAAGATCTTGACAAAGAAATGTTTGCATCTTATATTTAAACGAACGTTTGAATAATCGGAGGACTTCATGAAACGTCTGATCATGGTTCTGATTCTCATTCCCTTCGTCATCCGGGCGCAGGGACTGTTCGATTCCGCTGTGGATGCAGTAACGCAGAAGGCCAGCGCCTCTCCGAAATATGAACTGAACGGATTTGTCCGCGGCACGGTTTTCGGCGGGCTGCAGTCGGATCAGGATACCTATGAAACCAAGGCCGGTTACGGGGAACTGGGGTTGAAATTCCGTGCCCGCAAGGGCGAAAAAGGAAGTGCTTTCGCGGAAATCCGGCTGCGTCGCGGGCATGAATTCGGACAATCCGTGCAGGATGTCGATGTACGTGAAGCCTATGTCAATCTGTACCTGGGCAACTGGGATATCAGGCTGGGTGAGCAGATCGTGGTGTGGGGGAGGGCCGACGGATACAATCCGACCAACAATCTGACTCCGCAGAACATGCTGATCCGGTCCGGTGATGATGATGACCGCAGACTGGCCAATTTTCTTGTCCGCGGATTCTATACCCTGAATCCAATCCGGTTTGAATGGATCTGGGTGCCGCGATACGCATCCTCCGTTCTGCCTGTAGGGCTGTTTCAGCTCCCCGCTTACGTGCAGCTGGCGGAAATCGCGCCCGTTGAGGCCACATTGAACAACAGCACCCTGGCCATGAAGCTGCACGGCGAATTCTCCAGGCTGGACGGCTCCGTGTCCTTTGTTCGCGGATTCATGCCCCTGCCGGGCATCGATGCCTCTGCGACGGTTCACGGGGACGGTTCGCTCTCTGTGTCGGTGACGCCGAAACCCTATCAGATGCGCGTATTCGGCGCCGATTTCTCGACCACGCTCGGATCTTTCGGTATACGGGGCGAGATCGCATACCGCGATCCGGCCGGGGAAAGCCCGGCTTTGCATGTACCGAACCCGGATATACAATGGATTTTCGGCGGAGACAGGACCTGGGGCGATTTCAATCTGATCCTGCAGTACATCGGAAAGAAAGTTCAGGATTTCGAGGAATTTCACCCATCCGGCTCACCCACGGACGATATATGGCTGAAGAACCGGATGATTGCCATGCAGCAGCATGAAATGTCGCACGGGCTGACATGCAGACCCGCCCTGGGACTCATGCATGAAACACTGACGCTTGAAACACTGATTTTCGCCACATTCACCACGGAAGAAATCTATATACGTCCGAAAATGACCTATCAGATTGCGGATGAACTCACGGGCATTCTCGGAGCCGATATATACACAGGACCGGATGATACGCTGTTCGGATCCATCGACCGTGCACTGAACTCCATCTTCGTGGAACTCAGGGCCTCTTTTTAGGAGTCACCGATGGCTGAAAAAGACAGGAAAGATGCCCGTCAGCGCATTCTCGACGCGTCTGTTTCTCTTTTTTCAAGAAAGGGCTTTGCGGGCGTGGGCGTTCGCGAGATCGCGAATGAAGCAGGCGTCAATCTGGCCATGATTTCCTATTATTTCAATGGAAAGACAGGTATTCTGAAGGAAATCATCGAACAGTTTTTTAATCTTTATCTGCCCATTTTTATCGATGCGGATGATCCCGGCAAAACTCCTGAAGCCTGTTTCAGACACCTGATACGCAAAATCGTCCATTTCATCCGTGAAAACACGGATCTTTTCCTGCTGGTCTACAACGAGATTCCACTGGATGTGCCGGAAGTCGCGGAAATCAAATCGCGCCGTATCGGTGAACTCCTGGAACGTATCGGCAGTCTGATGATGCGTTTCGGCCTCGATCCCGCAGACAGGGCCATTATGGCCGTAATCGGACCGACCCTGATCAGTGCCACGCTGGCTCAGTTCAGACTGAGACCTGTCATGCATAAAATATTTCAGGTCAAACCCGATGAAAAGTACTATGAACATTACGTCGACACCATTTGCACACTTTTTTTAAGCGGTGTGGCCGGTTTACGAAAGTAATCATTGAGTCAAAGGAGCACGAAGTGAAATCACTCTCTGAATGGATCATCAGATACCGCTGGGCTGTCATTGCAGGATTTTTACTAGTAACCGTCGTACTGGGAATTCAGATCCGGAATGCTGAAATCGATACGGATATGAAGGATCAACTGCCCAAAAACATGCAGTCCAGACTCGATACGGATAAAATCGACGAACTTTTCGGCGGCACCGAAATGCTGATGGTGCTGATCAGGACCGAAGACGTACTGGATCCGGCGACCCTGAAGCGTGTACGGAACATCGCCAGGCAGGTCAACCGGATCAAGGGGGTGGACAAGGTCATGTCGCTTTTCGATTTAAAGTCCATCAAGGGAGAAGAAGGCGCCATGATCGTGGATCCGGCGGTCAGGCGCATCCCGAAAACCGATGAAGAACGGGAAAGCCTGAGGCAGGAATTGCGCGACAATGATATCGTTTACGGGGTGGTGGTGTCGAAAGATTTTACACTCACTGCCGTCATCGGCATGCTCAGGGATAATGTACCGGACGAAGAAATTGTGGCCGAATTCGAGGCCTTGATCGCGGAACAGGACGGTCCCGAGGAGATTATCATCGGCGGCCTGCCGTTCATCCGCTCACAGATGGGATACAACATCAAGCGCGACATGCGGCGGCTTATGCCCGTGGCCATCCTGATCATGCTGGTGTTCCTCTATGCCTGTTTCCGCCGTATACGCGGTGTGATTCTGCCGTTTCTGATCGTGATCATGTCCATTCTGGTGGCCATGGGCCTCATTCCCCTGCTGGGCTGGAAAATTCACATCATCACCGTGATTTTGCCCGTGTTCCTGATCGCAGTGGCCAACGATTACGGCATCCATCTGATCGCCAGATATCAGGAACTGAACATCCCTGAAAATCCCGCGTTGAGAAAGGAAATCGCCCGGCTGATGTTTGAAAGCCTGAACCGGCCCGTACTGCTTACCGGGCTGACCACGATTGCAGGCATGCTCTGTCTGACAGGACACATCCTGGTTCCGGCCAAGCAGCTCGGCGTATTGGCCGCAATCGGTATTGTATTTGCCCTGAGTGCCAGTCTGTTTTTTATTCCGGCCGTGATATCCCTGCTGCCGAGATCCCGGCCCGTGCTCATCACCCAGGCGGACAGCAAAGCCCGAAAACCCATGCTCGAGAGGCTGCTTGCTCTTTTCGGAGAAGTCGTGGTCGGCAGGCCCAGACAGGTATTGACCGCATTTATTATTTTCGCGATGATTTCGGCCGTCGGCGCCTTCTTTATCGTGGTGGACACCAATCCTGCGAATTATTATGATGAGAACCACCCCGTGGTCCATGCATCCGAACTGATCGATACATATCTCGGCGGATCACAGAATATTTCCGTGGTGTATCAGGGTGACATCAGGGATCCGAAACTTCTGCATAAAATCGACGATATGGAACATGACCTGGAAAAAATGGATGAAGTCGGCAACACGCTGTCCGTGGCCCGTGTGGTTCGTCAGATGAGCCGTGCGCTGAACGATTCGGGGGATGTATTTTACGATAAGATTCCGGATAACCGGAACGCGGTAGCACAGTACTTCGAGCTTTATTCCATGAGCGGTGATCCCGAGGATTTTGAAAAAATGGTGGATTTCCCCTATGAGCATGCACTGGTGACCGCACGTATCAACAAGACCAGCACGATTCTGCTCGAACGCGTGGTCGAAAGAATACAGAACATGGTCGAAGGTGATCCGGATGTGCTGCTTGTGGGAGGATTCGGCGTGGTGCTTTCCGATCTGGCCCATGCGGTGGTCAACGGACAGATTCTGTCCCTGTTCATGGCTACGGGCATTGTCGCCATTCTGCTGATGATACTTTTCAGATCGGTCATGGCCGGATTGATATCGGCCATTCCGCTCGGCATTTCCATGCTGCTTCTTTTCGGGCTGATGGGTATGTTCGGTATAGAGCTGAATATTGCCACAGCCATGCTCAGTTCCATCATGATCGGTGTGGGCGTGGATTATACGATTCATTTTCTGTGGCGCTACCGGGAGGAACGCCGGCAGGGACTGGATTATTCGGATGCTGTGCGCAAGACACTGCTCACCACGGGCCGCGGCATCATTTTCAATGCATTTTCCGTGATCGTGGGTTTTACGGCCCTGCTTGTATCCACTTTTCTTCCGGTCCGGTTTTTTGGTTTTCTTGTGGTGGTGTCCATATTTACCTGCCTCATCGGCGCCCTGGTGCTGATTCCGGCCCTGTGTCTGGTGATCAAACCGAAATTTCTCGAGCCTCAGAGATGAAATTAAAAATTATACGAAAGGAGTTCACGATGAAATATACGATCACTTTAATCATGTTTGTTCTTGCGGCGAGGCTCATGCCGCAGTCCCTGACAGCCCTGCAGATCGCGGACAAGGCGCAGGATGCCGTGCGTGTCAAAGGTCTGGAAGCCGTGGCCACTATGCAGATTTTTGATGACAAGGGCAATGTGCGCATCCGGAAGATCGCTCAGATTTCCAAACTGACGGATGGCGGCGATACGGAAAAAAGACTGATCCGTTTTCTCGAGCCTTCGGATGTCAAGGGTACCGGTCTCATGACGTTCGATTACAAGACAGGTGATGACGATATATGGCTGTACATGCCCGCGCTGAGGAAAACGCGCCGTATTGTCAGCAGTGACAAGGCCAAAAATTTCATGGGATCCGAGTTTTCCTATGCGGATATGACCCCGCCATCCCTGGATGATTTCAATTTCAAACTGCTGGGTGAAGAAACAGTCGAAGGCACCCTGTGCTACAAGCTGGAATGGATACCGAAAGATGACGATATTGCGGAGGAGAACGGTTTTTCAAGACGCATTACCTATTTCGGCAAATCGGATTTTGTCATCCGCAAATCCATTTACTATGATCTCGATGAGGAGCTTCAGAAGGAACTCATTATCCATGAAGTCAGGGAACTGGATACGGTTCTTCACCGGTACCGTGCGGTCCAGCTCGAAATGATCAATAAACAGAACGGGCGAAGATCCGTGTTGAAAAATGAACAGATGGTATTCAATCCGGATGTGGATGAATCCAAGTTTACGACAAGATACCTGGAAAGAGAATAACCGGCGCAACTGTCCGCCGTGCAATATACGCACGGTCCTGGAAATCCGTTGCTTTTACCGGGCCGTTTGATTATATTGAATCTCCATATTTTTCAATACGATAATAAGGAGGGAAAATGAACGGACGATTTCTGATGACGCTTTTATTGGTTTTTATGGCCGCCGGTTTGTTTGCACAGGAAGCTGAAAATACGGAACCGGTTGTCAAAGCGGCTGAAGTGGTTGTTAAAACGATTGAACCGTATGCGTATGTGGCCGTTGAAATGAAAGGCAGTTATGAACAACATGCACAGGCATTCGGCACTTTGTACGAGCAATCCGCATACCAGGGGCTGGCTCTGAACGATATTCCTTTCGGTATATACTGGAACGATCCGAACAATACGCCTGAGGATTCACTCCGGTGGGAAATCGGAGTGGCTGCGCCGGATGCGGACAGTGTTGCGGCCCCGCTTTCCATAAAAAAATGGCCGCATGCCATGATTGCTGTCCGGTCGTATGAGGGACCGATGGAGGGTGAGGCGTTTTCAGCGACCATCGGCGGTCTTTACGGCTGGATCATGCAGAATGGGTATCAGATTTCAGGCCCGATCATGGAACGGTATATGAATATGCCTTATCAGGATGAAAATGATGTGTGGATCGGACAATTGGAAATCGTCCTTCCCGTGACGAAGAACGATTAATCCATCATAAAATTCTCTTGAACACCGTAATGAATGCGTGAACACGCTCTTTACGGTGTTTTTTTTTGATGATACACGGTCAGTACCAATCAAAATAAATAAACTCTGTTTGCGATCCTGAAATAAATTATCTATAATTGTAATACAGCGCAAACAGGTGAAAAGCCGGGCAGATTGCTCCTGATCTCGTTTTTCAGCAATCCGGTATTGCCTGTTGACAATACAACGCGTCATCCGGATCCGCAGGCTCATTCGGTCCGCAAGGGCCGTTCATTGACAGGTGAAAAGATGACCCCTGGCCGACGCATCTTCATCATTGTATTACTGGCATGCACTGTCTGCCATGCCGCCCGGAACATCCGGATGTCATTCGAAAGCCTGTCCATCGAAGACGGACTGTCCCAGAGCACCATCACCAGTATATGTCAGGATTCACGCGGTTTCATGTGGTTCGGAACGTATGACGGTCTGAACCGGTATGACGGGATTCACTTCAAGGTCTACAAGCACGATCCCTCCGATCCCCGTTCGATCAGCCTGAACAGCATCTATACGCTTTATGAGGACCGGGAAGGCAATCTTTGGATCGGTACTTTCGGCGGCGGATTGAATTGTTATGACAGAAAGACCGATTCATTTACGCGGTTCCGGTCGGATCCATCCGATCCTGAAAGTCTGAGCAACGATGTGGTCAGGGCCATTCTGGAAGACCGTTCCGGCCGTCTCTGGATCGCATCGTGGGAGGGCGGGCTGGATCTGTTTGACAGAAAATCCCGCAGCTTTATTCACCACCATCATATTCCCAATGAGGTGAATTCCCTGATCGACAACCGGATTTCCTCTATTTGCGAGGACCAGGACGGTATGCTCTGGGTCGCCACAATCGCGGGCATCTGCCGGTTCGATCCGGAGAAAAATTTGTACACGCATTACAGGCATATTCCCGGCAGCAGGAAAAGTCTGAGCCACAACGATGTATCCATCATTTATGCGGATCCCATGAACAATGTCTGGGCGGGCACCTGGGGCGGAGGACTGAATCTTTTCAACAGAAACGACGACTCATTTATCCGGTTTGAGCATCATTCGTCCGATCCGGGGGGCATCGGTCATCAGATTGTACGGGCCCTTTATGCGGACCGGTCCGGAAATCTCCTGGTCGGCACCTGGGGAGGCGGCCTCGACGTGCTGGATATTCACAGCAGGAAATTCCGGCATTTTAAAAACAATCCCACCAATCCGGCCAGCCTGAGCGGGGATTTTATCTATTCCATTTTCAGGGACAGAACAGATATACTCTGGATCGGTACGGATTTCAAGGGTGTCAGCAAATTCGATCCGCAAAAGCAGAAATTCCTGCATTACAAGAACGAACCGCAAAATGCGGAAAGCCTCAACAACAACATGATTCTGAATGTCGTTCAGGACAGGAACGGATCGCTCTGGATGGGAACCGGCGGCGGAGGCCTGAACCGGTTCAACGAGAAGTCGGAAACATTCACACATTTTATGCATCAGCCCGGACGGCCCGGTTCCCTGAGCAACGATGTGATCAAATCCGTCTGTGAAGATCCGGACGGCACGCTCTGGATAGGTACAGAGATCGGCCTGAACCGCTTTAATCCCAGTACCGGCCGTTTTCTGCAGTTTTTGCCCGATCCGGACGATGAACGGTCCCTGAGTTTTCATAATGTATGGCACGTCTACGTCGACAGAAAGGGGGAATTATGGGTCGGTACGTTTTCCGGCGGACTGGACCGATTTGACAGAAAAACAGGGACATTTTTTCATTACCGTCACGATCCCAAAAACCCGGACAGCATGAGCAATGATTATATCTGGGCCATATATGAGGACCGGAATGGATATTTATGGGTGGGTACGGATAACGGCCTGAACCGTTTTGACCGCGAAAAACGGCATATCAGGCGATTCTGGCATGACCGGAACGATTCAACCAGCCTGAGCGACAATCGCGTGCTGACTATTCTCGAGGACGGAAACGGTGTGCTCTGGTTCGGTACGACCTCGGGACTGAACCGTTACGATCCTGAAAACGAATCGTTCAGGCGTTTTCATGAGAAGGATGGCATGCCCAGCAATACCGTGCAGAGCATGCTCGATGACGCCAGGGGATTTTTGTGGATAGCCACGAATAACGGTATTTCGAAGTTCGATCCGGGGACATGCAGTTTTCAGAATTTCAATGAGAGTCATGGTGTGCAGAGCGGCGAGTTTTGTGTTAATTCGCGATGCAAAACGCTGGACGGGCGGATCGTTTTCGGCGGTGTCAATGGCTTCAATATATTTCATCCGGACAGCATACAAAAGAACATGTTCATCCCGCCCGTGGTCATCACGGAGTTCAGGATATTCAACCGGACCATTCGTGTTGGTGAAAAAAACGATTCGGGATTTGTACTGAAAAAATCGATCACGGAGCTGGATACGCTGATATTGTCGCATAGGGAAGACGTCATTTCATTTGAATTCGCCGCATTGAACTATAGTTTTCCGGAAAATAACCGCTATGCATATATGATGGAAGGATTCGAAAAGGACTGGAATTATGCGGGCAACCGGAATTTCGTGACCTATACGAATCTGCCGTCCGGGACGTACAGGCTGCTGATCAGGGCCTCGAACAACGATGATGTATGGAACGAACAGGGCACGGTTCTGACGATTCAGATCGTTCCGCCGTTCTGGGAAAGGATCTGGTTCCGCCTTTTTACTCTCATGGCTGCGGTGACGCTGCTGATGCTGTTTTTCAAATCCAGGATGGACCGCATCCAGCAGGCAAACCGGAGGCTGGAAAAACGAGTGAAGGAACGGACTATCGAGCTGGAACATTCCAACCGTGAACTCGAGGCTTTTGCCTATACGGTCTCCCACGATTTACGGGCGCCGCTCAGGGCCATGCAGGGATTCAGCAGTCTCGTTTTAGAGGAACACCGGGAAAAACTCGACGATCAGGCGGTGAATTACCTGGACCGGATCACTTACGCATCGAATCATATGGATCAGCTGATCAACGATCTGCTGAAATTATCCAGGGTCACTCTGGTCAATTTGAAAAAGGAAACCATCGATCTGAGCATCCTTGCAGAGGAAATTGTTCAGAATCTGCGAATCAAAGAACCGGGCCGGTCCGTCGAAATCCATATTGAAAAAAATATACCGGCTTTTGCCGACTGCAATCTGATCCGGCTGGCACTGGATAATTTGCTGAACAACGCCTGGAAATACACGTCCAAAACCCCTGAACCCCGGATAGAATTCAGACAGACCATGGGCGAAACGGGCCGCATTTATTCGATTCACGACAACGGCATCGGATTCGATATGGCCTATATCGATCAGCTGTTTCAGCCGTTTCAGCGACAGCACCGCGAATTCGAAGGCACCGGCATCGGCCTTTCGACCGTCCGGCGGATCATTCAACGGCATGGCGGCATGATCTGGGCGAAGGGGGAACCGGATCAAGGCGCCACTTTTTATTTTACCCTGGGAGAATGAATCGTGATGCATGATTTGAAAAGGGATCATGGGTAATCTGAAAAAATTGGGACGGGATCCGGGCTCATGACCGCAAGATGATTCCGGTGTGTTACCGAGATATAGTAGTATCCTTCCGGCGCATTGATGGCGACGGTCTCGGCTCCATCCGTATCGAGTACTGTACCGTCATTCCTCAGGAAGACGCTTTTCCCGTAATTTTCACCCGATCCGTCCGCATTCGATCTCAGTTCAAGCCAGATCCAGTCCACCACCTGATCCGGAATCACCTCGGCATGGGAAGCATCATAGGGGGAATCCATGGGTAAAATGCCTGCATCCCGCAGTCCGGTCTGCATCGTACCCGCCGTATAGGGACCTTCCAAAAGCACGCGGACACTCAGCAGGGCCTGCGTTTCTGCCAGCATCTGTATCTGCCGGTCCGATAGCACGGATCCGTAAATATGCACCTCATCGATGATGCCGTCAAAATAGGTGATGGTTCCCGACGGATCGCCTCCGAGACCGATATACAGGCTGTCGAATCCGGATGTGCCGAGGGGCCGCGTCATTCTGTCAATGGCCGCCTGTTCGCCGTTGATGAACAGCCTCACGATATTGTGCTCCGGGTCGTAGGATGCGGCCACATGGGTGAAAACGCCGGGTTTTACTGTGGCCGTTTCGACGGATGACAATCCGTACCGCTGTCCGGTTCCGTTGATATAACGCAGGTTCAGGCGGTTGCCCGTGAGGCCGAACGTGAAGTCCCCCCATCGAGAATCGTCACTGATAATAAAATTATCATGCCCGGACACGATGTCCGGACATATCCATGCAGCGATGGTGAACGCCTGCTCGTCTCCGTAAAGCGGGGAGTGTCCCGGACGCCAGGCATCCGGATCCCATTTGGGGATATGAATATAATCATCCAGACCGTCGAATGCATAGGCCTGCCCGGTTTTCCCGGCACACAGTACGGGGCCGTGCACGATACCGTGATAATCGCCAGACAATGCATTGTTTGCATTGCCGCTGAACGGGTACCGGCAGATCCCTGCGAGCGGCAGCTCTGAAAAAGTGGAGGCAGAAGCGATATCGGACCAGGCTGAATTGCCCGGCTCGTCGATATAACTGCAGACCCGGAAATAATAGGTTGTAAAGGGTCGAAGCCCTGAAAAAACAATCCGGTTCGAATCCGGCAGCGTGACGCCCTGTCTGAAAAAGTGAATGCCGTCCAGGCTTTGTTCAATGCGGAATCCCTGTTCGTCCGTACTGTTGTCTGTCCAGGCGAGCGTGATCCGGTTGTCCTCAGCTGTCGCAGACAAACCGGTGGGCGGATCGGGGGGAGTGATCCCGTTGAGATCGCAGAAACGCTGCTGGGCCGGAATGAGTCCCGCGTGCAGCAGATCCGGTCCAATCAGGGGCCATGATGTGTCACCCCACGGTGCATTTGTGAAAAAGCCGGGTTTGCCGTCCAGGTAATACGAGTCCGGAATGTCCTGATTATCAATATCCGGGTCCCACTGGACATTTTCACTCATGAAGTCATAATTGCCGTGAGAGATCAGTGTGTTCATGGTCAGTTCAGGGTCGCTGAAATCGTCCGGTTCATCCGGAAAATACCAGACCCGGCGGTCCTCCATTGAATTTTCATGATGCAGAATGTTTCCCACGAATGACATCTCAATATTGTTTTTTTCGATATGCACAGGATCGCTGCTTCTGACGTATCCGTCCGGACACAGCATTTTATTTCGCAGAAACACGAAATTCGCATTGCTGCCCCAGTATCTGTCCACGTGAGCACGGTTTGTCGAATTGCCTTCAAACAGGTTCATATAGCTGTGATGCCCGTGCGCGCCCATGTCCGCATGCATGTCCTCATAGGGCCCCAGATCGTCCATGGAAATACGGCAGTAATTGTACGCATACACATTGCCGCATGCACCCACGGCTGTCAGCATTTTTCCCTGCAGAAAATCGAAGATGTTGTTTTCGACCAGGTTGTTCGTGGTCCTGTCGATCATGTTCACGCCGTATCCTTCACCGCCGGCATAGCCGTGACTGAATTCAAAATAACTGTCCCTGATTTCATTGCCCAGCCCTCCCCAGAGTCCGATATGGGAGCGTGAACATTTGTAACTTCTGACATTCCGGGCCCAGCAGTACACGCTGCCATCGAAATGAATATTGCCGTAATATCCGTTCGCATCGGCCACGAGCTCCATGTGGAGATCCTCGACGCCCGCATACCGGGCCGGACCGTTCCATTGGGTCACCGCCGGATTCATCGCGGGATTGTATGTAAAGTAGAGGGGATGCTGAAAAGTCAGTGTGTTCGTCCCCGCGTCGATATCCGTGATCAGCAGAAACTGGCCCACAGCCCGCCAGCCCCAGTGCCCTTCGGCCCAGCTGTCGTTTTGCGATACCGGCACGATGGGACGGGCCATGACGGATTCGTCATTATCCTGACGGATCTCGACGAGATCATCCACTGCAAATCCGGACACATCCGATACCGTGATCTGATACGATCCCCTGACAGCCCCTCCGGTGATGGAAGCGGAAAATCCGGCGATCCGCTGTCCGATCCAGATATTGGTCCTCTGATAATCCGGAGCCTCCGGTTGTTTCTCGAATTTGAGGAATGTCTGATCAGGACCGGCTCCCCGTAGTGTTATGGATTTTCTGAGATTCAGTCTGTCGGTAATCAGGTAGGTGCCGGACGGAATGGTTATCGCGTGCTGCTGCGGACAGGCGGTGATTGCATCGAGAAAAGCCTGTGTGTCATCGGTCACGCCGTCTGCCAATGCGCCGTAATCCATCACACTGACACCGGCCGGATAATCCGGGATTCCGCCGGGAATACCGGGATCCCAGTCGATCCTGCGTTCCGAAGGTACAATATCCTGCGTGAGCGTTCTCAGTGAGAACAGTATCAGAAAAAGCGGCACGAATTTTTGTGCAGGCAACGGATTTCTCCTTTCCCGGTTTGGAGGAATGGCCCGGTTACGGTTTGATATACACGGGCGCCGCACTCATCACGGTCAGGTGATTGCGATGTTCGACAACGATATAATAATACCCTTCATGCGCCTGCAGTATAATGTCCTCCGAACCATCGAGATCGATGACCTGCCCGTCATTGCGCAAAAACACGCTTTTTGAAAAATTTTCTCCGGATCCGTCCAGCTCGGACCGCAGTTCAACCCGGATCCAGTCCACCACGTCATCCGGAATGACGGTCACGCTTGTGGCATCGTATGGGGAATCGAGCGGCAAATATCCCGAACTCCACAATACGGTTCCCATGGTTCCGGAAGCATAAGACGCTTCCAGGAAAATTTTAACGGAAAGGGGTAAATCGTAAGTCCCGTCCCAGCCTGCGAGACGTGCGAAGAGCCACCATGCCCCGTAGGCCTTGCGGTTGCCGTTCAGGGCCTGTGTGTGGGCCGGCGAGCAGGAATACCAGTCCACTCCCAGCGTATGCGAATCCTGCCATTCGATGGCCCAGTTTCCTCTTCCGCCTTCCGCCAGGTCGTAACTGCAGTCGTCGTCCAGGTGGTGCAGGCCGTTATAGGTACCGTAATCCACTGCATTGGCTTCACCATCTCCGAAATACACATCGTCGGGATCATAAGATTCGATATCGAAAAAGTCATACAGGACCCGTCCGTAGGTCAGGCAATGCTGCCTGATCTGCTTGGCGGCGTTGAATGTCCATTCGTTTTGTGAAGTTTCCATATTGGTATGGCCGGTCATGAAAACGAAGGTTACGGGCACGCTTCGCGATTCATCCAGTATTCTGGTTCCCCCGGGTCCGAATTCACCGATCAGGACCTCCATGCTGTCCAGGTAGTTCGGAATATTGTGACCATAAATGTTGCACCAGGACCACATTACCACGTTCACTTCCGCATTGGCTGGATCGAGCAGATAGGTCCGGGTTGCCGGCGACCAGGCCGTTTCGGATCCCAGGTCCCCGACCGGGCTGAAATAATCGTCGATGTCCAGAACACCGGTTCCGCCCCCTTCGCTCCATACGTATAATCCGGTGCCTCCCATGAATGCATCCAGGGAATTCATGCCCGTGATCAGCTGACTGCCGTGGGACGTGTGATCGTACGCGACATGCAGGCTGTCCTTGGCCGTTTCGATGGCTGCCTGCGGCACCCTGGAAAGGTCCGTGCAAGCGTGGTCGATAATAATCTGTCCGAGAAGCAGACCGCAGCCGATGAACAGAAGTGATAAAATATTCTTGATCAATCGATTGTTCATGCATTTGCTGCGAATCATTTGTTTCCTCCATTTCATTGGAATCAGAAAACCTTGTTTTTCATAATGGATTGAACGGTCACATCTGCTTGTGAGGGGCCGTTTATATGCGTGAAATGAACCATCCCGGAATACATACTGCTATCAAAAAATTTGTAACCGGCTTCTCTAAAAGACCACGATGGATTCAGACAAGCATACCGGTTCCGCACTCATGACCGGCATATGATTTCTGTGCCTGATCACGATGTAATAGTATCCTTCCGGAACATCGAATTCAATATTTACATTTTTGCCGTCCAGGTCCACAATATTGCCCAGACTGCTGAGAAAGGCGCTGCGGCAGGCTGCGGCCGGACCATGGGGTGCCGTTCTCAGCTCGACCAGGATCCAATCCACCACATTGGGCGGAATATTCATGGCAGTTCTGGGATCCTGGACCCAGGGAGACTCCAGCGGAATGATGCCGCCAAGGTCGGTCGTCATTTGACCAGACATGTACGGACCCTCGAGAAATACCCTGACTTCAAGAAGAACCGGATCCGTTTCCACAGCATCTCCAAGAACAAGGGGATGCGGATAGGGATAGGGTGTATATTCAAATCCATCCTCCGCAACGGAAGGCTGCCTGATAAAGAAATCCCTGTTTTCAACGATCAGTTCTTCTGCACCGTTGCCGTAATGCATGATATAGTTGGGCGTGCTGACCAGCGTGTTGTTCCACAGCCATTTGTCATGTGTCTGGTCCAGTGCCGGATAGTCATAATGGCCGTCACCATTACTGTCGACCAGTGAGTACGTGTCGCACGTGAACTGTATCGCATTCCTGCAGTATTCGAAAGTATTGTTAAATACAACACCGCCCCCGCCCCTGATTCCCATACCGATCCAGCGGTAATCGTAGGAAACGTTGTCTGTTTTTTTGATCAGGTTGTCATAGACTTCTGTACAGCGCGTTCCGCGATAGGAACTGTCAAATCCCGGACCGTGTCCGCCGACCGAACCGCAATCCACAATCTGCGAGTGGCGCAGGACATAATGACCGCCTCCGAATGCATCTGTGCAGTGTGAGCACCCCTGAAAATAACAGTCTTCAACAAAGGTGGCCTCGTGTGTTCCCATTTTCATGTCCTGCTGCCATATCCTGGAATCGGTAATGCCGTACATGGAGAGATAGGTGCTTTCCTCGCCCCGTATAAATGTGCAGTGATCGATCACGCCGTAACTCTGCGGCAGATCGGGCATGTTGTAACGCGAGCCGATTCCGATGACGTATTTGAAGGAACGGAAATAGCAGTGGTCGATGCGGAAGCCCTCGATATTGTTTAAAGACAGGCCCGACTGCACGGGATTCCCCGGATCCGAGGGATTATAACCGAAAAATCCGATGCCTGATATTCTGAGGGATCCTCCTTCGGTTCCGAAATGATTGATGTCGAAAAACTGGGGACCTGTAGATCTCAGTATTGTGCTCTCTTTGTCCGTGCCGATGATACTGATGCCGCCGGGCATGGACACGGTGGACAGGAACGGAAAATCTCCTTCAGGCAGATAGATCGTGCCGCCTCCCGAAGAGGCGAGTTCTGCCACCGCGGCCTGGATTTTCACGGAGATATCCGTTCCGTCAGGACATTCGATGATTCTGGATTCCGATGCGGGATCGAGTATGGAGACACCGTCGGATGAGGTGATGCCGCTGGTCAGACCTGCCGTGTTTTCAGCCTGTACATTGAAATAACAGGTCGATCCCGGAACCAGGCTCAGACCGGTCAGGGTGATTTCCGTGATCAGACCGTTGTCCGTCCATCCGGCCACATCCGAGTATCCCGGAGATGATCCCGCGGAAACCAGGTATCTCCATATGCCGCATTCAGGGTCTTCGGAAGCTGTCCAGCTGGCGGACAGCACGGATGCGGAAACGATATAATCCAGATCGGTATACAGCCCGTCGCGCACCATGAGAATGTCCGACGGCGGCGTGGGATCCTCGAGAATCAGGATACCATCTGAACAGGTGACCGTGCTTTGGAGCCCCGCTTCGTTTTCAGCCCGGATGCTGATGTACAGGGTCTGTCCCGGGAAGAGGGAAAGCGATGTCTGTGTCCAGGAAGTGTTCTTGCCGGTATCTGTCCACCCGAGAATGTCCGACGCTCCGGGTCCTGAGCCGATGGCCAGCCAGTAACGGTACAGGCCGCTCTCCGGATCCGATGACATGTTCCAGTTGGCGGACAGTTCATGTCTTTTGTAGGTCGAGTCGAGATCCTCGGCCAGACCGTCCCTGACAGCGGCTGCAGGCTGCGGCGGTGTGATATCATCGAGAACCGTGATTCCGTCGGAGACGGTAACGCCGCTCTCATGGCCCTGGCCGTTCTGTGCCCTGACAGAGCAATAGCAGGTAAGACCGGCATTCAGTGTCAGATTTTCAAAGGTGAAATTCGTCTGAGGTCCGCAGTCTGTCCAGTCCGCGATATCGGTGCCGCCGGGTGATGTTCCGACAGAGGCCCAGTACCGTGCAATACCGCTTTCCGCATCCGATGAGGCATCCCAGTTCAGGGACAGGGTCTTTCTTGCGTACGTCTGGTCCAGGTCCGGACCGGAACCGTCCCGGATCTCTGAAATATCCGAAGGCGGAGATGGATCGTACGGCACCGTGTATCCTGTCAGATAAAAATCCACGGTGGGCTGGTTGATGAAGCCCTGTGCCTGCTGGTCCGGATTAAGTCCGCAGGTCCCGTGCGTAAATCCGTTGTTGTAGATGCTTGAATTTCCGGATCTGTCGTCCGTACTGCCCTTACGGCGTATGGCGGCGAATCGTCTGTAATTGTAATCGTTGTTTATTTCAAAAATGAAGCCGTTTGCCCGCGATGGGATCATTCCGGACAGGTTGATATCGGTCCATGTATCCGTGTCCGTGACGCTGATATTGACGGCATCGGTTAGAAAATACACGGGACTCATGGTGTAACCGATCAGGGCGAATTTGCCGTCCGTATGCGATATTTTTCCTTCAAAGGTGCCGGTTTCGTCCACACCACACAGCAGGTTGGTGCATAAACGGTAGGAATACAGAAGGCTGCCTGTTCCGGTCCTGTCATCCGAGGATCCCTTTTTGCGAATACCGACCTGGCTGTTCCCGTTGCTGCTGTAGGCATCGATGATCACACCGGTGGCTCCGGCGGGCACACCGTCAGCGTGACCATTAATTTCCTGCCATGATCCTGCTGTCCCAATACTTTTATCGACTGCATCGACAAAAAAGTGAACATACGAATCCGTATACCCGGTGAGATAAATCCTGCAGCTGTCGCTTTCGATATAGGATTCAAATGTTCCCTCCGGACCGATGCCGCAGAAGGCATACCTGTGACCGTTCGGGCTCAGCCGCTGACTGTTCTGACGCGCATCGGAACTGCCGTGGTTCCGTACAGCGTGCCGCAGAGCGGAACCGGCACGGCTTTCGTTGATCAGTTCGAGTATGGCACCAGTCGATCCTGGGGGAACATAGGGAGCGATGTTCACTTCTGTCCAGACACCGGCTGTTGCGTGGCTGATATCGATCGCATCGGTGAAATAATTGAATCCGCTTTCCGAATGCAGACACTGCTTCTGAAAAATCAGGGCCATTGCCGTCAGTATCATTCCGCTTTTATGATAAAACATCCTCATCAATTCGCCCCATGGTTTTTATAATGACCCTGATACGGTCAGCTGGTTCTGGAGCCGGACCGCGATACTCAAGTTTGTTTCCCGGAACATTTACCCGGTCCGGATTCTGTAACTGACCGGATTGAGAGAAACAGAATCCTGAAATCTATTGCATAAAACACACCTGATAATGCACATTTAATTAATATAAGATCAATAAAAACTATATTGCAAACGTTCCCGGATACAGATATTGTTTTTTCGATACATGTCAGTGCAATGTGCAATCGGGAATCCTTTCAAAGGAACTTACAAGATAAAAAAAATTCCTAGAAAATCAACCGATAAATGATTCCGGTTCCGAATATTTCTTGTCAGGGATGTGTCGAAATCGAATGGATATTATGCAAATAAGATGCCAATATGGTAAATCTAATCAAATAACCGGTAAAACTGATGATTGGTTGCGTAAGAATCCGTGCATATATATGACAAAAACGCAATATTTATGGGATAAAGGCAAATCGTTCCCTGATCAAGTGGGCAAAATGCGGCCGCTGCGGCAGAAAACCGGCAATGACTGCATTTTATTTCATATGATAATCCTTTATCGGGTTCTTATCACTTTTTTTCGACAGAACACCGAGCAGTCCGGACAAAAACAGCACCGTGGTCACAAAACAGGCGCCCACGCCCAGGAACAGGGCCGATCCCAGGGAGGCGAAGCCGCGCCAGACCGCGAAAAAGAGCGAACCGAACGCCAGCATGGTCGTGAGCGTGGTGAGCAGAATGGCCTTGCCCGTGCTGGCAAAAATCGTGTACAGATCCCTTTTGCCTTCAAATACCCAGCGATGCACGATATGCACGCCGTCGTCGATACCGATACCGATGATCATGGGCAGCCCCATGACATTGATGACGGTGAACTGCAGCCCCGTGAGATGCATCAGCCCGACCATCCAGACCGTGCCGGCGATCAGTGGAATCATGGCCATGAACGCATGACCGATATGACGGAAATCCAGGCAGAGCAGCAGAAAGACCACCGTGATGGTCAGCATCAGGGCCTTGCGGCCGTCATTGCCGATGATTTCGATCAATGCCGCAAAAATCGTCGGCATGCCCGTGGCCCTGTCATTGACGCCTGAAAGATCGTGCACGAAACGTTTCAGGAATTCCAGATTGGTCCAGATACTGGCGCTCGGATAAACGGATACCAGAAATTTGCTGCTGTCCCGGTTTGCGTACCGTTCGAGTATGGATTCTGGAAGCATGTCGAGAGAGATGGCCTCTGTGTTGGCCATTGTCCGTATCTGGTTGCTGAGAACGGGGGCAAAGGCGCGGTTGAATTGATTTAAAGTGTTCAGATAACGGACGGGTCCTGCCGCCAGTGTATCCGCAAGCGCCAGAATGGGGTTCCGCGGCTGCTCATCGTCGGGATTGCCGACCAGGGATACGCACTTTGTATCCACACGGTCCTGACCGTTCTGAAAGGCCATGTCCTGAATTTCCATGATGTTCCAGCCCAGTCTGCGTATTTCATGCTCAATCGTTTCGGCATCGGAAAGCCCGAGATTTGCCTGGATACGGCTGTCAAGGATACGCTCCCGTATATGCCGTATATAACGCCTTCGTGCGGCCTGTTCCCCGGCGGAGGGGATATACAGGCCGATATCCTCGGTCATCGCCACACTGCCCAGCTTGCGATAAGCTTTGGCGAGTGTTCTGGATTCGTCCGCGGATCCGGCCAGGACCAGCGCATAATCCATGCTCAGGTCGAATTTGTCCGTGATCGTATCCTGAAGCATCACGGAGGTCAGGCCCCTGGGTTCCATATTCATATAATTCTGATCGAACGTGATCTGCCGGGCCTCCCATACCATAAAAGCGGTCAGAATGACGGAAACCGACAGAATAAACCAGTGACGCCGTCCCATCCAGGCGGCGGACCGTCCGAGTACACGGAACGTGATATCCCGTTCGGCGTGACGGATGTGCTTCCGTTCGAGTCTGCGTTCACGGAACACGAGGAAATTGGGCAGTACGATGAACGTGGCCAGAAGCACGGCGATCAGGCCCAGACCTGTCACGAGCCCCATTTCCTTCATGCCCCTGGAATGACTGATCAGGAGAGCCAGAAAAGCGAAAGCCGTGGTCAGCGCCCCGGTGACAATGCCTTTTCCATAAATCAGGAATGTCCTCTCAAGGGAGATCCGGATATCCCGACCGGCGCTTCGCTGTTCCGTGAATCCGCTGATCAGATGGATCGAAAAATCGATACCGAGCCCCAGCAGAATCACGGTCATCATCTGTGTCATGATGTTGAGGGAGCCGACAATGAGGGCCGTGAGACCGGTGGCCCAGAGTATGCCGATAATGAGGTTCAGAATGGCGAACAGGGGTGCGATCCACATGCGGAATGCGATGATCAGAAGGATCAGAATGGCGATCACGGCGATGATGCTGGTCACATTGGCGCTTTCCATACCGTATACCATTTCGTCCCGGCCGATCGGAATCATGCCTGTCAGTCCGGCCCGGACGCCCGGAAACGCCTTCAGGGTTTCATCGACCCTGTGCTGAACCGCATCCGTGCCGCTGACCATGCGGTCCACTTCCATGGCCGTAAAATTGGGAACCGCGATCATGATCAGGGCCTGTTTGTCATAGGAGAGGAAATACGGTTCGCCGACCATCAGATGATTGACCGTGCTCCGTATGGCCGCCGTATCCTGGACGGATCCCTTTACCGTGACGTTCAACAGGGCGATCAGGGATTCAATGCCATCCAGGAACCCGATGGCCTGATCCTCCTTTTCACGTGTTGAAAGCGATTCCTTGCGTCCCACGTACTCTTTTTCCAGCACATCATTCATATTGCGGATGAATCCGTGAATATTGGGATCCGTGAACATGGCCTGATTGTCCTCGAGGTCCCCGGCTTTCATCAGCATGAGTCCGTGTCTGTGCAGGAAATCCATGGGTATTTTGTAATCCACACGCTGTATGAGCGGAAAATCGATCTGTGTCTTAAGGGACGCGATTTCCGCATTCAGTCCGGCTGTTTTCACATCGTCCGGATTCTTTTTCGAACGATTCCTTTTCTTTTTTTCGAGATCCAGAATGGATTTAGCGGCTTGCTGATTCAGGCTGGTGTCCCTGATGCAGATGAGCTGCGGGGCCAGTGCGTCCGCAAAAGCCTTGATTTTGTCCGTGGGCCCCTGAACCACCACAACGATGTTCGATGCGGATGTAAATTCCTCGATAATGCGGTTGTATTCGACAGTCCGGGGATCGGTTTCCGGCAAGAGGTCGGACCACCGCATGGTGACCTTCAGCTCCATGGATGCAAGACCGAAAAGCACGGTGATGATCAGAATGATGATACACATCCGCCAAGGATGTTCGGCATGGGTACGGGCCAGCTGCGTCAACAGTTTTTCACGCATGAGAATACTCCGTTTCGCAATCCTTTATTTTCTGAAGGGACAATAAACATTTCTGCAGCGTCTGCAGATATTTTTTACAATGAGCATCAGTCCGGCTCCTGCCAGAATCCAGAACAGTCCGAACCGGAACGGGTACCGGATGAGCCAGACCTGGGGAAAAAACAGGATGATTCCAATGGATAAAAAGGTGACCATGAGCTCGAAACGCGTATAGGATCCGGGTGTACGGTCATTCATGATCCGTGTCATGAATCCGGGAAGCACATGGGGACATGCGGATTTGACCGGACATTTGGAGCAAAATGCGAAGGTCACGGCGATACCCGCAATGGCACACAAAGCAAGATAAAAAAGTGTCCAGGCAGGACTTTGTATGGACAGTGTAAAAGCCGCGAGACCGATACTCGCAAACAGGCAGGCCATGCTGAGAATTCCAAATTGCATTTTTTTGTTTATCATGTGTCTTTCCGTTGGTTATGTGTCGCGTTTCACCATGAATCAAAAATATATTCTGGCACGAACCAGACCGCCGTTTCCTAGGTTTTTGTTGAACATGGCCGTGCTCCTGCCGAAATACAGATTGACATAAGCGAGGAGCTCCATATTCTCGAAGGGGGATGCGTTCAGCATCGGCAGAACGGCCACGCTGCCGTCTCCGGCTGCAAACAGGTTCAGACCGGCCTGCGTCAGGTCCGTCACCGGAACCTGCACGAGCAGCGTAACCTGGTCCCGGTTCAGGGTTTTCTGTTCCGCGGCAAGATACCGCATCCAGTCGTTCAGTGTATAGGATCCGGGATCCGTTTCTGCCGCCGAATTCCGGTAATACTCGGCCAGGATAAATGTCTGGCTGTCGAATGTATAGTTGAATCCGGTCACGAGTTCATAAAATGAATCCGACCGTTCCATCCGGTTGTATCCGCCCTCGGCCCAGAGACCGAGTCCGAAGAGTTCACCTGTCAGACTGCCGCCGATCAGGCGCCGCCGTTCGGACAATCCGCCCGGATCGAATCCCGTCATATCTGTATAATCGTGAAAGGTCCAGGATTTTTCAATGCCCGTCAATGTGCAGTCGAACCGGCCGAATCCCTGTTTGATCAGGACCATCTTGGTCGACTGGTCCGGATTTGATTCGGGTCCGTAGAGCAATGTACAGTTGGCTCTGGATGACAGGGCCCAGTCCGCCCTCATGGCATTGTGACCAGGCTGTTCATATGTAGGATCGAACAGGTCCTTCTGATTGAACAGGTCCGTGGGATTCCACACATAACCGGCTCCCATGGATATCTGCTGTTTCCCTACGGTCAGGTCCCATCCGGAAAAGGTGATTTTCATATATGCATTATCCAGGACCAGATCGTCCTCGAACGGAAGTACCAGCATGGACCGGGCATACTCCGGAATATCCCGTGTGACCGGATCAGGCAGAAAATCCGCGATATTCCATGTCGTTTTACCGTGATAGGTGATGGCGTTGATATTGGCGCGGAATTGAATACGGTTCATGTCCGATCCGAGATCCACCCTGCATTTGTTGCTCCCGAGCTGCAGCATTTCACCCCGGACACCGGCTGCCATGAACTGGGATTCGAAATATCCGGACACCTGTGCGGTTTGTGAAAGCAGGGGAGAGGCCAGTGTGCAGCCGGTCACCACCCAGACAATCAGGCGTTTCATTGTTTGAGTCCCCTTTCTGTGAACAGAACCGGATCGAGTTCCGGGTTGTACTTGACCTCCAGCAGTTCCATCCGTGTTTCCGATTTGTCCGACTCGCTCTGCATCGTGATTTTCATGGCGGTCGGAATGCCCTGTATGTCTCTGATGTCCGATTGTGTCAGCGTCTTCAGCAGTTCGTCCGGATGATTTTCATCATAATAAACAATGCGAACCGGGACAAAGTTGTCCTGGCGGACGAACATGATCATTTTTGAATAAGAAATATCGCTGTCCTTTTTCCGGGTCATTTCGATCTGAAAGCAGCGCTGTCCGTCAAGCTCCTCGTCATCCAGGCGAACGGATTCGAAGTCGTCGATAAAGGCGTTGCCGGCACCCATGTCCTCATAGCTGAAATCGCTGCCTTCCATTTTCTGTTTCTTGGCATGCGTGGCAAGCTTTCGCACCCGCTGCGTACGCGGAAAGTACATCCAGATATTGTCCGCATAATCCAGGAGAAGCGTGGCCTGGCCCCGGACGCGGGCCGGTTCCTTGTACCGGATCAGGTTCTTTTCACCGTGATTGCCGCTCCAGGATTCGTATGTGAATGTCCGTTCCTGGCCGGACGTGGTTTGAATGACCATTTTCGCTGCAGCCCACATGCTCTCCGGATTCATGAGATCGTTGACTTTCTGGATGATCTGCGGGCCTGTCAGATCCCGGGCCGTACAGGCGAGGGAGAGCAGACTGACGAAAAGGACCGGTTTTTTCAGATTCATGGGATTCTCCTTTTATGACCGACCAGCCGGTCAGTAAAATATTAAAAAAATCAGACTTTCATGACACCTCTGACAACCATGTCCGCCAGTTGCTCAAGCGCATACCGTACCTTAAACAGTTTTTTATCCAGCAGCCACTGAATCATGAGTCCGTCCAGGGTTCCGATAATAACGGCCGCTGCCACGGTTGTATCGACCGGTTTGAAAACGCCTTTTTTTATACCCCGGTTCAGTATTTCGATGATCTGTTTTCTGTACAGGGCGTACATTTTATTCAGGCCGAACAGGTCCTTGCCCTGATGCAGCCGCACGCTTTCGGCCCAGATGTCCAGCATGATGTCCGCGTAATCCAGAAAATCCTCGTCCATGATGTCGAGCCAGCATATCATGTAGGTGCGGAGCTGTTCAACCGGATCTTCGATGTTCCGGATTTTACCGGCAATCTGTTTCTGGGCCTCCTTCACGAATACGTTGAATGCGGCAACGGCCAGTTCTTCCTTGCTCTTGAAATACTCGTATATCGTGCCCTTGCCGATGCCTGCCGCTTCCGCGATGTGAATCATCTTCGTGTTCGGCAGGCCCAGCCTGGCAAACACACGAATCGCGGATTCGAGAATCAGGTTTCGTTTTTCTTCCTTGTCCACTATTTTGGGCGTCATTCCGTTCCTTTTTAATTATGGCCGACCGGTCGGTCAATAAAAATATACACGATTCATCCGGGGAATTCAAGCGGTTTTTTCAAATAATGATTGAAAATGGTTGAATTTTTTTTTAACATGACTTGCATACAATAACAAAATCTTAATGTCCAAAATATTTTAAGAGGATCACAAAATTGCGCTCCATTCCTGCAATACTGCTGTTGCTTTCAATTTGTACGATTCTTAGGGCGCAGAGTAAAGTATCCGCCACCGCTCCGTTGGTCTATCAGCCGCAAGGCTACGTACTCGAAAGTCTGGGAGGAGCCGGTTTTTCAAATACGGTTCAGAGCGCCGTGTTCAATCTTTCGAATTCCAATCCGGCGCTGTTGACGGACAGTCAGGGAATTTCTGCGGGTTTCAGTCTGCATTATGAAACGGATATCCCGGAAAACTGGATTGCTGATCTGCATCATACCAGGGAGAACAGCCTGATTCCCCAATCCGCGGGACTCGTGATTCCTGTCAAACCTGTTGTCATCGGATTCGGTTTTCACCAGAAATTCAGATCCAGGATGGATTACGGATGGATCATGGGTGCGGTCATAGATCCATCGAGTCCGTCCGGATATGCAGACACGGATCCTTTCCGGCTGCTGGCTGAAACATCGGTGTTTCAATTCGGATGCCTGGCTGCCTATGAAATGCAGGGAATACTGGCGGATTCCGACAGGCTGAGCCTGGGAATCGGGTTGTATGCCGGCATGCTGAGTTATAAACGGTCTTTTGATATGCTTTCCGATGAGTTGAGCGATGCATATGCCTACTGGATTATGGACAAACATGTGGTTGAACCGGGATTATCCGCAGGGTTCAGGTATCATCACGGTGTTCTGTCCTGGGGCTGCTTTTACGAGAGCGGTTTCAGATACCGGTTCCATCATGAGGATTATTCCGACATTTATTATGAAGGCCGGACTCCGGACAAACTGCATGCCGGGTACAGTGTAAATCTCTCTCCAAGACTCGAAATGAACAATCAGTATACAGTCGTATTCTGGAAAAACAGTACATCGCGCCTGGATGCCGACATCAATCATCTGGATTATTCCATGAACCTGATCTGTCATCTGTATCATTCAGTATCTGTCTCTTCAGGAATTTTGCACACGGATAAGCCGTATCATGATTCTACATTCAATTCGATGCTGACAGCCAATTATCTCACTTTCGGCATTGTCCTGATAAAAGGCCCGCTGACTCTGGACCTGGTTGCAGCAGACAGCCGCTGGCTGTCCGAGGACTGGAGGAAACAGACGGTTTTTCGGGCCGGAGCCTGCTTTTTGTACCGTTGATCCATTTGGTATCACCGGTGTTTAAACGATTGAATTTCCATATTTGGAGGGCATTATGAGAATATGTGCTATGGCAATCGTTCTTGTCTTTTCCGTTACGGTGCTGTCCGCAGGCGGCGGGTATACGTTCCGTAACGAGACCCTGGACATCATGCATCTGAATTCGGAAACCAAGGGCCTGAATTATCCCGCTTATGCACCGGACATCGCCGCTGTGGGCATGGGCGGACTGCAGACTGCGGCAGGGGATCCGTACGTGAACATGCTGACCAACCCGGCAGTTCTGGCGAATCCGGGTACGCGTTTCCAGGTGTTCGGCCTGCAGGCATCCTTTCCGCCGTCCACTTTCGAAGCGGCCTGGTATCTAGGTGATCATATGGACGAATTCATGGAGGCGGTTTCCCTGAACGACATCATGGACGGTGTGGATGCGTTTCTGACTCCCGGAGCAACCATGCAGGAGCGGTGGAACGCGCTCAATCAGATACAGGACGGCCTGATATTTGTCGTGGACCTGATGGAAGACGTGACCGGACCGCCGGACGATCCGCAGATGCACGGATTCAACGTGCTGCCGGGCTTCGGCATGCAATACGGCCACTGGGGCTTTTCACTGTACGGTTACGGACAGGCGGCTTTCGTGGTTCGTCAGAGCCCCACGCTGGATGCCCTGGCCGCTGTCGATATCCCGGACAATCCGGACAATCCCCTGAAAGCCACGGCATCCGTGCTTCAGGTACTGGGCATTCTCGGCGCCGGTATTCTGCAGGACAACCGGACTTTCGGAGAGGAAGTGTTCCCCGTGGCGTTTTATCTGTCCTATATGGATATCGTGGGCACGGCCGGATACGGCCGCACCGTGCCCTGGAATGTTCATGCAGGCGCGAATCTGAAAATCATCAACCGGCGTTTTTCCATGAACCGGATTCCGGTGACAGACTATGACGAAATCATGAACAATGCATTCTCGGATCTGTCCAAAAGCGTCACCGGATTCACGCTGGATCTGGGCGCAGCACGGAAACTGCCGTACGATATCGACCTGGGCCTCTCACTCCAGAACGTAATTCCGATACAGACGCTGAGCGATGAAATCGACATGGATTTTGTGCAGCATGCGATGGCCTATGACCGGGTGGACGGAAAAAAGCAGGTGGATGCGGACGGGGATACGCTCATGGTGCGTTACAAACGCCCGGTCCTGCTCAATATTCCATATGAACTGAAACTGCCCTTTGTCATGAATCTGGGGCTGCACCGGGCCATGAACGCGCATTGGTCCGCGGGTCTGGAATGGCAGGACATTTTCGAGAACGACAGCCGGTATCAGAGCACGGCCGGCCGGTTCAGGGCGGGCACGGAGTACAGGCAGCCGCTGTGGAAAAACCGGCTGACACTGACCGGCCGGGTTGGATTCGGAGACGAGCATGTGTCATGCGGCCTGGGGCTCAATATAAAAGACAAGGTTTACCTGGACAATGCCTATGCCTGGGCCCCGTGGATCGACGCCTATGCGATTTATACGCAGATCAGGGTCGAGCTCTGATCCGGCACTCTGAATTGACGGTCTCTAATCCCATTGTTCCACAAGCCATGTCAGAGACTCTTCGAGCGCGGGAATGAATCCCGATGTGCTGTAATGCGTGACATCCTCCACGATGCTGAATTCCACGGGCAGGCCCTTGCCCTGCAGTTCCATTACATTGTCCTCGGCTTCCGAAAAGGGAAACACTTCGTCCGCATCACTGTGGATCACGTACGTGGGCGGCAAATCGTCGATGGGCAGCACGTTGTCCGGCGGCAGGCAGGACATGGGAATGGCTGCCGTAAAAATGTCCGTATTGCGGGCAGCCATGTACCAGGTGCCGATGCCGCCCAGGCTGTATCCCATCAACATGACCTGGGACGAGTTGATGCGGTGCGCTGATTTCATCTTGTCCACGAGGGCCAGGATGAACTTTTCGCTCTGCCCGTCCGCCCACGTGCCGGTTTCAGGCACCACGGGCGCCACGATCACGGCGCGGAGATGGGAATAGGCGGGCAGTACCAGGGCTTCCAGAAACTCCCGTCCGAAATCGTCATGCGGCTCTCCGCCGTAATGCAGGGCCACGATCAGGGCCATGGGCGGCTTGTCCGGACTCTCGGATTTGTGCACGGCCTTCGTGTATTTCATGTTCACGTAGTTCAGGCTGATCGAACCGTCCGAAAGCGTGAAATTCGGATTTTCGGATTCGGATTCCGTGCCCAGGCTGCATGAAAGGCCCAGGAAACCAGCGCACAAGAAAATCGGCATCATGAATTTAAGAACGGACATTATCATTCCTCATCAATGGATTGGATTTAGGGGAATATACGTCATTTAATTTGAAAATCCAAAACACGGATAATGAAACGGAGAGGGGGAGAAACGGAGAATCGGATATGATCGGCTGTGACCCGGTACCTTTTTTATTATCCCATAAACCATTTGCATTTCCCCATGAATTTTGGTATACTATTACACTTTTTTGCACAATAAGCAGCGGAAATTATGAAAACCGGCGTTATCATTCCCGCATACAATGAAGAGGCGCATCTCGGGGCGGTTCTGCTGAAGGTCAAGCAATTCATACCCCGGGACCATGTGTGCGTCATCGATGACGGGTCATCGGATCAGACAGCCGATGCGGCGTCTGCCGAATCGGTCCGGTGCATCCGGTTCGAGGTGAACAGGGGCAAGGGCGAGGCGCTTAAGGCCGGATTTGCCTGGGCCGCGGAAAACGGCATGGAAGCCGTAATCACGCTTGACGGGGACGGACAACACGATCCGGACCTGATACCGGAGTTCATTCAGATCATGCAGAACGAACGGTGCGACGCGGTGCTGGGCACACGGCGCTTCCGGCCGGGTGAAATGCCGTTCGACCGCATCCTGTCCAACAGGTTGAGCTCGTGGATGGTTTCCCGTGCAGCGGGCAAAAACATCCCGGACACGCAATGCGGCTACCGCATGTTCCGCATGTCCGTGCTGAAAAACCTGAATCTCACGGGCAGCCTGTACGAGCTGGAAAGCGAGATGCTGATCCGGCTGGGCAGGCGCAAGGCCGCATTCCGCTTTTGCATGGTGCCGACTACCTATGCAGGCGCAGCGAGTTCCATTCGCCGCTGGCGCGATATCGGACGGTTCCTGCGCATGTGGCTGAAACTGATTTTTACGAGAAAGGAAAACCTGTGATTCAATCCATCCTGTGGCTGACCCTGATCACCCTGATCCCCACGCTCGAGCTCAGGGCATCGATACCGATCGGTTTTTTCGGAATGGACCGGCAGCTTTCCTGGCCATGGGTCGTCCTGGTCTGCGTGATCGCCAATATCCTGCTCGGCTGGACTGTGTTCTGGATCATGGGCCCGGCGTTTCAGCTCATCCGGAAATGGAACTGGTTCGACCGGACCATCTGGCCCGTGCTCGAACGCACGCAGCACAGGATCCATCCGTACGTGGAGAAATACGGCGAGCTTGGCGTGGCCGTTTTCATCGGCATTCCCCTGCCGGGATCCGGCGTGTACACAGGCGCGCTGGGTGCCTATCTCCTGGGACTGGACAAAAAGAAATTCTCCGTGGCCAACGTGATCGGTGTTCTGATCGCCGGCGCCGCGGTCACGGCCATCTGCCTCCTGATCCTGCACGGCGCCGTGGGCGAGAACAGCTGGATGGCCAAACTTTTTGTGAAGATTAAACATTGATTTTCTCGAAAAATTTTGTATATTAAACTTCCGATCTACCGGATCGCGGTTCTTTTCCATTCGGGACGTAGCGCAGCCCGGTCAGCGCGCTTGCTTCGGGAGCAAGAGGTCGTGAGTTCAAATCTCACCGTCCCGACCAACCTAAGCTTAATATTATCAATAAAAAAGGGTTTCAAATGAAACCCTTTTTTTATTGTAAAATTTGCCCGTTTTTCAGCTATTTTAAGGCATTTTAACAAAGTGTGTTATAAATGTGTTATAAATTTGTTATAACATCCCTTTTCCTCTCCATGGACAGATGAACGTACTTTTGAGCCATTTCGATGGATTCCCATCCCAAAATGCTCTGAATGTCCGCTGCGGTGCATCCGGCCTCTGCCAGTTTCGTGGCCGCTGTGTGTCGGAGCCCGTGGACCGGATCTATTTTCTTAGTAATTCCGGCCGCAAGGAAGGCTTTCTTGAATTTCCGCGTCACGGTGTCCGCATAACAGGTAATCAAGTTTCCGGTAGGATTGCCGAGTTCTACAAATCGCTTCAAAAGCCAGCTGTGCAGATCCGGATGGAGCGGGATCAGTTTCCGATGATTGCCTTTCTGGATGATCGGGATGTATCCTTTTTTGAAATCGATCTCCTGCCACTGGAGCACGTTCGACCAGTAACCCGTTTTCACGGCGATCGAGCGGCGCCGGCAGCCGGTGTAGCGGATGATCATGAACGCGTCCCTGATCATGGGGGAGTCGAGGTGTTGGAAACACTGTTCGATTTCATCGAGGCTCAGCACTTCCAACTCTTTTACTGGAGTCGAGAGGCGGATCCGCTTTGCGTGGTCGGAAAAAGGATTCGAGCCGACGACGTTGTTTTCCCGCAAGACAGACCAGACGGACCGGAGGTTACGCATGTCGTTGTTGATGCCTTCGGCCTGCATTCCTTTTTTCAGGCGCGCCTGGATGAATTCCTTGATGTGCGGGAGGTCCACGGATCCGCAGGGGAGGTCGCCCACGATCTCCATGAAGTTCTTCACGGCGCCGATGTTCCGGACGAGCGTGGACCTGCTGACCAGGTGCTCCCGTTCTTTCATGATCCAGGAAGGAAGATTAGAGAGCAGCATGGATTCGGTCATCATTTCATGATAATAGTCCATGAGCCCTGTCTTCCTGAATGCCAGCTCACGTTTCTTGTCGATCGCCCATTTCTTCACGATCTTCAAGGGGATCTCGGGAGGGAAGTACTTGGTCCTCTGCCGGCCGTACTCCCAGTAGAATACTTGGTGGGCGGTGCCGGATTTGAGATGGATTTTTTTAATGTGAAGGGACATGAGAAAATACTTATTTATTATTATCTGCTTTTCTTAAAAGGTCTATAGCAGCCATTTCTATGATAATTAATTTTTGAGATATTTTAAAAATATTTAAA
>JAFGGN010000057.1 GCA_016930535.1 bacterium
CCGCGTTGACTCATAACAACAATTCGGTCAGACAGCGACGCAATTTCCTGCAGCACCCTCTTCTGATCATGAGCCGGATCGCGGAGAATGGTATGGAATGTGGTTACAATGGGCATTCGCAATTCACGCAAAAGCACGAGAATATGACTGCCTGCCCGGCCACCAAAAATACCATACTCATGTTGCAGTGAAACGAGATCCACACTGTTGATATTCAGGAAATCTGCGGTACGACGATAGGAATCAATGTCCTTTTCTGAAAGTTCAAATCGAACCCGGGAAGGATAATCATAACCGGCCTCAATATCATTGACCGGCACGGCAATACAGGTTGTCTGAGGGTGCCTGACGGCGATGGACTCACACAAATCAGTGGTAAATGTGGCGATACCGCACTGGCGCGGCAGATAGTTGCCGATGAATGCAATTCGGTTGAGCTTTGAATTGGGTGAATTAAAATCCATGTCGAATATTTCTTTCCCGGAGTACAGATTCTCTGTTACTGCATGGCAGTATAAAAATCCTTCGCAATGAGCCGGCTGATGAATGCGGCAGAAATCCAAACGGATTGTCCATTGCCATTCGAAATCACCTGTTCTCCGGCGCTCATTATCATGGAATCAAATTTTATTTATTTTTACTGCGATGCATTGAATAACCATGCAGTGACCAGCCAAGAATAAGCCCGGTCAGTAAAAGTGAAAACATGAGTAATGCACTGGAGACAGAGAGCGTCCAGAACAGGAAGCGAATATCTATTACCGCAAAATTTTGAATAATGAAGATAAGCGCAAAACTTACAAGGATAATACTTATCATGATTTTATTTTTCATTTTGACCTCTCCTAACCATAGTTATTACAACATGACCTTTTCAGGGCATCACTTTTCGATGCTTTTCAGATATTTTAAAAAATCGCTATCGGTATTTAAAATTAAAGTCGCATTGTTATTATTGAGTGTGCTTTTATACGTTTCAAGCGTTTTAAGAAACGCATAAAATTCCGGGCCTCTGTTATAAGCGGATGCGTATGTTCGGGTCGCTTCGGCATCAGCCTTGCCTTTAATCACCTGTGCCGTACGATAGGCTTCGGACGAAATTCTCTGCAATTCTTTTTCTCGTTCACCGTCAATTTCGGCTTTCCGCCCCTCGCCTTCGGAACGGAATTTTTCGGCGATACGCTTCCGTTCGGATATCATGCGCTCATAGACTTTTTGCCGGACCTCCTCGATGTAATTGATGCGCTTGATCCGCATGTCCAACAGTTCGATACCATACTGCGGCATGGTTTCAGCCGCCTTCTGTAAAATCAATTTGGTAATTTGTTTGCGTCCCTTTTCAATTTGCTGCGCGACAGTTTCTATACCGAAGCCCTCTGCTTCTTCTACTGTGATCTGTAATTCCCGATTGCTGTTCCGGACGGCTTCGATTAAAAGGTTTTCAGACACGTAGTTGCGTGTCGCGCTGTCTATAATGTCATCCAGGCGGCTTTGGGCATTTCTCTCATTGTTTACCGACTGATAAAACTTCAGCGGATCCACGATGCGCCAGCGGGCAAAGGTGTCCACCCATATATATTTTTTATCGGATGTTGGAATCTGGTTTTCATCGCCGTCCCATTCCAAAACGCGTTTGTCGAAGCGGGTTACATTTTGAATAAAAGGCAGCTTAAAATGCAGACCTGCTTCCTTAATGGGGTCACCCACAGGTTTGCCAAACTGCAGGATGATGACCTGTTCAGTTTCATCAATCGTATATAAAGTGGATCCCAGTAAAATCAGCGCTGCAACAGCAAGCATACCGATAATGACAGTTCGTTTTTTCATTTTGCCGCCTCCTTTGCCTGTAACTGCAACAGAGGTATGAATCCTTTCTGCTGTTCATCAATCATGTAAATCTTATCCATTCCGGGTAAAATATCGAGCATGGTTTCGAGGAAAAGCCGGCGCCGGGTTACGTCTTTTGCCGTATTATATGCCCTCCAGACAGCCAGAAAATTCTCTGCATCGCCTTTGGCCCGGTTCACCCGATTGACAGCATAACCTTCCGCCTGCCGGATGGTCTGCTCCGCCTGACCTTTTGCCTGGGGCACCACTTTGTTGTATGCTTCCAGAGCCTCGTTGATAATCCGCTCTTTTTCCTGCCTGGCTTCATTCACTTCATTGAAGGCCGGTTGCACGGATTTCGGCGGATTCACATCCTGCAATTTAATGGTTACGATATCGATACCCGTTTCGAATTCATCCAGCAGATTCTGAGTGGACTCCTGTGCCAGCACTTCGATATCCTGTCGGCTCAGAACGATAACTTCATCCACACTGTGATCTCCAACCACTTCACGCATGACAGACTCGGAAGCATCGCGCAGGGTCTCCACGACGTTTCGCACGTGAAACAGATATTTTACCGGATCTTTGATCCGGTACTGCACAATCCAGTCGACCACGGCGGAATTCAGATCTCCGGTGAGCATCAGGGATTCTCCCGTAAAATCCTGCCTGGAATACTGGGTGTTAATCCCCGCCTGCGTGGTGCGAAAACCGAATTCTTGCTTGAACACACGCTGCACTTTGACTTTTTTCACCGTTTCCACGCCAAACGAGATTTTGGTATGCAGACCTGGATCTGTGGTGCGTATATATTTTCCAAAGCGCTGAATCACGCCCACTTCATCAGCACCCACGGTGTAGATGGTGGAGAATATCAGCCAAAGCCCTGCAATGCCGATGACGATCCAATTGATCCAGAGCATTTTAACAGCGGGCAATACAATCGTCTCATTACCCATATGGATGGTTTTTCCGGTCATCAGGACCTCCTTATCAAACCCGAATGATGCAACCAGGCAAAACCTGCAAAAATATCCCGGTTCAATTTCACCTGATATCTGTGTGATTGGTCTTAAGAACCAGACAGAATCTTGATGAATAATTATTTTAGTTTACCGACACCTGAAAACGTTGTCCTCGACTGCTCCGTCCAATAATGAACGGCCTGTTACGGGCATGAAACGCTGGTTCATCGAATGAACCTTACTTTTTCTCTTTCATCTTCCTCATAAACGGTTCAAACAAATCAATGGGAACAGGAAAAAGCATGGTGGAATTGTTTTCAGCTGCAACCTCGACCAACGTCTGGAGAAAGCGCAGTTGAATGGCTGTCGGCTCCTTGCCAAGCACTGCTGCGGCTTCGGCCAGTTTTTCTGAGGCCTGAAATTCTCCCTCCGCGTGGATTACTTTTGCTCTTCTTTCTCTTTCCGCTTCAGCCTGCCTGGCAATCACCCGTTTCATCTCTTCCGGAAGATCGATATGCTTCACCTCTACCAGAGATATTTTAATACCCCAGGGATCGGTATGTTTGTCTAAAATAATCTGCAGTTCTTCGTTGATCTTGTCCCGGGTGGAGAGGAGTTCGTCCAGTTCGAACTGGCCCAATATCGAGCGAAGGGTTGTCTGGGCGAGCTGTGAGGTCGCGTAAAGATAATCCTGAACCTCGACAATGGCCTTGGATGCATCCATCACGCGGAAATAAATCACGGCATTGACCTTAACAGAAACATTGTCTTTTGTGATCACATCCTGCGGAGGGACATCCATGGCCACGATTCTTAGACTTACCTTCACCATGCGGTCGATGACAGGAATGAGCAGGATCAGCCCGGGGCCCTTATTTCCCACCAGCCGTCCGAGACGAAAAACGACGCCCCTCTCGTACTCTTTCAGAATACGTATTGCATTCGTCAGAATAAAAAAGACCAGAATTAATACAGGGAACCATACGATCATGATAAACTCCTTTTTTATAAGTCAGTAACGTGGATACCGACAGTCTGTTTATAAATACACGCTTTTAAATCTCAAGAAATTCTTCGATATATTCTTTTGACAGTTGATATTGATGACCCGATATCCATTCCGCTTTCTTCTGCCGGGATTTCTCAATCGTTTCAATATCCCGGGTAATATGCTGCATGATGAATTGAGACTGTTTATGAAAATGGATAAACATGGCCGAGAGATTGACAGCAGGTTCAATGGCCCCGGGATTATTAATAAGAACCTTGAATACCATTTTATAATAGGGCCAGGCGGTGGATCTGCTCTTCCCCAATTGACGGCTCAGTTTGAGAAAGGCGAGTCCTGTTTTTAGACTTTTTAAAAATCCTGGTCTGTGTTTTGGAATCCATTTAAGCAGAAGCGCAGTATCGGTCACTCTTTTAAAATAGTTTTTCGGATCATAGATGACGCTTTCAACGCGGAGGAAGTCTCTCAAGATATCAATCCGTGGTCTTTTTGTGATGAAATTCAGCCCGCTGGATGTCTGGTCGATCTTAATCTGATCATCCCTGAGGGATGAGCTGTCTTCGAAAAGCCGGCCTTCCTTGATTAAACGCCTGGATAATCGGGTGTCAGGCAATGCGTATAACATGCCCAGCATGGCCATGGATATGCCCGAATCCCGGATGCAGGCAATCATGTTTTCAGCGATCCGGTCACTTTCATGATCAAAGCCCATGATAAACCCCGCATTGACAATCATGCCGTATGAATAGATCTTTTTAATGGTTGTTCCAACCGGTTTGTTCACATTGGCAGTTTTGTTGGTCATAATTAAAGCGGTTTCTTCCGGGGTTTCGATTCCGATAAAGACATATCGAAAATCCACATCTTTCATCATCTGCATCAGATTTTCATCATCGGCGAGATTGATGGAACATTCCGTAGAAAAATAGAAGGGATGTTTGTGTGACCCGGACCATTTTTTAATGGCAGGAAGGAGTTTTTTTACGGACCGTTTATTCCCGATAAAATTATCATCGACAATATCGATATGCCCCCGATGACCCAAATCATAGAGGGTCTGGAGTTCCCGAAGCACCTGCTCCTGAGTCTTGGTCCGGGGATATCTGCCGAACAGTTCCACAATATTGCAGAATTCACATTGAAAGGGGCAGCCCCGGGAATATTGAATACCGATCTGAAGATAATCCTGAAACCGGATCAAATCAAACCGCGGAATCACGGCCCGGGTCATATCCGCTTTCTCTTCCGATTGATATTGACCGCGGGAACGGCCTTTTTCCAGATCGGCAATAAACATGGGGATGGTTACCTCGCCCTCTCCCAGTACCAGATAATCGGCTGATAAATACACCTCCGGCTGAGACGTCGGATCGGGGCCTCCCACAACCACCGGACGATCAAACTGATGTGCTTGGTCGATGATAGCAAGGATGCTGGACTGTTGGGGCAGCATTCCGCCGACACAGACAATGTCCGCCCACTGCAGGTGCTCATCGAGTAAGGGTTCAATATTGGCGTCCACCAGTTTAAATATCCATTGCTGCGGGAGCAGCGCGGCCACGGTCAACAGACCCAAAGGCGCGGCCGGATATTTGGCCCCGACCATTTTACAGACATCCACATAGTTCCAGAAGCTGAATGCCGAAAATTTTGACTGGATGATGAGGCATTTTGTATCTTTCAGCAAGTAATTTTTCATGGATTGCCTTTCTGAGTTTCAAATATCCGGATAGGATATTTTGAGTACTTCAAAATATCTGTCCACCGGGTCATCATGGTATTCTTCCTTAATAATATGTTCTGACAGGCTGCTTTGGTTGTGCGTAAATTTTAATGTCGCCATCATGAATGGGAAATTTAGGACAGATCATTTTAAGAATGCTTTTCAGATTCATGCACATATTGCTCAACTCCTCCAGGGATGCTCCGCTTGTTATTGTTTTTACGATGTAATCAACAGAATCCATCTCGAGTATCTCAAGAAATTCAGAATCAGTGCCTGTAAAAAGATGTTTTACGGAATCCTTGCTTTCATCAAGCGCGCCGCGCAGTTTTTCATTGATTTTTATTCCGACCAGGATTTTATTGCCGTTATTCCGCATCATTGTCCTTTTGCTTTCTGGTGATATGAAACCGGGCCTTTATTTAACGAGTGAAACCTGTTCAAAGCGAATTTACTCCGGAGTGTCTCTTATGGCGTCAAGAATCGATCGCTCTGATGGTTTTTCGATGTACTTCCTGCCTGAACCGGATTGATAAATATACACGCCTGTGCTTTCCAGGGTGATCAGCAGGATTCTTAATTTTAAATGTTCGTTCAGTAACTGGGTGCAGAGTCTGGGCATTCCGTTCGCCTTATGCGGTGTGATAATCACCACATCCACAGGCGTTGTTCTCAGGGCAGATATAAGTTCGATGGGATCGATCACTTCACCCACGATGATCATGTCTGGCTGGCGCTCAATCAGGTTTCGCAAAACATCGGATAACAACTTGGGCCGGCTTGAAAACATGACATTAATTTTAGGCATTCACTTGTCTCGTTTTATTTCAAAGACAATGTCGGCAATGCCTGCCAGAGAGTCAATAGACCGGAGTATTCAAAACAGATCTAGTGTAGGGATCAATTTTATATGGACCCAATTAAATTTGGGCTGCCAAAGTACCGGTACCCGTGGATTTGGAAATTTTGATTTTAGGGGTTCTTTTTAAGAAGTTTTCTTTCGCGGGCATATTGTACGGTTTCAAAACGGCTATGCAGCTGGAGTTTATCTAAAATATTGTGGACGTGATTTTTAACGGTTTGCGTTTCAATGAAAAGTTCTTTGGCTATTTCCTTATTGGACAACCCTTCAGCGATCAGATTGATAACATCCAGCTCACGTCCGGACAGTTTGACAGAATCAGCAAGTATTTGCGACTTGCCTTCACTTGTCAGTTCAGCGATGCGGGAAAACAGTGAAGCAGCCATCCGCGGAGAACAGAAGGCTTCGTTCCGATGGACCGATCGAATGGTATCCACCAGGTGGTCGAATGAAGATTCCTTAAGGACATAGCCGGCCGCTCCCGCTTCAATACAGGCCATGATTTCATCTGTCAAATCAACCAGACCCAGGATGATTACTTTCACGTCCGGTACGTCCTCATGCAGGATTTGGGTGATCTCGAGCCCGTCCTTTTCAGGCATACCGATATCAATGAGTGCCACTTCCGGCTTCAGGTCCTTTATCTGTTCCACAGCGCTGCGGCTGTCGGATGCAGTTCCTGTCACGACAAAGTCTTTCTGTTCCCCCAGCATGATTACCAGACCTTCAAGGAGCAGGCAATTGTCGTCCGCGATAAAAATACGAATGGATTCGGTGCTCATTCAACTGGCCTTTATCTGATGAAAGCTGGTTCAGTAATAGAGTATGGATTAATATAACATTTTTATTTTATTATTCAAATTTTTTGTTAAACCTTTTTTATATGGAAGCGTGGGTTGCGATGACAACTGGAAATTCAAAGAGGCAATGAATATTTTGTTTCATGGCCTCTTTGAAACCGGTTTATTTCAGTAACTGTAATTTTACGGATTCAACATTCTGACAAGTAATCATTTGGCATAGATAAGCGCCTGTCGGACACTTATCGCCGCTGTTATTGGTTCCATCCCAGGTCGATGAATATCTTCCTGCTTGTTGGTGTTCATTGACAAGGCATCTGACTGTCTTGCCCAGAATATCATAGACACGCATGATGACAAACGTATCTTCAGGCAATTTGTACGATATATTGGTTGTCGGATTAAACGGATTCGGATGAGCGGTCATTGAAATTTCGGAGGGCAAATAGGATATTTGTTCCTGATCATTTTCTCCAGAATCTATCGCCGGATGCTTAGCAATATAATTTTCTTCATAGCCGGCATTATCAAAAAACCAGTAACCGCCGTCGGATTTTACACTCAGATCCGCTTTGCCGTCGCCGTCATAATCGGCTGGTACGGGATGATAGCCGCTTCCCCCGAAACCCGATAATTCCACGTTCCGGTTATCGGAGAATCCGTCGGACGAATAATTGATTTTCCGGATGCGTCGTATTTATTGCGGTCGGTCCTGGTTCGTCTTTAATGTAATATCCGTGCATGGCATCTCGTTGCCCGCTGGTCAATACAGCCGTCTAGTAATCATAAGCCACAGCTGCTGCAGTAGTCGAATTAAACGGACCAAGAGATTTCGCTATCATTCTATGACCATAATTTGAAAAATGATTCCCATCACCGAACAGATATAATTTCTTTGCATCGGTGCCGGACACGATGTGATCCCTGAAATCGAATATGAGGATATCGCTGGTTTTCAATCCGTCTTTCATGACGTCCTGGGGAAGCCAGATATTTTTTTGGTTGGGCTGTCTTAACTGATACTCATAGGGCAATAATACGATATTGAAATCGATATGATTTTCTTCACATGACCTATGTATTTCAATGATCCGGTTCAGAGCATTCAGGAGATCACTGTTGCCGGACTGATAGAACGATTGATCGAATAAATAATAGCTTTTGGGCCGGTCGAATACAATGGATTTCAGATAGAAAAACGACCGGCTGTTCGTTCTTAAATATTGAAGGATATCCGGTATCAAAGAACGGAGTTTTCCTCCGGGCGTTTGGATGTCTTCCAGATCCGGATAGATATCATTCAAACACCAGAACAAAATGACACGCTCAAAAGTGAAATGATGTTCGTTTTTAATGACAAAAAAATTAAAGACATTGACATAGTCTTCGATGTCATAACCGATCAGGGATGGATTCAGAATATTGATCGAATCCCCGGCACCGCTCAGCAGGCCTGCAAATGTCGAATCCGCTTCCACGCCGATTCCCATTGTGACCGAATCTCCCAGCAGAAGCCAGCTTGCTTTATTCGTGTCGATTCTTGTTCTGTATTTCCTGAATCCGAAACGATCCACTTCGACCATGGCGCCGTTGGATTTTCCATGACTGAACGGTTTCAGTCCGGCTGAATCAAAGCAGAGGCTGTCCGCGATTAAATCCCTGTCCGTGCCCTGTGGTCTGATGTCGGGATTGAATATGCGAACAGACACCTCGAATATTAATCCCAATAATGCGATAATGGCGATATTGAGCAGAAAATAAATGGTAAACTTTCTAATCATAGTCGGGATATGCCTGTATTTTAAATGACAATTTTATTTCAATCATTTTAAAAACAGTGGTGTCTCGACAATATTCATAAAGATTACGCAACATTCATTATTAATTGTCAAATTTAATGAGCAGACACCAAAATATCAATATATTATTTATGTAACCATTCGAAAAAACAGCAAATATTGCATTTATTGTGGAATGGAAATCCAAAGGGCTGTTCCTCTTTTTTTGTGGTAAAGGAGCAATCCGGACCTCATGCCGCGTCAGCGGCAATGCCACTTTAGTGGCACGAGGTTCTGAGAGCGTGTGCGAGCGAATGCGAGCACCGTACATTAGTTTTGTCCCTATTTCCAGCCGATAGAGGTTTTTAATGCTCATTTTTTATTAGAATGCACAGTGGCGATCTGATCCGGCTTCAATGGGAAGATATCGAATTTCAAATGGGATTCATCCTGATCCGGAATCCAAGGGGCGGGAAATGACGGTCCTTTCCCTGAATGATACAGCCAGGGACATGCTTTCCAGTCATCCCGAAATAGACAGCCTCTTTGTATTCCACGGGCGTAACGGCAAACAGAGAACCGACGCCAAACGCCAGTTAAGACGAATATGTGATCGGGCCAGACTGCCGCCCGACTTTCGCCCATTACACGGCATCCGGCATTTCTTTCGATTTTACATCAGCGATATTTTCTTCGTTTATCTCGAATATATCCGGACATATTGATACACAGAGGCCGCAACCGATACATGCATCCCGGTTGATATTGACTTTCATGGAATTGTCCTATCCGAATTTTTACAGTGTATCGTCAAGAATTTTAACTTTTCAGTGCATGCAACCATTCAAATTGATTGAAAAAGCCTTGACCGGGATCAAGAAAACCGTATTTTATCTAAGAGTATCAGGTTTTATAGAAGAATGAAACCGGAGTCAACCATGGATGCTTCACAAAAAGACAAGCAGGAGGTCCTCAAGCAAATCATCAGGGATTTGCATGCAGGCGTACCTGCTGCAGAACTGCAAAAAACATTTGCGGGGATCGTTAAAAATACGTCGCCCGAAGAGATCGCGAATATGGAGAATGCGCTGATCCGCGAAGGATTCCCGCCCGAGGAGATACAGCGTCTTTGCGATGTTCATGTGCAGGTTTTCGAAAAATCTCTGTCCAAAGTCGGCAAACCCAGTAAAATTCCCGGCCATCCCGTTCATACATTTCTTGCAGAAAATAAGGAAACCAAAAAACAGCTTAAGGGATTGAGCAAACGGGCCGGCAAGCTTAAAAAGGGGAAGGGATCTGAAAAACAGATTTCCGAATTTAAATCCGACTGGGAAAAATTCAAGGAGATTGAAAAGCATTATGCCCGCAAGGAAAATCAGCTGTTTCCGGCCCTGGAAGCGGTCCATTTTACGGGCCCGACTCAGGTCATGTGGGGAAAGCATGACGAGATCAGGGAGAAACTGAAAGAAACGGAAAAGCGCTTCAAGGAAAAAAAGTGGCCTGAGTTCGGAAAATCGTTCAAGTCGCTCGAATCGGCCATAAAGAAAATGATTTTCCTTGAAGAAAAGATCCTCTATCCGGCTTCCGCCCGCAAGCTGAACGAGAAATCCTGGGCGGAAATCAAGCTGGGCGAATCCGAAATCGGCTATGCATGGGTGGAACCATCCGGTATGTATGATGCCAGGATAGCCAAAACCATGGAATCCGGTTCAGGACAAAACATCTCTGGACCAAAATATGAAGGAGGAGATATGGTTTCGTTGTCTCAAGGTCAACTGAGTCCCGGGCAGATTGACCTCCTGCTTAAAAATCTGCCCTTTGACGTGACGTTCGTGGACGAAAATGATACGGTCCGGTATTACAGCGATACCGCACACCGGATTTTTCCCCGCAGTCCCGGCATTATCGGGCGACAAGTTCAGAACTGTCATCCTCCGAAAAGTGTGCATGTGGTCGAGGATATCATTCAGAGCTTCCGGGATAAGAAGAAGGACGTGGCCGAGTTCTGGATTCAGGTCAACGGGCAGTTTGTTCACATCCGGTATTTTCCGCTTTATGACGAAGCCGGCAGCTACAGGGGCGTGATTGAAGTCTCGCAGGAGATTTCCGGCATCCGGAAACTTGAGGGGGAAAGAAGAATATTGGACTGGTAAGGAGTGTGGTTGAAGAAAGGTGTGAAAAATACAATAGGACTGATGGCAGTCATTGGAATGGGCGTCCTGGCCGGAGCGGGAGGATTTACGTTCTTCTATGCCAGAGGAACGTCCTATTTCCTGGATGATCCCAGGGCATGTAAAAACTGTCATGTCATGCGCGGGCAGTTTGACGGCTGGAACCGGTCGAGTCACCATGCAGTCGCCACATGCAACAGCTGCCATACACCCAAGAATATTGTCGGGAAATATGCAACCAAGGCAATCAACGGCTGGAATCACAGCGCCGCCTTTACAACCGGTCATTTCGATGAGAATATAGAGATTCACGATTTCAATGCCGGAATCGCTCATGACAATTGTGTTCGCTGCCATGAAGAGGTGATATCCAGGATGACAGCCAATGCCTGGCCTGAGAAGGTGGACTGCGTTCACTGTCACGGGAATGTGGGGCATAACAACAAATTTTAAAAAACTATCTGTTTAAAATATTGACAGATTGGAGTGGCATATGACTGAATCGAGCAGATGGGATAAAAAGCGGATCTATGTGATCGTGTTCCTTGCTTCTGTACTGGGGACCGTTCTCATTCTTCTGCTTCTGTTCAACATTTACGACAGAAAACAGGAAGGCAGGGTGTCTCCCGTTCAAATAACCGGGATTTCCGAGAATGAAATCGATCCGGAGGTGTGGGGCCAAAATTTCCCCTTCGAATACGAGACATTTAAAAGGACACAGGAAGACTACGGGAAAACAAAGTACGGCGGTTCGACACCCTACAGTAAACTGGAGAGGTACCCTGCGATGAAACGGCTCTGGGCCGGTTATTCCTTCGGTAAGGACCATAATGAAGAAAGAGGTCACTACTATGCAGCCATCGACCAGGCCAATACGCTCCGTACGCAAATCGTGGATCAGCCGGGCGCCTGCGCGAATTGTCATGCGGCGGAAGCGCCGGGACTGATCCGGGAAATGGGATGGGAGACTTTCAATGCAACGCCCTATAACGATCTGAAACCGAAACTGATGACCGGGTCGTCCTGCTCCGATTGTCATGATCCGTCGACCATGGATTTACGCATCACGCGGCCCGCATTCAAATTTGCGATGCAGGAGGCGGGTGTCGACCTTTCCAGGGCAACCCGGCAGGAGATGCGGTCCTATGTATGCGGGCAGTGTCATGTGGAATATTATTTCAAGGGTAAAAACAAGGTTTTGACCTTTCCATGGAGCCGGGGAAGAAATATAGACAGTATCGAGGTCCATTATGACACCTATGCGTTCAACGACTGGATTCATTCGGAGACCGGGGCTCCGATGCTCAAGATGCAGCATCCGGAATTCGAATTATGGGGCACCGGCATTCATGCGGCCTCCGGTGTCTCCTGCGCGGACTGCCATATGCCCTATATCCGGCGGGGAAGTATCAAGATTTCCGATCACTGGATTCGCAGCCCGCTCCAGAATCCGAATGCTTCCTGCCAGACCTGCCATCATATCACACAGGAAGAGTTGGAAGAGCGTGTGCTCACCATTCAGGACAGGACAGCCGGATTGCTTCGCCGGAGCGAAGAAGCCATTTTGGATGCAATGGACGCTATTAAAACCGCCAGGGATTCCGGGATCGGTCAGGAGAAACTGGACCGGGCGTTGACCCTGCACCGCCGGGCCCAGATGCGCTGGGACTTCGTGTCCTCTGAAAACAGCACCGGTTTCCACAGCAGCCAGGAAGCGGCCCGGATTTTAGCTGAATCGATCGATATGGCCAGGCAGGCTCAGATTGCAGTCATGCAGGTTAATAACTAGTATTGGTATGCCATTTATAAACACAGGAAGATCTAAAGTTGCAAACAAACGACAATTTTGGAAATATTCGGATTAATTTGCCCTCTGAGTGGGGGACTGTTAAAAAAGGACATCAACAATGCAAAAGATCCTGATCATTATTAATGACGCTCCTTACGGTACAGAAAAAGCGTATAATGCCTTACGGATGGCGATGACACTCCAAAAGGAATACAGTGAAGAAACAGAAGTAAAAATATTTTTATTGGCTGATGGGGCGTTTTGCGGCTTGCCGAACCAAGATACTCCAACGGGTTATTATAATATCGGACGAATGTTAAAATCGATTATAAGCAATGGAGGCGAAGTAAAGAGTTGCGGCGGTTGTTCGAAGGCACGCGGGATTGACACCCTTGAATTCATTGAAGGTGTTGAATTGAGTAATATGGCTGAATTTGCAAAATGGATAGTCGAGTGTAATAAGGTTTTGACCTTTTAAATCGACCGAGGTGGGGCGGACTTACACAAACCGATCCAAGCTGCTGTTCAACGAGCAGGTACTGGAAAATGTGTTTAAACTAAGATTCGGATAAATGGAAAGTCCCTGTGTGGAGTTTATACGTCAGATTACGAAGTGATTCTTTTACTTTACAGCATTATTTTCCATACAGAAATGTAAATTATATGAATCGTTTCGCTATTGAATATGAAGACCGGTTCCCAATTCAATGAAAAAAGCATTTGCACAAAATGATTTACAGAGTCCACAATCCTCTTATTCCATTCTCGGTGGCTGTGCTTGGAACTTCGGTGCTCATCAGCCGGAAGGAGGGGGAACCGCAGGAATGGATGGCCTCCGCGGAGGCCGTCCTGAAAACGGCCAGGCGGGGTTTCGAAATTGCCGAGGTGACGGCTTACAACGGCCTGGCGACCCAGCTGCAGCTCAAGGATGCCGGGGTGGGGTATGATCAGGCCATGCTGAACCATTATGCGGCGATTTACGATTATCTGGACGCCTGTATCGACTGGGAACTGGCCACCGGAATAAGCAATTAATCGTTGTTTTCCCTGTTTAATTGGTTTAATTTGTTGTGTCCGCCTTTCACCGGCCCGTCCGGCGGACCGGGCGGAATCGGAATAACGGACAAGAAAGCGGATCCATTGAACCGGAGCCGAAAAAATGCCGAAAACCGGTGCATTCGATAAATTTTCCGGAGAATATGAAGCGTGGTTCGACCGGAACATCTGGGCCTATCGCTCGGAATTAAAGGCTGTCCGGCAGATGCTTCCGGCCCGGGGGGAGGGCCTCGAGATCGGTGTCGGTTCCGGGCAGTTTGCCGGGCCACTGGGTATACGGACCGGGATCGATCCATCCCCCAAAATGGCGGAACTCGCCCGGAAAAAAGGAATCGGGGTCATGGACGGGGTTGCGGAATCGCTGCCGTTCAGGGACGGCTGTTTCGACTATGCACTCATGGTGACCGCCATCTGTTTCATCGATGATCCGGATCTGGCGTTTCGCGAGGCGAACCGGGTTCTCAGGCCCGGAGGAACATTGGTTGTGGGATTCGTCGACCGGGACAGTGATCTGGGCCGGGAATATCTCGAAAAAAAACACCGGAGCCGGTTTTACCGGGACGCAGTTTTTTATTCCGGAGACGAAGTCGTGAATCTGTTCGAATCCGCGGATTTTACGGACGTCGACAGTATTCAGACACTGTTTCACGGACTGGGGGGTGCGCGTTCTGTCGAACCGCCGGTCGACGGCCGGGGCAGGGGATCCTTTGTCGTCATACGCGGCCGAAAAAAGATCCCGGCCGGATGATGGGCATCATATGAAATCATCATTTTTTAAGGAGCAGCCATGTTAAACACCAATCTGAAGCACCTGGAAACCGATGCGGACACGCAGAAGGCCCTGAGTGAAAATGAAAATGTGATGATCTGCTGCGGGCGCATGGGCCCCATGTGCATTCCCGTGTATATCGAGATGGAAAGGCTGGAGAAGGATTATCCCCATGTGGCTTTCAGGGACCTGGAATTCGATTCGGCCGCGGCCGATTTTATTAAAAACCTGCCCGAATGTACCGGTTTCATGGGATTGCCGTTTACGGTCTATTTTAAAAACGGACAGGCCGTGGCCGCGACCACGAGCACGCAGAGCCGCGAGGAAATCGTCGAAAACCTGGACCGGGAATTCGGAAAACCCGGATAAACGTCTGATCCGATCCGGTTGAGCCTGCTGTGATGAAGCGTTTTGGCGGGGAACCGGTCCCCCGGTTCAGCATGTCCCGGTATTTTCAGGCATGAAAACAAAAGGGCCTGCCCGTTCCGAACAGGGAGGCCCTTATCAATTATAAAATGATTGTTTTACAAAGTGCCGTTACACAGGCGTCTGATGAATTGAGCCAGGAGGCCAGGGGCACATGTCATTGCACCTGGATCACCTTCACATTAAATCCTTCCGTACCGGCCGATCCCGAAATATATCCGATGGCACCCGCATTGCCGGCGACATACTCGAGCACTTCCTTATCCGACGACAGCCTGACGGGCGGCGTATCCCGGCCCGAATAGATCCGGGTGCACCAGTAGGAATTGACGGCATCACCCGACTTGTTCAGAATGATGTCACAGAAGGCTTCATGTGTTTTCGATTTGAACACCTGGTCCACCGGTATGATGCCCGATCCGTTCTGCCATGTGTCCTTGTTTTTCTTCATGAATATGTCGGAGACTTCCTTTTTGGTCAGAGAAGACACGGAATTCCCCTGATTCACGATCACTTTTACCGCACCACTCTGCGCCATCAGCGGGAGGCAAAATATAAAAAGCAGGAAAAATACAAGTAATGTCTTTTGTGTATTCATGGTCTGGCCTCCTATAACCGAATTTCAACTGCGCCGGTGACCTGAAATCCCGGACGGTAAACACCCGAAGCGTGGTACTTGTACGCTTCATCAGTCAGATTCTCCAATCCCAGAACAACGCGAAGACGTCTGGCGATAGAGAGACCGCCCCTGAGCGTGATCACGGAAAATCCGTCTGTCCCGTCGGGTCCGATGCGGTTGTCACCCGCATCCCGGGTGCTGACACGCGTCTGCGCACCGGCAAAATGCCAGGTGAGCTGCATCCAGGGCTGCAGGTTCGACGGTTTCATCCAGCGTGCACTCAGGGCGCCGAATGCAGGAGGTATTCGCGAGAGAGGCTCGTCGAGAAGTTTATCCTCCCCTTTTGTCCACGTATAATTGCCAAACAATGTCAGACAACGGTGCGGCTGGCATTTGACATCGAGTTCGATTCCCTGAATCATGGCTTCGCCGATATTCTGCCGCTGCAGAATATCCGGCTCTCCTTCATCCTGTATCCCGTTGTCATTGTTGTCAAAAAAGGCCAGCCCCCTAAGCGTGCCTGCGGATCTTTCCATCAGGTTGTCCAGGCTGTTGTGATAATAAAATGCCGATCCGGAGACCAGGCCGGTTTCGTATTTCAGGCCGGTCTCATACGTGAACATGCTGACGGATTCGATATCGGGATTCGGCACTTCCACGCCGTCCGAGCGTTCGTCGTAAACCGACACATCGTCGATATTCGGGCTCCTGAAAGAACGGGCCGCATTCACGATAAAATTCAGCTTTTTCGATACATGAAAGACCGTATTGAGAGATCCTGTCAGGTCGCCTCCCGAGCCGTCCAGGTCCAGCTCGCCCAGGGACGATGACTCGGAACCGCCGATCTGATAGTAAACGTATCTCAGGCCGCCGCTGACGCTGAGCCAGGTCATGGGGCTGAAACGGTCCTGAAAATAGACGGCCATTACCTTGTACGTGGCCCCGTCCGTCCAAGTCCCGCGTTTCATTTTTGACGCGCCCGTGGACATGGTGACGTCTTCCCGGGACGAGTTGATTGATTCGGTAAACATGTCGAAGCCGTATATGAAACGGTGCCTGGCATGCGGAAACGACACCATTTCGATGTTCAGGCCGAGGGCGGTCTGATCGTCGGAGTAAAACCGCTTCACATCGGGCTTGTCCGACGTGATCCTGTCCAGGCCTTCTTCCTGCTTGTTCCACGACAACCTGACCTGATAGTACTCCATCCAGGATTTCTGCAGCTGATCCTGATAGGTCAGCGTGCCCAGCTGAATCCGCTGCGGCTCGTAATTGTGGAGCAGATCCGAGCCGAATTTGTCCGTACGGGGCACATCGTTCTCCTCGAGCCGGTAATAACTCAGGGACAGGGTTTTTTCTTCGTTGATGAAGTAGTCCAGGTTCAGATTGCCGGCATATTCGTCATAACCCGTCCATGCCTGGGTTCCGATGTCGCCGCCGCCTTTTACGTCGTCGCATTTTCGGTAGCTGGCTCCGAGGAAATACCGGTATTTTTTGCTGACACCGTACAGTTCAGCATGTTCCGTAATCCCCTTATCCGCACTGGAGTAACGGGAGAAAACCTCGCCGCCCGGATTTTTTTCCTGGTTTTCAGGCGGGCCCTTCTTGGTGATGATGTTGATCACGCCCCCGAGGGCAAAACTGGCCAGGACGGATTCGACGCCTTTCACGATCTCGATCCGCTCCACCATGTTGAGGTCGATTGTGTTTAAATACTGTATCGGACCGTACCGGTACGTGGCCGTATTGACTTTCACGCCGTCCATAAAAATAAGAATTTCCTTGCCGATTAATCCGCGAATGATCGGGGATCCGCTGCCGTAGCTGGTCTGCTGTACAAAAATGCCTGCTTCCTCCATGAGCACTTCAGGAAGCGTGCGCGCATTCTTGCGCCAGATGTCTTCCGAAGTGATCACCTTGATCGAACGTGCGGTCTCGAATGTCAGCTCCGGTGTCCGGTTGACCGAATAGATGATGTTCGACAGCGTCATGTCCTGCTGCCCGTAACACAGAACCGGCAGGATCAATGCAAGAAAAAGAACGACTGCAGAACGGTGAATTTGCCTGTTCATAGGTTCTCCTCCTAATTGTGGTTTATCAATGAAATTTTCCTGGATGCTGGCGGCTTCGATGAATATATTGAACATGGACGGACTCCCTTCCCTGTTTTAAACGACGGGCAGACCTGAAACAGAGTGCTTTCTTCACTCCGTTTTGGGCAGGCCCATCGAATAAAACAACCCTTTTCGGGCATGGACCGCAATGCGTATTAATACAGCGGCTTGTACGGCTCATTCTGCTGCCCGGGATCGAATAACGGCAATCATCCTGTCATATGGGGAATAATGATTGGTGCCTGCTCAGAATGGATGATCATGCTCTCTCCCGTATTCTCAAAAATCAGATTAATGCAAAAATTATACCGGGTGCCAGCCAGTATCATGGCCGGTCACTTCCGGTCTAATCCTATTGCGTGCGCACCCCGGAATCATGCACCGGGACCTTGTCAACCGCCTTGCACGATGCAAACGAGGTTTAAAATTACATGCCCGAATGAAAGGAAACGCAGTGTTCATCGGAACGGCCGTACGCCGTTCCGATTCACGGAATCACCGGTTTTTGAGCCTGCAGAGGGCCATATCAGTACGGATGACTGTAAAAAGGGCATTCCGTCTCTGCATCATTTTTTTAAACCGGCCCGGTGTGTTCATGATCCCGGTTCAGGAAAAACGGCCGGCCCGTTTCCCGGGAATCGGCCTTCATTATCCGCTTTCAGGAACCCTGTCGATTTGACGGCATTTATATAACAGGGCTCCGATCCAAATGCAAATGATCCGTTCAATAGGGAATAATTACCCGATGCCAGTGACCGCACAACAAAAGGAGGGATTCAATTGACCGGCAAACCCCAGTCCACGTTTGAGAAAATCACGGCCGCGCGGGAAGTGCTCGGCCTGCCCGAAAAGGCCACGTTCAGGGAAATCCAGGATAAATACAAAATACTGGCCAAACAGTGGCATCCGGACATGAATCCGGACGATCCGGACCGGTGTCATGCAATGATGCAGAAAATCAACGACGCCTACCGCGTGATCACGGACTACTGCAAAATCTACAGGATCTCCTTTCTGAAAGAAGATGTGGACCAGTACCGGAGCCCCGGGGAGCTGTGGATGGAAAAATTCGGCGACGATCCCATGTGGGGCTCCGGCAGAGAAGGAATGTGACGCCCCGGGTCCTGGAATTTAGTAAACCGTAACGCCCAAAAAAATATATAAATAACTTATTTTCTGGAATATATTTTGCAGTAGCACTAAAAGGATCGATTTGGAAATTCAACATTGGAGGAGACATCAATGATCCTGGTCGGCTTTTTCGTCCTTATTGCTATTGGAGTCGCATCCATATCCGCTTTCGGCGTGTCGATGAAGTTTCAGAAATCGCTTTTCAAAAAAATTTACCTTCTGCTTATGCCGCTCTGCGTATCTTTGGCATCCATCGGATTTGTGGTGGGTATGCTGGGGATATCGGTCCTTACGATTTCAATAGGCGGAGCACTCGCCGTTATGACGGCGGTTATTACCACAAAAGGTCTGTTTAGAGCCATTATCACGCCCATCCGGCAGCTTCAAAATATTGCCGAAGCGCTGGCTGACGGAGATTTAACGAACCGGAGCGATCTGGCCAGCGATGATGAACTGGGACAGTTGGGCTCGTTTTTGAATCAATCGCTGCAGCAGCTCAACGATTTGGTCATCCTGGTTAAAAAGAATACCGATACGGTCGGCGCATCGATTTCGAGCATTACTGCCATTTCAGCGCAAATGGCCGCAGGGGCGGAAGAGCACAACAGTCAGGCAGCCGAAGTGGCGAGCAGTGTCGAAGAGATGAGTTCATCGATCATGCAGAATTCACAGAATGCCGGGGAGACGGCAAAGATCGCCGAGCTGGCCGGCAGCAGGGCGAAGCAGGGTACGGAAGTTATACGGCTGACGCGCGAGGGAATGCGGCAAATCGTTGCCACGACTGGAAAATTAAATAAAATTGTCAGCACGCTGACGGACCGGTCCAGGCAGATCGATGAAGTCACGAAGATTATCGATAAAATCGCGGATCAGACAAACCTGCTGGCCCTGAATGCCGCTGTCGAAGCTGCACGGGCAGGCGACCAGGGAAGCGGATTTGCCGTTGTGGCGGATGAGGTCCGCAAACTGGCGGAGAGAACGGCCCAGGCAACGAAAGAAATCACCGAGACGATCGTTTCGATACAGAATGATACAACAGAGGCTTCCGAAGCAATGAAAGAGGCCACAGCCACGGTCAATTCAGGCAGTGAGGCCACTGAAAGAACGGAAGTCCTTTTCAATGAGATTCTCGAATCCGTGTCTCAGGCCTCGGACATGATTCAGCATATCGCCGCGGCTTCCGAGGAACAAAGTGCCGGAGCTGAAGAAATATCGTCCAGCGTCGTGGAGATGAACACGGTTTCACGGCAGGCATCCAGCGGGGCCGAGCATATGGCCGCTTCCGTGGATGAACTGAGTATCCAGGCTGCAAATCTGCGTTCCGCTGTGGCCAGATTCAAATTTGCCTGAAACAGAATCTGTTCAATCCCGATATTGAAATCAGAATCACACCTGGCAGGTTTTTAAAGCCGGCCAGGTGTATAATTAATTTTGATTCCTTCCCCATTTATAATTATATTAAAAACGAATCGAATCATGAACCAATACGGGAAAATTTATGCTGAACGGACAATACCGGGAGCTTTTCGACCGCCTCCATAAGACCATTCCCAAAGCACGCATGTTCCATGACGATCTGAGCCTCCTGGCCTTCGGTACAGACGCCGGTTTTTACAGGCTTTTGCCCAAACTCGTGATCAGGGCCGGCTCCGAGGATGAAGTGCAGCTGATACTCAGGGCCTGCACGGACCTGAAACTGCCGGTCACGTTCCGCAGTGCGGGTACGAGTCTTTCGGGTCAGAGTATTTCCGATTCTGTCCTCGTCATGCTCGATCAGGGCTGGAAGGACATGGAAATCCTGGAGAACGGCCGGAAGATCCGTGTTCAGACCGGTGTGGTCGGCGCCGATGCCAACAAGAAACTGCTGCCCCTGGGCAGAAAAATCGGTCCGGATCCGGCATCCATCAATTCGGCCATGATCGGCGGTATCGTGGGCAACAATGCCGGCGGCATGGGCTGCGGAACCGTGGAGGACAGTTACGGCACCATTGCCGGAATGCGCATCGTTTTTCCGGACGGCACATTGCTGGATACACTGGACGAGGCCTCGGTCAAAGCGTTCCGCGCTTCCCATCAAACCCTGACCGGCGGCATCGCGAAGCTCCGCGATTCGGTCCTGGGCAACCGGGCGCTGGCGGACCGGATCCGGCACAAGTACCGGATCAAGAACACCACCGGGTATACGCTGAAGGCCCTTGTCGATTTCGAGGATCCCGTGGACATCATCCAGCATCTCCTCGTGGGATCCGAGGGCACGCTGGCCTTTACGTCGGAAGTGACTTTTCATACGGTTCACGAATTTGTCAACAAGGCCACGGCGCTCGTGATCTTTCCCGACACGGAGACCGCGTGCCGGGCGGTGGCCCTTCTGAAAGAAACATGCGTGGATTCCGTGGAGCTGATGGACCGGGCCGCACTGAGGTCCGTGGAAGACAAGCCGGGCATGCCCGAGGTTCTTAAAACCCTGCAGCATGCGGCCACGGCCCTGCTCATCGAGACACGGCACGATGACGCGGACACGCTCGCTTCACAGGTTCAATCCGTGAAAGATGCACTGAAAAGCCTGCCCGTGGTGGCGGCCCCCGAATTCACGCGGGACCCGGCAGCGCAGGACGGCATGTGGGCCGTCCGGAAGGGGCTGTTCCCCTCGGTCAGCGCCAACCGGAAGGCGGGTACGACCGTGATCATCGAAGATGTGGCCTTCGACGTGCCCAGGCTGGCGGATGCGGTGCATGAGCTGCAGTCCCTTTTCAGGAAGCACGGGTATACGGATGCCATTCTCTTCGGTCATGCCCTGGAAGGCAATCTCCATTTCGTCATCAAACAGGACTTCAACGATCCCGAAGAAGTCGAACGGTACCGGGCGTTTATCGGGGACCTCACGAACATGGTGGTCGGAACGTTCGACGGCTCGCTCAAGGCCGAACACGGCACGGGCCGCAACATGGCCCCTTTTGTCAGGCTGGAATGGGGCGACGAGGCCTATGCCGTGATGCAGGAAATCAAGCGGCTCTTCGACCCGGAAAATATTCTGAATCCCGGCGTGCTGCTCAATGACGACGCTGAGATATACCTGAAAAACCTGAAGCCCCTTCCCCCTGCGCATCCGCTGGTCGATGCGTGCATCGAATGCGGATTCTGCGAGGTGCATTGCGTGTCCAACACGCTCACGCTGTCTCCGCGGCAGCGGATCGCGGTGTACCGTGAGATCCGGCGGCTGATCCGGTCCGGTGAAGAGCCCCACAGGCTGGCCCAGCTGAGGGACGGGTTCAGGTACAGGGGAGAAGAAACCTGCGCCACGGACGGGTTGTGCGCGCAGGGGTGCCCGGTGGATATCGAAACCGGGGCCCTGGTCAAGGAATTAAGACACACGGACGCCTCGCCGGGGGCCAGGAAACTCGCCGGCCTCCTGGCATCCGGTATGAACGGCGTGACAGCCATGGCCCGGTTCGGATTGAACGTGGTGCACGGATTTCATCTGCTTCTGGGATCCGCCGTTTTCGCAAGTTTGACCCGGGGCGTCCGTATTCTTTCCGGCAACCGGATTCCGCTCTGGAACCCGGCCATGCCCGGGGGCGGAAAGAAAATCAAAACGCGGATGTCCGCGGACAGCGGCCGGCCGAAAGTCGTGTATTTTCCCTCCTGCATCACCCGCGCCATGGGACCGTCCCGTGATTACAGGGAGGCCGTCCAGCTCACCGAACTCACGGTGCGCCTGCTGGACAAGGCGGGATACGATGTCGTGTATCCTGAAAATCTGGACAATCTCTGCTGCGGCATGGCGTTCGCCAGCAAGGGATTCAGGGAAGCCGGGGACGCCAAGGCCCTCGAACTGGGCGATGCGCTGCTCGAAGCCGCCCAAAACGGCGGTCTGCCCGTGTTGTGCGACATGAGCCCCTGCCTGTACCGGATGAAAGAGACGCTGGATCCCCGGTTAAGCCTGTACGAACCGATCGAATTCACCCTGAAGTTTCTTGCGGACAGGCTGGTTTTCAGTAAAAAGCGCAGGAGCATCGCCATTCACCCCGTGTGCAGCGCCAAGAAAATGGGGCTGGAAAAACAGTTTCTGACCCTGGCCGGCATGTGCGCCGAAAAGGTGGTCGTGCCCGAGAACAACTGCTGCGGATTTGCCGGGGACCGGGGATTTACCCATCCCGAACTGAACGCGCACGGGCTGCGGAATCTGAAAAAACAGATTCCGGAGGATTGTGAAGCGGGATTCTCCACGAGCCGCACCTGCGAAATCGGCCTGACCCTGCATTCCGGGATTTCCTACAAATCGGTTCTGTATTTAGTGGATGAATGCACGGTGGCGAGATAGGTTTTTATCTCCCAGGGAGCTTCAAGCTCCCTGGGAGATAATTGCCCCGGATCATCCATTCTGCCTGCCTTCAGTCCCGGAGCAAACGAAACCGGGATCAAAACTTGATATTGCTTTCAATTCCAGTTTTTTATATATTGAACAAAATAAACCGTTTGCCACATTTAAGAAGTCAATGCCCCCGGGGAGAGGGAATTTATCCCATTCATTTTCATTGAATCGGAACGGATGGAATTTGTCATTCGATTGACGGATTTCTGTTTTACGAACGCGGACTTGTTTCTGAACAGAGATAAGCGAAATCAAATAAATTAAACAACATCAGATTTACCCATTCAGCAAAGGAGGTCAGGATGTTTTGGAAATACCGGAGAATGCCAGTTGCCGTCATGTCTCTGTGTATGGCGGGGATGCTGTTTGCAGCAGCAACCAAGACAACCGTGGAGAAAATATGTGAGAAACCGGGTAATTTTAATGGATTTTATGTTGAGGTTAAGGGCAGGGCCGATATTTATGTGGCTGGTCCGCAGGATTCCACCCGCTATTATGTGTTGAAAGGGGAGTTCGGTGGCGTAATCAAGGTGAAAACAACGCTACAATACCCGGACCAGGGAGAAGATTATGATATAACGGGTGTTGTCGGTGTGGATTCCTATGATCAGACACCGTATATTATTGAACAGTCTCGTGCTGGCGGAGGTGGTGGGGGTGGTGGGGTTGTAAAACGAGGATTTTTAGAAAAACACGGCAAGACTATTCTCATTGGAGCCATCGTGATTCTGTTCGGCCTTGTGATTTACCTTTTGACTTTGAAAAAAGGTGGCGCTGAAGACGGTGATTTTGATGATGATTGGGATGTCGGTGGCAGTACCGGAAAGGGCGGCACCTGGTCCGGAGGAAGCGGCGGAGGAGGAGCTGCCCCCCCCATGCCTTCACCTACTGCGGATATGAAAACCGTGAAGATCCAGGCGTCACCCAAGACCATGAAATTCATTCCCGGCACATTGACCGTGCTTTCGGGTGAGGACCAGGGCAAATCGTTCCGTATTGCCGGTTATCCGACGCCGGATGGCAGTGAAGTGACCATCGGCCGTGAAAGCGTGTCCGGCGAGCGGGCCTATGCGCATATTCAGCTGAACGATCCGAAACAGACGGTTTCAAGAAAGCAGGCCTGTATAATCGAAAAAGGCGGTAAGATCCGGATCCAGAATTTGAGCTCGGTCAATCTGACCAAGGTGGACGGACGTGAACTGCAGCCCAATGAATCTGCAGAACTGAAAAACGGATCAGTCATTCAGATGGGATTTATGGAACTGAAGTACACAGTGTGACACAACCAGGAAGGGACCGTAACACAGTGATACGTCCCTCCCGTTTTGCAGCAATGCGTACAATATGAAGGTTTAATCCGGATGCGGCGGCATGTATTGACGCCGCATGCCTGTTCCTATGCATGTCTCAAATTATCAAGCTGTTTATTTAACGAGGTGAAATATGTCACAGCTGGCCTATTACGGTCTGAGTTTCAAGGGCAGACGGGCCGAAAATCAGGACAAGTACCTGACCATGAGGCTGGGACCGGAAACCTGTTTTCTGGCCGTGGCAGACGGCATGGGCGGTACGAATGGCGGTCAGATTGCCAGCGGTCTGGTTCTGGAATCCGCGGAAGCCGTGCTTTCACGGACCTCGGTCGATCAGAAATTCCAGTTTATCATGAAACGGGTGCTTGAGCAGATCTTCCAGGAAGGCCAGAAGGCCATCGCAGCTTATATCAGTCAATATCCCGAGATGCAGGGCATGGGCACCACCCTGTCCTGCGTGATCGTGCATCAGGACCATTGGTGTGCGGCGAGCATTGGAGACAGCCGCATCTATCTCCTGCAGAACCAGGTCGTGAAACAGATTTCCGTGGATCATACACCCATCCAGGAGTATAAAAACAAACACGGCCAGGTGGATCCGGCACTCGTTGCCCAGTACGGACACATTCTGCTCAAATCCATGGACGGCGGATCCGAAATGCCCGATATTTTTCCGGCTGATGAATCCGCCTTCACCCTGAAACGCGGACAGGGTTTTCTGCTCTGCTCAGACGGCCTGATCACGGACAAGGCGGGCAGACCTGATAAGAAGTTCGCCAGGTTCATATTCGGCCGTTCCGCGCTTCAGAAATCCGCCCAGGACCTGATCGGTTTTGCGTTCCATTCAGGCTCTACGGACAACATCACCGTTGTGCTCGCGGAATATGGAAAAATAGCCCGGATGCGTACCAAACTGCCTGATTTTGCCTACCCGCCGAGGGAGGGCAAATTTCAGCCAATGATGACACGGAGTGGCGGTTCCGATAAAAACCGTCTGATAATACCTGCGGTGTTACTGATCGTAATGATCGGGATTGCCGTGATGCTGTTCAGGCCTGAAAGAAATAAAGTTATCAGCGATTTTCCCCAAGAAGAAGTGACTTCCGGAGTGAGTGAAACTGAAGCGCCATTCAACTCGGCTGCAAGATTGACAATTGATGCGAATGCTCCCTTTCAGTCATCCCAAAGCATAAAATGGGGCCATGCAGAACCGAAAAATATCGTGGATTACTATGAAGTGTGCATTGATGACGCATGGGAACATGCCCAGGGTACGAGCTATAAACTGAATGGACTTTCGCCCGGAAACCACAAAATCATAATCAGGGCTCATTCAAAACAAGGTCAAATAAAAGATACTGATAAGATGACATTCAATATACAATAAGGTTCAACATGAAACGCATCGCATGTGTACTCATGATCATTTTGGTTCAAGCCGCATTGCTTCGGGCAAAAAGCGAGGACCCGGTTTGGTATCCCAATACCTATGTGCATATTCAATCCATCGATCGGCGCCAATACCCGGAAATCTGGGTGCAGTTTTCTTATGCAGTAAAAGGGCAGAAGCTGGCGAATGCCCAGGCCGAGTTCACCCAAAAACTCGAGTTGTTTGAGAACAAGGCACCGTTATCCATAAAGGATGTGGTGGTCCGTCACGATCTGAAAAAAATGGATGTGCATGTACTGCTGGATCCAAATTTTCTGCAGCGTGAGGACTCACTTGGTGTTACGGACCTGCGACGCAAACTGGGCATGCATTTTCAGGTATCGGTTCATCTGAACTATCTTGAAAATACGTTTGTTCCCATGATGCCCGAGTACTGGCCGGTTATCGAAAAGATTCAACGTCCGGATTTTATCAAAAGTGCTTTTAAATATGCCAAGGATTTAATTCAGGGCTCAAACGAGGAGACCCTGTTTATTCTGTTCTCTGATTTCACCAGAATGACGGACGAGGAAATTATATTTGCGAATCATTTTCTCGAATTAATCGAAAATCAGACCTATGTCTGGTTTGCCTTTGTTGAGCTCAGGTCCGATGATCACAAAGTATGGCTGAGCGGCAGAGCGACGAATCGCTGCCTGTTTTACAGCACTTTAAAAACAAAAAAGAGAGACAATCTGGATGAGATGCTTCTTCGGATGGACGATTTTATTACAGGCAATCAGATGCGGTTGGTAACCGAAACAGCCGATCGCAGAGGCCTGCATCCTGTAATCAATTATGTGCTTCGGATGACGGACAAAGATTCATCGAAATATAGCCTGAGGCAGACTAAGGAGGAAGCAAAAAACTGTTATCTTAAGGCGGTTAAAAAAGAGACCGATTATTTTATATATAAAATCCAGTACAATGCGGCGCTCGACAATCTGAGAGATGCCTACCAGAGATTGCCCGATGCGGATATTGTGTCGTATGCCTACGATCCCCTGAAAGGGAAATGCGATGCCCTGCTTCTGAAAACGGAGGCCAATACCATCAATGCCGGGCTCAGGGACATGGAGTCCAGGTGGCCGCAATTCACGCGCGGCAATGCGCGGTTCGACGAGCTTAAAGCCGCCTGTCTGAAAAAGGAGCTCGAAAACCAGGAAACGCAGGGCGGTTCCCTGAAGGACCAGCTCAGCGCATGCGAAGCGGTCCTGGGCCTTCAGCCCGGCCTTGTCGTTTATCAGGTGAAACAGGCGGACCTCAAAGGGGAAATGCGGCTCGCGGACAACGATTACTGGGGGGCGCTGTCCCATTTTTCGGAGGCTGACCGGCTGAAAGCCGATACGGCCATGCAGGCGAAAATTTCCAGGACATTCGCCAGGGCCGTGATGAATGATTACAAGACCGGAGATTTCGTCAATCTGTACGCCGGTTCCAGGAAATACGAAAGCCATGTGCGTGACAGTTTTGCGAATGCGTATGTCTATGCAAAGAGTTGTGAAGAAACCAGGCATTTTGCGGAAGCGGTCCGGGAGTACGAATGGGTGCTGCAGCACTGGGACAACGGCAATACACTGGTCACCTGGGACAAGGCGTTTGACGACCTTGAATCCCTATATATTAAGGCACTGGATTTCGACAAAGCCTTTGATCTCATTAAAAGAGGCGCCGATAAGAATCCTGTCAGACCGGCCACCATTTCACCCCTTATCCTCAATCTGCATGCCAAATATGCCAGACCGCTTCTGGATGTGGGAGAGATTCTTTTCAGCCGATTATCCCCGCAGGAAACCGGCACTCTGTTCGCGGAATATCAGCGGGTGATACGCGATCCTTTTGTACAGGCCTGTTATCTGCTGAATCGGAATCTCAGCGTTTTGCAGAGCACACGGCCGTCCGGAGAGCATGTTCCAGGGAGCGTACAGATTCAGGGGATCACCTCATTTCCAGCTTTTATCCTTGAATCCGGGCAGAATGCGACGGGCTGGCTCATCGCCCGGATCCCTTCCGGATATTTTGTCATCGAGATTTCATCGAATACGGATCCGGAAACGAACAACAAACTCAGGCCGATTTACGACAATGCACAGAACGAGGACGCGTGGTTTTCATTGTACGATTTGAAAAGAATGCAGGGATGCACCTACCTGTCTCAGGCGCTTACGCTTTTTCTGGCCCAGGTGATTCAGAAACAGGGTCCGGACCAGCTCGGATCCTACTGGAACATTCTCCAGAAGGATGCAGGATTCAAATACGGTGTGTTCCATGATGCCCAGGGAACACAACAGTCCTCGAGTGGATTTGCACGGAGCAGCCTGAGCATGGACGAGTCGAACTGGAAGAGATCCTCCTCGGCACAGGCCCTCTACAGGCAGGAAGATGTGAAATACGGCAATACGGCCGTGATCGATCTGTGCAATCCTGTGTACGGGAACGGACAGTACCGCGGTACGATTCGTCTCGGATTCAAGAAATACTAGTATTTTAATTCACTGTCTCAGGGGAGCATCGTTTGCAGCGGGCCAGTACACCGTCCGGAGAATCCAAAAAGAAACAGGCGGAGCTTGCACAATGTCCGGTATGCCTCGAATATGTTCTGTCAACCGCACGCAAATGCCGGCATTGCGGCGAACCGCTGCCCCCCGGAGGGGCCATCCCGGTCGTCGGCAAGGAGGAAGAACCCCGTTCCGCTGTTCCGGAACATACGGAACCTCCCGGAGAGATGCCCCGGGAAACTCATCCGCCGGTTTCGCCTAAGGTTTCACGAATGGACGCATTGATTAAAAACGCATTATCCGAGAAATACGAAATTGTGACCGAGCTGGGCAGGGGCGGCATGGCCATCGTGTACAGGGCCGTTCAAAGGCAGCTGGGACGTACTGTGGCCCTGAAGGTGCTGATGCTGAACTATGCCGGCGACCAGGAACTGGTGCAGCGTTTCAAGCGGGAGGCCAGGGAGGTGGCACGGCTGTCCCATGACCATATCATACGGGTTATCGAGGAAGGTTCCGTAGGCGATGTGCATTATTTCTCCATGGAGTATCTGGAAGGCGAAACCCTGCTGCAGATGATCCGAAGAAAAAGATGTCTCTCCACAGGGCGAACCTTCAGGATTTTATACCGTATCGGAAAAGCCGTGGATTACGCCCATGCGAACGGAGTGATACACCGGGACATCAAGAGCTCGAATATATTTGTCACCCACGACGGCCGCGCCGTTCTCATGGATTTCGGCATCGCTCACATGCGTTCATCGAACCGTCTGACACAACCCGGATCCATACTGGGCACGCCCGAGTACATGAGCCCTGAGCAGACACGCGGAGAAAAACTCGATCCCCGAACGGACATCTATTCTCTGGGCGTGGTCATGTACGAGTGCCTCACCGGAAGGGTGCCCCACAAGGGCAAGACCCCATTCGAAACCATACGGCGGGTGAACGAGAACCGGCCGCTGCACCCCAAAAAGATCAAGGCAGATATTCCGGGCAAGGTGGCCCATATTGTGCTGAGATGTCTGGAAAAACGCCCGTCAGACCGGTTCCATTCGTGTGCAGAGATCTTCCGCCAGCTGCAAAACCTGCCGGATACAGGAAAATCGCATGCTCGAGGAACTCAGCGTGTTTCAGCGAGAACGGCTTTCCTCCTGTTTTTCCCCGCCCTGCTGTTCACCGGTTTGGCCCTGATATTGTGTGCGATTGCAGAAACCGGTTTGAATGGCTTTCTTTTATATCCGGCCGGATTGGTCGTGCCGCCAAGTATCACTCTGTTTGTCATGGTTATAAAAAAACTAAAAATCCGTCATGCTGCCGTACTAAAACTAAATATGATCATCGCAGTCCTGTTCATTGTCCCGTTTGTTTATTTTGTATTGGCCTTCATGACCGGCGGGACTGTCGGCTCTCATGCGTATTTAACGGAAAACGGACCACCGGTCACATTTCTTTTGGTCATAATGCAGCTTTTTATTTCACCCATGGCCTGCGTCTACCTGAAATTTCTGGCGGACCGCAGGCTGATCCCGCAAAGCGGAACGGACCCGCGTATCCGGCGAATACACGGTGATGGAAAGCGTGAAAACAATCACCATCATAAACTTCAGCCGGAAGGGCCCGAAAAACACGAGGGAAGCACGCATGTGTTCACTGTGCGTTTCGGCAGCCAGAACGGCGTGCTGTTCAAACCGGATCCGTATGGATTTGCCCGCAAGGGAAAAATTTTAATTCGTCCGGATGCCATCGTATTCGATGGTTCGAAAAAGCTGGGGTTGGCGCTCAGGCTGGCTTTGTTCCTGCTTTTAACTGTCATTCCGGTTCTGGTCTTTCGTTCCGGCGCAGGATATTTTTTCGGCCTGGGTGTGATTCCCGCCTATCTGATTGTCAACTGGATCGCTCTCAGGCATAGAATATCTGTACCCCGGGAAAATTTCAAACTGATTCACCGTAAGGGCAGGACTCTCGCCGCATCCGTCCGTCTGAACGGAAAAAGGAAATCCAGACATTGCCTGTTCAGAACAGGCACGGAAGACAAGGCAATCATGCTTGAAAAACTGCTGTCATGATAAACGCTGCAGCGGGAATGATATAGAAAACGGATAGCAAGGCTTCCCAATGTCCCACAAAACAACCACCTGTCCATACTGCAACGGACCGATTATGGTCGGAGCCAGAAAGTGCATGCATTGCAGGGAATGGCTGAAACCGGCTCAGGAAGAAAAATCAGAAGAAAAAGCGGAAAAAAAACAGAACACTCTGGAAGATCTCTTCAAGAAAAACCATCAGATTTCCCGGATTAAAGAAATAGGGGAAGGTGGCATGGCCAAGGTTTTCCGCGGTTACCAGGAAAAACTGGGCCGGTTTGTGGCCATTAAAATTCTGCTGCCCGTGCATCAAAGCAATGAGGAATATATCGATCGTTTTCACAGCGAGGCACGCCGCCTTGCAGCGATGAGCCATCCCAACATCATTCCTGTTTATGACGAAGGCATGATCAACAATGTCCATTTTATTCTCATGCAGTACGTGCATGGCCAGAATCTGCACCAGATTATCGAAGCCAAGGGACAGCTGCCCATTACCTGGACCCTCCGGAGTGTGATACAGGTGGCTGGCGCCCTGGGATACGTACACAATCAGGGCCTGGTGCATCGGGATGTCAAGAGCCACAACATCATGTTTTCGAAGGACCGCCGGATTATTCTCATGGATTTCGGCATCGTTCACGACATCACGGGCGAGGGCAAAACCAAAACGGGAACCGTGCTCGGCACACCGGAATATATGAGCCCTGAACAGGCACGTGGGGAAAAGGTGGATCATCGCTCCGACATCTATTCTCTGGGTGTCGTGATGTACCAATGCATGACGGGACGTATGCCTTTTCAAAGTGATAATGTACTGAGCACGATCCATCAAATCATTAACGAAAGGCCGGTGAATCCCCGGTCCTTACGAAAAGAGATGCCCTGGAAAATAGAAAATATCATCTTTAAATGCCTGGCAAAGGATCCGGGCAGAAGGTATCAAACGACGGATGAACTGATCAATGCGCTTAAAACCGGCGAGGAAGAACGCGTGGTCGAGGAACTGGATGTGGATATGGGACCGACCCCGGTTCCCACACCGCGTCCCAGGCAAAGGTCCCGCAAATCGGCGCGTTCCACCGATTCCAGAATCAAAAAGGTGCTGACCGCGATTGTGATCAATGTGGCAGTCGTTCTTGCCATTGTGGTGTTCTATATTGTCAAACAACAGAAAGCCGATTATATCGATAACATGGTCGGAGTCGCCGAAAAACTGCTGCAGGAAGGGAAAATATTCGAGGCCGTGAATCTGGCGGACCTGGTGATTCAGGAGAAGGGGTACGATGTCCGGTTCGAGGGTATCAGGGAAGCTGCGTTCACTGAATGTAAAAAAAATGGGGATAAGGCATTTGCAGGGGGCCGTTTCGCGGAAGCCAGACAGATATACCAGGACGCGCTGACCATATCAGAGAGTCCCGAAGTTACGGAACAAATCGTCCGATGTGATAATGAGCTGAATGCACAGGATGAAATTCAAAGGAAGGAAGCCGAGAGACAGGTTTGGGCATCCATTCACCGCCAAAAAAAGCAGGCCGATGCCCAGAAGGAAATTCAACGTTTGAATGATCTGAATGCCTGCCTGCCGTATTTTCATCCGAACGCACAGGAAATGGTTCGTCAACTGTGTTACGAACCCGACGAAGTGCTTGTACATGACGATTTCAGTTCAAATGCAAACGGATGGCGCCTTGAAAATGTCCATGGCGGACATCATGTCGGAATTCAAAACGGAAGAATAAACGTTTATGGGGAGGATCCGAATTCGTCTATATGGTCACAAATCAGTTGTCTTCATTCTGCGTGCATCATTCATTATAAATTTATGTTCATCAGTGAGACCAATACTGCCGGTGCAGGAATCGCCTTCAGGGGGGACTCAAAATGCAAACATTATTTTATCCTGTACAGAGACAATAAAATACGTTATGACTTCGGTTGTTACAATTTAAATGGTTCCGGAAGCAACTGGGAAAGCATCAAAAGTAATCGTACCTCTGTCAATATCAATTTCTCAAAAGAGAATCTGGTCGATGTGGTTCTGGTGAACACAAGGGCGTTTTTCTATGTGAACGGCGTATTTGTCACGGAGGTGGAGAATTTACGAAATACGGAAGGAGAATATCTGGGTTTTGTTGTGAGCAGACATGGTTGCAAGTATATATTTGACGATCTGGTCGTCATCAGTCTGATACAGTAGTAACCGGCTGTTTCGATTTCACTAATTCTCAGAGTTTTAACCTATATCATCCTGTGCATTCGATGGGGGAGGATATCGGCCGTGAAATACCAAAATAAAGTCGTCCGATCCGGTCTGTGTCTTGCCGGTCTGGCAGCATTACAGGTTATGGCCCAGTCCGTCATGCACGCCTCGAATTATGATCCCAGGGGCAAGGTGTATGTGAACGAGGTATACAAGGCCAGTACAGTGGATCAGTTCGGACATGCGACAGGCGATCCGAATCAACTGCGCGTAAGGCTGGTCGGGCCGGAAAATATCACACGCGGGACACGGGGTAAATTCTACCTCGATCTGGAACCAGTCATCGATCCGGCCATTCTTGCAGGAAACCCAGGATATTACAAGGAGATCCTGGATTTTTATATCCTTGCGGGTTCCTCCGAGGGATTCATTCAACTGACAGGCAGTCCAGTGTATTCTGTGGCACATCGAAATCAAATGCCCATGACACGGGTGCAGGAGATGACGGATTCGGAGCGGCAGTTTTATGTCTATTTCGGCAATGCACTGCCGGTTGTTATCGGTGCCGTACCCGGCCTGGGTCAAACCCTTAAGTTTACCCAGAATATGAGTGAATTGATGGACTGGAAAGACCTGGATGATGTTGATTGGAAAAACATGTGGATAGTAAATAGCCAGGTCGATTTCTACCCGATCATTCCGCCCCGGCACGTCAAAGAAATGCGGTTCAATGCCATATATTCCATCGAAATTCCATTCGAAGCCCTGCAGCCGGACGGTATGTTTGGATTCTATATTGCGTATCTCACAACATCCGATATTGAGGATCAGAATAATAAATCGGTTTTTTCGGAAATCGAATTATCGGTTCGTGAAAATGAAAATGCGGTCCCGAAACGAAATCCGGTACTCATTCAGGCCCCATATTCCTGTGAAGGTACGATCGGAATCGATTCACAGAATTCCATCAAGTATTCAATCGATTTGCGGGATGAAAGCGATAAAAACATACTTGGTATTCAATGTGATCCCCTGTGCACAGACCCGAATAGTTATGCGCATCTGCAAAATATCAACCTGGCCCTTGAATTCGGGAAACCGTCTCCTGTCGTTTCAGATATGCCTGTTTTTTTTGATTACAGCCGGAATGTGTCCCCATTCAGGACCCTGCGAGATAAATATACAGATGACCAGATTGTCAACTGGATTCAACTCGGGATATCGTGTATAATGACTTTTATAATGCCTGTCATAATGCCTGGTGTGTCACCTGCTTTCACCATAGCGAATGGTACGATTGATCTTCTGGAGGCCAGAGAAAAGGCACTTCAGAGTGTGTCTTTCAGTGATATGATGGAAAATCTCTGGGCACACCAGAGAATGGTCAATTTTTACCAGATTCCACCCATGCCGAATGAATGTGATAACAATGACGGGCCGCACGGATTCAGGGTGGAAATCCCGATCACCTATTTTAACAGCAGACCAGCCCCCTTTCATTTGTATTTCGAAGGCATTCTGCATTCTGAAAAGAAGCAGGAGTACAGTAGTCCCATTACCAGCGCACATTTCAAGTATGATAACGATCAGTTCTCGTATGTCATCCCAATTGACCTGAAAATGATAACAGGGCAAATCCAGCCACCCGTTCGGTCCCAGGTGCCGGCCGGAACCGGCAATGATGTGGTGCTCGGCTTCATTCTGGATTCTTCGGGCAGCATGCAGACGAATGATCCGAACAATATCCGGATCTCAGCAGTACAGCAGATCGTGGATCAGCTTTCAGGCAGCGAAAAAGTGTTCGTAGTGGATTTCGACGAGGATGCCGTATGGCTCAATCCTTCGGAATGGAGTAACTGGGACCGTAATTTACTCAAAGCACGGCTGAACAGAATCGATTCGAGGGGCGGTACGAATATCGGCAAAGGACTGCAAAAATTGCGCGAAGCACTCGAAGCTGCGGGCCAGCAGAATGCACGCGGCGCTGTATTCCTTCTGACCGACGGCAAGGGAAGCTACAGCAACGAAGCGGACTGGTTTCAGGCCCGCCACCTGCCCGTATATACGGTGAGTTACAAAGATTATGCAAGCTCTGCACTGTTGAGTGAAATCGCTGATGCCACGGGCGGTCTGTACCTGAAAGCGGACAATGAGGGTGAAATCGTCGCCTCGTTCACCCAGATTCTCAACGAAATATTAGGAAGCAATAAAATTGTGCGGCACACCCGCACTATCCATCAGGATGAGGTTGTCCCTTTCGAATTCTATATTGATCAGAACACGAAGATCGTTTATTTTTCCGCGTCCTGGACAGGCAGCAGGGTGAGCCTGAGGCTGACTTCTCCGGACGGCAGCGTATACAACCAGCAGTCAGGCGGTTCGTGGTCCGTGGGCCGGAACTACAGTTTGTTTAAATTAGTCCGGCCTCAGGGCGGCAAATGGAGGGCGGAAATCAGGGGTGAGGAAATCCCGCCCGGCGGTGAGCCGGTTTCATTCGAAGTGAGCGGGGACACGCCCAATCAGATCGACATTGTCCAGCATGCCGCATCCTCGGGCCGTATCGAGTTCGGCCTGATAAGCCGGACCGGCAGCATCCGGATGCAGAACATCCGGCCATTGATCAGGGTGACCACACCTGATAAAAGGGTCATCGATATTTCCAGCCGCTATGCTGATAGCCGCTTCAGTTACCAACCCGTATCAGGCAACGGCGATTACAAGTTTGAAATCGCGTTTAACGCTCAGGATCCGTCGGGCAATACCATACAGCGGTTTTTCACGCGCACTGTGCTGGTGGGTAATTACAAACCGGCGTATATTGGTGCAGTGACCCGGGTCATGGGATCCTTCATTTACACGGACCTGGGCAAACAACGCGGCAACCGACCCGGAATTCAGTGCACCATTTTCGATGCCCGCATGGGACAGATCCGCAAGGGACGTGGATATGTGCTGAATGTGCAGGACAATACGGGTGTGGTACAACTGCAGCAGCAGTTTGGCCAGCAGCCGATTATCCCGAACGATATCGTTCATCTGGATATCGTTCAATGGAAGAATGACGGCCCCTGAAAGGAACCCGACAGTTGAGAAGTAAGGCGAAAATCTTGACAGATCAGGAGATAATTATTTCACCGATCTGAATCAATGGATGCTCTATGCAACAGAATAAACCCCGTTTAATTGATTTTGCGAAAATGGCGTACCGGATGCTGGCTCAGCACAAAACAGAGAATGAAATCCTGGGTCATCTTCGCGGGCATGGATTGTCCGAAAATGATGCACTTCGATGTCTGCAGTATGCAAAAGATGTAAGAAACAGGCATATCGCCGAATCACGAGGTAAAAAGGGCACTGTTAAAAATAACCGCAAAGGGAATGTCGGATGCCTGGTGATTCTTGTTGTGATCATTGGTTCTATCCTGATACAGCTATATTCCAAGTATTCCTTCAATCAGAACTGCGGTACGACGGCCGGATTATTGGCCGAGCGCTACACGGTACGTACACGAATTAAAGTCAGGGGTTTTATCCCGATACCGGGAGAACAAACCTATGAAGTCAATTATACGTATTCGGTTGAAGGGAAAAAGTACCAGGGTTCCGGCACATTGACACATAAGCCCGTTTCCAGGCAGATCACCGTGTATTATGACAAACGGAAACCATCAATAAGCAGGCTGGAAAAGGATAGCGGGATTCTCGGTGAGACGGTTTTATTGGCATTTTTCCTTGTGCTGATGTTCCTGATGCTTAAGACCACAAAGAGGAACAGGAATGTTTAATTGCAATTCCGGTAACACACTTGCTGCTGAATTTTGATAACAATCCGGAATGGCTTGCAGGGGGGCGGATGCCTGTTCCGATCTGCGAAGAAATAACTTCGGTTGGATAAATTCAGTCATGATCCGACTCGGGAATCGTAAAATTCGGGAATATAATATCTGGACCTGAGATGTTTCTTTATATTTATAATTAATCGCCTTTATTCTGGTACAATATTTGAAGTCCACCCCAATACTGTACCCTGCAAAGCCCGCCTGCCCGGTGCGGCGGGGAACGATTTCATTTTGGAATTTATCACACTGCAATGGTCAAGCATATCATCAGGAGGTGCCCCATGATGCTGAAAATGAAACGAATATCCGTGTTTCTGTCGATCCTGTGTTTCATGGTGTTTCTCGTGCCCGTGCCGGACGCACAGGCGCAGTACACGGTGGAAAAACGCTCGCAGATCGGCGGCTGGACGGACGATGCGTGCGTGTTCGGGGATTACGCATACGTGATCAAGGCCGAACAGGTGGCCGTGCTCGACGTGTCGGGCAACACGATTCACAAGGTCAATTCGCTGTTTCTCGACAATGAACCCGCGGCGGTTTTTGCAGTCGACCCGCTGCTGCTGGTATTCATGACCAGAAGCGATTCCGGGCTCGTGATTTATTCCCTGGAAGATCCGGAAAACCCGGTGTATGTCGGCCGGTTCGCGATCCCGACCGGGGCCTTTGTGGATTTCAGGCAGAACGGCGCCGTTTTTTACCTGGTGACCGGTGAATATTTTCATGTCCTGGACCTGAGCAATCCCTTTTCCCCGGCCATACTCAAAACACTCCCCATCGAGGACGGCCGGTGCGTGGAGGCGAGCGGCGGGTGTGTCTATGTGGGCACGGGCAATGCACTGCTCATATTCGAGGGCAATACGGATCCGGTGTACAGAAAAAGCCTGACCATGAATACGGTCCGTGATCTGGCCACCTACTCGGATCACCTGTACATTGCCACAGAACAGCAGGCTGACAAGGAACTGATCACCATGCAGGTTTACGATCCGCTGAATCCCGTACAGACGGACCTGCTGGAACCCAAACATACGGAAGGGTTCGTCACCTGGATCAAGAATCCCTACCGGCTGCAGGTCGCGAACCAGACCCTGTATCTCAGCTGTTCCGGAGGCGATCCGGGGATTCTTATGTATAGTCTCGCGGATTTCGCACATCCGGCCCCGGTGGGGTATTTCGGCATGCCCGAAGCCGAATGGGGAAGCGCACGGTCGCTCAATGTCGTGGATCATATGGCCTACATGGCCGTGGGCCATTTCCGGACCCTTGTCAAGGTGGACGTGACCAATCCGGCCGCACCCGTGCTCGTCGACACGTATATCGATGTCAACTCCCTGATGCGGGTCGCGGCCACGGAGGAGCGCGTATACGCGGTCGAGGACGATGCGCTGCTCATTTACGATATCACGAGTCCCGATACACCCGCGCTTCTCGGATTCGATACCCGGCTGGGCAGCCTGTTCCGCCTGGTGCCCGAAGGCAATCGCCTGACGGCCGTGCGGAACGATACGCTCTTTGTCATCGATGTCACAAATCCGGCGGGCCTGGTCATACAGGGCAGGCTGGCGCTGGGCTATAACAGGGCCAGGCAGCTCACGGTAAGGGGCAGCAGGGCATTCGCCATGGTGGAGCAGTTCGGCATCGGCGGTTATTTTGAAATCGCGGACATACAGGATCCCGCGCATCCCCAGTCCCTCAAGTCCCTTCCGCTCCCGGGCCAGGACCGCGCCCTGTACGTGACCGAAGACGGTGCCACCGCGTACGCGGGTTACGATGCGGAAGGCGTGTACGGTGTGCAGATACTGGATGTGTCCGATCCCGCCAATGCGGCGGTCACGGGCACGATCGCGACACAGTGCAAATCCACGGCCATGTGCATGAACGGATCCAGGCTGTACATCGGCGGCCAGTCGGACGATACGCACTGGATTCTGGAGACCTGGGATGTGTCCGACCCGGCCAGCCCCGTTCCCGGCCCCTCGCGCACCGGCTCGGGCATTTTCGTGCAGATGAACGTTTACGACGATATGCTGCTCGTGAGCACCAACGGAGACATGGATGCGCTGGCCAAGGACGCGCCCGTGCAGTTCCGCCTGGACAGGGACGGCAACCCGCATCTCGTGATGGATGACGGCCGGCCCGGTCTCGAAAAAACGGCGGGCCCCGTGGGCGGCGGCCTCCGTTTCCTGGATCTCAACGACCTGGCCCAGTTTTTCTTTATCGACCTGAATACGGCCACGGCCTTCGAGCTGTTCTTTTTAGCGTACATGATCGTGCTTCTCATCCTGTGGTCCGGGTGGTTCGATCCCAACGGGTACGACCATTACGTGAGCATGGGCATCGCGCTCTTCGGCCTCATTGCCGGCGGCTCGTTCATCCAGGACCGCCTGGTTCAGCCCGCCATGCACGAGATCGTGCAGAATTATCCCAATCCGTTCAATCCCGAAACGAATATCGAATTCACCGTGGCCCAGCCCTGCCACGTGACGCTCAACGTATACGATCTCCGGGGCAGGCTGGTACGCACACTCGTGGACGAACAGCGCCCGGCGGGCACATACAATGCCCGTTTCGAAGCCCGGGATCTCCCGTCCGGCATCTACACCTACCAGATCCAGGCGGGCGAGATACTGGAATCGAAGAAGATGATTCTCTTGCGCTGAGGCTTTTTGAATAACTGCACCTGCCAGGTCTTCAAAACCTGGCAGGTGTAATGCTCCTGTTGTTTTTTCCCCATACACCCATATACTCATCTACTCATATACCCTTACTTTTATACAAATTTGATATAAAATTACCTTGACTTTGTTACAGGATATACTGAATTTTAAAATGAAGTGCGTGTTAACAGGGATTCATGATGATTGTTGATATACGTAATAAGATTGAACGTGATGAGTTCGAATTTTCTAAACATGCTACTGATCAATCTGTACTAAGAAATATAAGGGTAGAAGAAGTCCGACAGGCGATTCACAGGGGTGAAATTATTGAAGACTATCCGGAAGATAAATATGGACCAAGCTGTCTGATTATGGATCATACGGATGAAAACAGACCCATACATATTCAATGCAGTTATCCGCCCCGCTCGATGGTTAAAATAATCACTCTGTATGAACCAGGTGACGAACAATGGATAGACTTCAGGATTCGAAGGAGGTCATAGAATGGTCAGAGAAGAGAAACTTGTCAATCAGAAAGTGACGTATTCATTATATAAAAACGGCGAATTTTATATTATTGAAAATGTTCCGGCACGCGTCAATGAAGAGACGGGTGAAGAGTTTTTTTCACCCGGCACGGTTGAAAAAATTCATCAAATTATCATGGGGCATCCGAGACCGGCCAGGACCATCACCACGCAAGTCTACGAGTTTTCGTGAGCATTACACCTGCCAGGTCTCGGAGACCTGGCAGGTGTAATGCTCCTGTTGTTTTTTCCCCATACACCCATATACTCATCTACTCATATACCCTTTCCCCTGGCTTTATTACAGGATATGCTTCATTTCGAATGAAGACGAACGGGAAGATTTGGTTGGACCAGGCTGGTTAATTATGGATTATCTATGTTTTATAATTATTCGGGAGGAAAGTCAGATTGTCGAATTCTCTGAATGATTATATCAGCATCTTTTTTTGAAACAATTCTGAGTATAAAAATATTATTTTTTTCAATGCCATAAAATATTCGGAATGAATTTGATAGTAAGTCAACTCTCAGACGATAACAAGGGAATTTGATGCCTCTGATTTTTTTAATTTTATTTTTATATTGAAAGGGTGCCGATTCCAGTTTTAAGATTTCATTTAGTATTTGTTTTTGACTATTTTTTGATAATTTTTTCAAATCTTTTATTGCACGAGCAGTCAATTCAATATTAAATTTCATGTGACTACTCATTGTCTAATTGTTTAAGCAAATCTCTTGCGTTGGCTGTTTTACCGTGATCATACTCTTTTCGGGCAGATTTAAATTCATTATTCAAATCGAGGTGTTTGGCAATAATATAATCTTCGAGTTCTTCATTATCAATTCTTTGTAAAATAGCATAAGGATGGCCGTTTCGAGTGACAATAATTTCATCTTCTTCATTTGCTATTTTTACATATTTTGAAGTTGCACGGCTGAGCTCACGAATATTTACGAATTGCATTGATGCCTCCAAAACAATCATTGTAATTACTATTGTACGTACAATATAATAAATGAAGAACAGATGAGTCAAGTACTAATTACAAACTTCAGATAAAAGGGGCATCAAGCAGCCGTGAAAAGCGCACCTGCCAGGTTGTATTATCTTTTTCTTTTCCCCATACACCCATATACCCATCTACTCATACACCGTTTCCCTTGACATTCTCCCCCGCAAAATCTATATTTCATTTAGTCTGAACGCATCGTTTGAATCACTGCATCTTTATTTAAAAACCCGTTGACCGCCCTGCCGGGCGGCCGTTGGCCATCACTCCCATCCCAGGATATATTATGCGAAAAATCATCTTTTGTGCCGTGGCCCTCATACTTTCCGCGACAGCGATTTTTTCGGGGCCTCTTTCCTTTACACCGTTCGCCGGCGTGAACCTCGCCTCGTTTTCCATCACGCTGGACACGGACAACCAGGAGGTCAAAACCAGTATCGCGCCGTGCCCGGCACTGGGCATGACGGTCCGGGTGCCGCTTATCCTGACGGGGCTCGGTGTGGAAGTGTCCGCCCTTTACCTTCAGAAGGGCACGCATGTCGAGGTTATGTGGAATGAAGATGGCGTTCCCCTCAAAATTAACCAGACCATCAAGGGCAATTATTTCGAGATCCCGCTGCATCTCACGTGGTCCCCGCTCCCCACGGGCCGCTTTCCGTACCTGATCGCGGGCGCGAGCACGGGGTTCAAGCTGACCGACCTGCATCTCACGGTCGACAAGTACACGGTGGACGGCACGGATATCCTTTACCTGGTGCCTTCCTCCCAAAAGGAAACGGACATCAAGACCACGGAGCAGGATATCACGTTCGACATCGGCGTGGGCCTGCGCGTCGACCTTTTTGTGCGCACCTTCCGTTTCGAGGTGTTGTACCAGTGGGGCGCGAGCGACATTTACGACGATTTCAACAAGGACTCAGGCAAAATGTGCACCCGCAGCCTGCTGCTGACCGCGGGCATGGAACTGTAGGGGAAGGGAAGCACCGCACCTGCCGGGTCTCCAGGACCTGGCAGGTGTAGTGCGGTAATTCGAATGAGGGATTGCGGGAGATGCCCGGGGAATGGCGGATTTCGTATTTATGTTTTTACCTTGTATTTTTAAAGAGAATTCTTTAATTTTACCTTGTAAAATTAAAGGATCTTATTAATGAAACGCTTAATTACTCAAAAATTGATCGAATGGAAAGAGAAAAAAAATCGTAAACCTTTAATGCTGCGGGGAGCAAGGCAGGTCGGCAAGACCTGGAGCGTCATGGATTTCGGGAGACAGCATTTTAAAGGATCGGTCCATCTGGTGGATCTTGAGAAACATCCTGACTGGCATGGACTCTTCGACAGAAACCTGGATGTATCCCGGATACTCTCAGAACTGGAAGTTCTTCTGAATACATCCATTGTTCCCGGCCGGGATTTACTTTTTTTTGATGAAGTTCAGAGTTGTCCCAGAGCCATTACGGCTCTCCGGTATTTTTATGAAGAGATGCCGCAGCTTCATGTGATTGCTGCGGGATCTTTGCTTGAATTCACGATGCGGGATATTTCGTTTCCGGTCGGGCGACTTGAGATGATTCAGATGAATCCCATGGGTTTTATCGAATTTCTATGGGCAA
>JAFGGN010000058.1 GCA_016930535.1 bacterium
AAATAAGATTAAAGAACAAAGAGGAGCATAGACATGAAATCAATCATAAAGACCGGTCTCATATTCACGGCGCTGCTTCTGGTCGTGGCAGGGTGTGAATATGACGTGGCCCAGCCGCAATGGACCCTGAATCATGAGGATCCGCCGTCCCCGACGATTCTTGAAGTGGATCCGCCGGATGCGGTGGCGGGTGTCAATACGATTTCCATCATCGGCGAGAATTTTGCGGATGTTCAGGACAACAACAAGGTTTATTTTGACAATCTGCCCGTGGAAATCATCGAATCCTCGACCGGCATGATCACGGTCCGGCGCCCGAATCTCGTCAACGAAGCCGCACAGATCAAGGTGGTATCGTACGGCGCCCTGCTCGTGGCCTCGTACGGCCCCTACCGGGTGGATGCGGTTGTCGCGAATTTCGGCAATTTTATCGAGAACGTCCAGTTGAACGCGGTCGCCGTGGACAGGGATGAAAATGTGTATATCGTGGATGCCTCGACCAGCCGCAATATATTCAAAATAACGCCGGAAGGTGAAAAAACCGTGATCGGCCGATCGGGTTCGGTCATCTACGATATGAATGTGGCTCCGAACGGCAATCTCATTCTGATGACCAACTCGAATTCCATTCTGCAGCTGGACCTTGCGGGCGGCCAGGATTCCACGAGTCTCTGGGTGGATGGTCCCAAGCGGACGAAATTCGGGGATTTTGATGAATACGGCAATTTTTATGCGGGCGCCAAATCTTCGGACCTGGTCATCGTGAAAAACGATCTGAGCACGGTTCAGGCCGGTGCCTGGGCCAGGGATGAAATCTTCTATGTCCGTGTTTTCGGCGGATACGTCTATGTGCTGGTCGAGCTCAGAAGCGGCGAGCCGGAGCTCGCGATCTGGCGTCAGCCGATACAGGATGCGGAAGGGTCCCTGGGGGCCGCTGAACTGGTTCTGGACTGGGCGGAGACCGGCATTTTTGCGGAATCCACACCCATGGCCTTCACTTTCGACGCTTCAGGAAACATGTTCATTGCAGTGACACCGGACGGCACCCTGAACGAGGATCCCCTGATCATGCTGACCGCATCGGGCGACCTGGACGTGATGTACAAAAATATCCTGGTTCTCCGGAACAACGAGACCCTGTCCTACATCAAGCAGATGTTCTGGGGCACGGGCACGCATGTGTACGCGGTAACGGACGGGCCTGCCAGCGGCGATCCGGAACGGACGCTGCTCAAGGTGAACATGGGCGTGCAGGGAGCGCCCTACTACGGCGGGTAAAAAAAGGCTGAATACATGATGCGGGGAAACCCTTGGGATTTCAAGGGTTTCCTTTCATCTTCCAAGAGAAAGAATATTTATTAATGAACAGAATTGACATGACTAAAACATCTGTCCGGAAATCAGGTAAATATATTTTTATTGTATGCATGGAAGTTCTGCTGGTGCTGATGATAGTACTTATATTGATCTGGCTTTTCTTTTCATGATCCTGTCCGGTGGATCGTTGTACGCACCATTGAACGGGATTCAGTATTTTATCAATTGAAGAAAGGAAAGCCGCTTTGAACAGAAAACCATTCTTTAACGACTGTTTCAGCGGATTCTGTTCCTGTGCTGCCACCGGATCTCTTATATCGTAATCATGAGCTTATGCTGAGCCTTAAATCCCGTATTTTTCCCTTGACTCGCCCCGGAATTATTGGTATATTTATGCTCAACTTTAAGCGGCGCTTTAGCTCAGTCGGTAGAGCAACGGACTGAAAATCCGTGTGTCCCCAGTTCGATTCTGGGAGGCGCCACAAACGAGCCCGCTGGACCGAAAGGTCGCGGGCTTTTTGTTTTTATTATATTTATAAGATACATCCCCAGAATCAAACTGGACGTTCGATTGTCCGCCGGCCAGGATTAATACCTTAGAAAAAACAAATTGAGAGCCGGCGGACCTGCTGACGCGGTCCGGGAGGCGCCACCACCTTTAAGCCCCATGATTCTAACGAGTTATGGGGCTTGACATTTTTAGGGATTTTATGCGATTTTTCGTTTACTGGCAAATAACTGGCAAGGTGATTAATAACGTTAACTATTGATAATATATAATTCAATTTTAGTCTGTACCCGTATTGCATTCACCTGCAAACCTAAATAAATTCATGAATTTTGTGATGGATCCATTCTGAGATAAGATCGGTTTCTTTTTTCCCCATATTTCGTGCAATTTTTTTAAGGATTTTTACTTCTTCATCTTCCAGTTTCACAGATACTGAAGTGCCAAATGTGCCTTCTGTAAATACTGATTCAGTGACTTCCTCCAATTCTTCATCAAAATCCGTGATATCATGTAAATCCCAGAATGACGCCAGTTCGTGAATTGAATCTGTTGATGGAATTTTTATTTTTTCAGCCATTTTTTATACCTTTTCTTTTCGTTTCCGGTCATTTCCCGCGCAGTAACCGGATAGCCATTCCCATCCGGAAATGCGATGATTACACAAAATAAATAACGTCCGGATTTGGTTCTACCCAGTATATAATATACAGGATTTGCCCCGCTTGACTTTGATTTCAATACCAGTGAATGTCCAAAACATACATACTCTACTTCATCCATCTTTGAATGATCTTATTAAATTGCATCAAAATCGATCGTTTAAAAATGCATCACTTTTTGTTCTTTCACAGTAATTGATTTCTTCAA
>JAFGGN010000059.1 GCA_016930535.1 bacterium
AACAAATAAATCACAAACAACAAATTCAAAATTACAAACAACAGAATTGGACCGCAAGCGCATCGGAGAAACGGGGACGCGGTGAAAACGGAGAAAAGCATCGAGGTTTTTTCCTGCTCTCCGTTTCTCCCATTCACCGTTTCACGTTCCGATCAAACGACAAATTCTTTAATCTTTAATCTTTGTTCTTTATTCTTGCCTTATCTGAAGTTTGTTCATTTTTTTATGCAGATAGGTTCTTGGAATCTGCATCTCTTCAGCCGCCCTGGTGATGTTCCAGCCGTTGTTCTGCAGCTTTTCATGGATAAACCGGCGTTCAAACGCCCCTTTCGCCTCTCTGAAGGAAAGGTGCCTGGGAATTTCATCGCTCCTGCGTGAGTGCCGCTGAACGAATGCATCCACATCTTTGCCATGAATATGATCGCCCTCGATCAGAATGACTATTTTTTCAATCACATTTCTCAGTTCCCGGACATTGCCCGGCCAGTCATAGGACAAAAACCGGTCGATGGCGTCCTGCATGACGGTCTTCATCCTGATGCCATGTTCATGACAGAACAGATGCGTAAAATGCGTGATCAGGAGCGGAATATCATCTTTCCTGTCACGCAGTGCCGGCATTTTAATGCTGAGTACGTTCAATCGAAAATACAGATCTTCACGGAATCTCCCCTCGTTCATTTCCTTCTGCAGATCCTTGTTGGTGGCGGTAATCACACGGACATCCACGGCAACCGGCTCGCTGCCTCCGATCATTTCCACCTGACCCTCCTCGAGAATACGCAGGACTTTGGCCTGGGTCATCAGGCTCATGTCTCCGATTTCATCGAGAAAAATGGTACCGTTATCTGCAAGCTGAAACCGGCCGGGTTTATCCGCTATCGCACCCGTAAAACTTCCTTTCTTATGTCCGAAAAGTTCACTTTCGATCAGGTTTTCGGGCAGGGCCGCACAGTTGACCGCCACAAAGGGCGCAAATGCCCGGCTGCTCTGATGATGAATGGCCCGTGCGACGAGTTCTTTTCCCGTACCGTTCTCACCCTCGATCAGGACCTTGCTGCTGGTTTTGGCTGCCTTGAGTATCAGATAATGGATCTCCTTCATGGGATCACTCGTGCCGATCATCCGGTACTGCTCGCATACGCTCTGAAGCAGATTGGCCTTTTCACGTTCCAGACGGCCCCGGTCCAGCGCGTTTTTAATGGTCACAAGAACACGATCCGCATCCAGCGGTTTTTCGAGAAAATCAAAGGCACCGTATTTGGTGGCCTCCACAGCCGTGTGTATGTCTCCCTCGCCTGATATCATGACAGCCACCACAGGCAGTTCAAGATCCTGAATGCGCTTCAGGGTATCGAGTCCGCTCATATCGGGCAGCTTTAAATCCAGAAGAATCAGATCATGATGATCCGTTTCCAGACGGCGAAGCGCTTCTCCGCCCGTATGTACGATTTCAGTGGCATACCCGTCGTAATTCAGGGCATTCTCGATTATTTCGCAGAGACTGTGATCATCATCGCAAATCAGAATCAGCGGTTTCCTGACTACCATAAGGGTCCTTTCATGAATCCGGGATTTCATGGGGATTTTCTCCTTTGGACTTGCAACAACTGTGCCTAAAAACTGACACTTTCGATGCGTGAATCTGTACACACCTTCTTGAACAGGCCGTATGAATGCAAATTTTTGTAAATAAAGGAAAAAACAATGAAATATGTCTGAAGAAATCGTTAAGCGGTCATTTCAGAGTGAATGGCGGGAATGTGAGAAATTCATTTATATGGGCTCCGGATAACCGGAGTATCCGGGAAACAGGCCACAATTGTCACTTTTTGTTCACAAACGGAGCATCGGCATGATGGAAAAAAGCCTTTTCCGTCCGCATGAGACGGGGCCTGGAATTTACAGAGCAAGTGTCTGTTTAATACCTGCGGCCAGCAGCGGAATCATAATTTCATGATGGCCCGTAAACGCGTACCCTTTTCCCTTTTCTGCAGGACGCTGTACGACATTCATGGTGGGGCGATAGTGTTGATTCATGTCGAAGTTAGCGGTTACGAAACCCTCGACACGCTGATGAATGTTCCGGGCTACGGTCAGTGCTTTTAAAAATACTTCCGGAAGGATCACGGACGAACCGAACAGAAGCACCACACCGCCGTCATGAATCTGGGATACAAGGTGACAGAACACATGAAAATCATGCATACTGGCGGATCCGATAAGTGCTCCGTCCGCATTGGGATGCTGATGGACGATATCCGTACCCAGCGCCACATGAACCGTCACCGGAATGCCCAGACGGTACGCCTGTCCGAGACAACTCAGGGACAGATACGGCGGCTGATCATGGACAATACGCTGTCCCAGGGCTTCACCGAAACCGATATCCTGCTTCAGCGATTCATTCAACAGGGACGCCGTCTCTTCGACCATACCGAATTGACCTGTTTTCAGATGAGCCGCCACATCTTCGGATGTCTGACCGAAATAGGTAATTTCCACATCGTGTATGGCCCCTGCCCCGTTCATGGCCAGCCCCTGTATGATCCCGGACTCCATCAAATCGATGAGGACGGGACTCAGACCCGTTTTGATCACATGGGCGCCCATCATCACCAGAACGGGTTTCCCGCGTTTTTTCGCCTCGGCAATATGCGTGATCAGGGCACGAAGGTCCTCCGCTTTTAAAATTCCGGGAAGACTGTTCAAAAAATCCCGGAAGTCCGCTCCCCGGGGCAGGCTTTTGGCGAACATCTCATGCGAAACCCTGCTGGGTCTCTCGCCGATCGGAAACGTTCTGACTTTACTGATATCGGTTTTTTTGTACCTGGACATTGGATTCACTCATGGTTTGACGGTGTTTTTATGGGAGGTCAATTTGGCATCCACGGAACCGATAAACACTTCGCTCTTCATCAGCACGGGCATTCTGCGCCGGTCATCCGTAAGCCAGATGGTCAGTCTGCCTTTTTGATTGAACAGCCCCTCGCCGCGAAGAACGGGCTCGACCACGATGCATTTGAAACGGCCGGCCGGGACCTTCGCCGTTTCCTTCTTGTGAACCAGAATACGCAGCGGATATACTTTTTTATCGGACAGGTTGTCGATATCATAGTGTTTTCCGACTTCCAGCGGCAGGCTGCGGACATAATAGAAACTGCTCAGAATATCCTGAACATACAGCGGGATATGTACCGTATCCTTTCTCACGAATGCCCGCTGGTTGACCGGATCGAAAACCGTATAACGGTTTCGCCTGAAATTTCCCTCACGCAGATGTTTTTCAAACTTCCAGGGGAACAGTCCTTCCCTGTCTATGATGGATTCCACCCGGTCCCGGACCTTGAAAAATACATCGATCACACTGGACGAATTGGCCGTGGTTTTGATATGGTAACACGGCCGGATGCCGTTCCACAGCGTGTCACCGACACTCATGGTGGCGGTTCCCGCTTTTAAAAATTTCCAGGCGATTTCGAATTCCAGAAATTCACCGGTCTGAAAAGCTTGATTCTCTAATCTTCTGAAACCTTGTTTGACGGCTGCGGTTGTATCGGTCGGGAGTGAATCCACTGGCGCCTGTGTGACAACAATCATTGAATCGGTATGCACCGGACCGGCAGGATCCGGCAATTCTCCTGGTCCTGACACAAGAGAATCCGCTTCAGACCCGAATCCGGGTTCAGTGGTTACCGGCATGGAATCAGGAGATGCCAGATACACCGTATCCGCGACAGCCCCGGGGACCGGCATGCCGGGCAGTGAATCCTGTGCCTGCACGACATATAAAAAAACAAGGACAAGCAAAAGGTACAGTCCGATGAACCGTAAGTTTACCACAGCGATCCTTTCAATTGGCCGTTTTCTTGTCATCCGGACAGGCCCGGCCGCAGAATGCAAGCAGGGCCGGAAAAATCCGGCGGATTTCGCTCTCGATCACCTGAAAGCAGAGTTCGAACAGATCCGGATTGCCTCCGATCGGATCATCCACCTCCTCATCCGTTCCATCCGGACCGAACGATTTCAGCAGGAAGATTTTTCCTGTCCCTCCGGGAAACCACTCCCTGATTTCCTGAAGATGGTTTCTTTCCATGACCAGAATCACATCCGCCTCGTCGATCAGGTCCGCCGAAACAAAGCGGGCTGCATGAGCGGACAGATCGACGCCATGGTTCCCGGATACGGACCGGGCACTGCTAGCAGCCGGCGCGCCGTTCACCGCCAGCATGCCCGCGGAACGGATACGGATATGCGTGATGCCGTGATCGGCAATCATTTTTCTTAAAATACCTTCTGCCATCGGACTCCGGCAAAGATTGCCCGTACAGATGAAAAGAACATTACAAAATCGCTGGGACAATGTGTTCTCCGGTTATTTTTTGAATCTGATCCGGGCCGACGGCACCCTGACGCAGCATTCGAAACGGCCGCGACCGTACATCTAATACGGTGGAAGGGGAGTTCATGTTCCGCGGTCCGCCGTCAATCACCGCATCCAGCCGTGGTCCGAAAATCTGATCGACGGCTTCAGCGGACCGTGCCGGTTTTTCACCTGTCCGGTTGGCGCTTGTCGAGATCAGCGGCTCACCGAAATCCTCCATCAGCATCCGGCAAACCGGATCCGGAGAGATCCGGACACCGATGCCTTTTTCCAGTCCCGGCAGGACGGATGCGAATCCTTCGGCCGGGACGAGCACAAGTGTCAGCGGGCCCGGCCAGAAATGACGCATCAGCATTAAAGCGCTGCCGGAAATATTCCTGCATACCGTTCTGACGGCCGTTTCATCGGGAAGAAGGATCAGCATGGGTTTTTGATCCGGACGGCCTTTGAGATGCCGTATTCTTTGCACCACATCCGCATCCGTGGCCCTGCCTCCCACACCATATACAGTTTCGGTCGGATATCCGATGACCCCGCCCCGTTTCAATAACTGTACAGCCGAACCGATTTCATCAGCGGAAAGTATCATTGTTCTCTCCGTACATGAAACAGCCGGTTGAATACATCGTCCACCCGGCCGTGCCATGATGAAGAAAGAGCGCCGTTTCACGAATCTCCATGTCCCGGACCGCGGAACGACTTAATTTAACCGCTCCGGTCGTCAATGTCAATCATTTCATTGCGTTCCGTAACCATGGGGGACCGGAGCGGTCAAAAAACCAGTTGACATTTATTACAATTTCGTTAAATTTATATTCAATGATTCCAATGGAAAAACGGTTATATTGGATCATGATCATCAGCATGATGGGATGGTGCGCGGCTTTTTCATTTGCCCCGGCGCTGATGCATTTCGGATCAGGCGGCACTGCCTGGGCAGAGAATATCCGGATGATTTTTTCTCCATTCTGCCATCAGCTGCCCCAAAGGTCATTGCAGGTAATGGACGGTCCGATGGCCGTGTGCGGCCGATGCGCCGGTATTTATTACGGCACCCTCATCAGCACGGTTGGATCTTTCCATTTCAAAAAGTTTTATTTTGATCTTCAAAAATCGAACCGGTGGTTATGGCTGTCTCTTCTGCCTGTCATGATCGATTTTGGATTGGAAAAAACAGGACTGATTTCCACAGGCATTGTCATCCATATTATGACCGGCATGATTCCGGGCTGGACCGCGGGTGTCTATATCATCACGGGTATTGTGGACTGGATCGTCCCGGAACATATCAACAACTAGGTTAGGGAAACGCATGGAACAAACGCCCAGCAAACTGATCCCAGCTCTGATCGGCGGCGCATTCATGGGCATCCTGTCGGTCATGCCCGTAATCAATGCAGGCAATTGTCTGTGCTTCATGTGGCTCATTATAGGCGGAATCGTGGCGGGCCGGACGTACAGTAAAAGCCTGCAGCCCGGCGTGGCGTTCAAAACCGGCGATGCGGTCATTGTCGGCCTTCTCGCCGGAATTTACGGCGGTCTTTTCAGAACATTCTTCTATTATCTGCTTCAGAGGCTGGGCATGTCGGAACTGGGTTTTCTGCAGCAGCTTCTGGAAAGCAGCCGCGAAATCTCACCGGAATTCGAGGAAGTGTTCAATGAACTGCAGTCGGATGACGGAATGAGCACCATCAAAGCCGTATCATCCCTCATGGTCTGGATTTGCCTCGGATCCATATTTTCCATGGCAGGCGGACTGCTGTCCGTCCGTTTCTTTAAAAACAAAAAACCAACCCGCGACGACGCGGTTATACTGTAGTCCGTGTGACAGGAGGTATTGAGCCATATCATGATGACCCGTTCAAAAATGCATGAATTCCCGGCTTTCCCTGCTTTCCTGGGAGCACTGCTCTGCTGTCTTGCCCTGGTCGCCTGTTATCACGGCCACGGTCTCAGCCCGACCGGTGAGGACGCAGCCGGATCCTCGGGCATATCAGGAACGATCCGTTTTGTGGGAATCTGGCCCGATTCCACAAAACAGGTGAATGTCATTGCATCAAAAACGTATCCCGAAGGGCTGACCGATCCCGATGCGCTCTATGCCTTTGTCTTCAATGAACTGGGAATCGGGCATATCGTACTGAGCGATACGATTCCGAGACACAGCAGTACTCATGAATATGTATTCAATCTCAAACCCGGATTATACGAATGGATTCTGGTGGTCTGGTTTCCGGATATTCAGGATTACTATTTCGGCGTCAAGGAACTCGGGGCCTATTACGTTTCGTCGGCTGAATACCCCGAACCCGTGTATATCAAACCCGGCGAAATCGTGGAAAATATCGACATTGTGGCGGATTTTGACATGATCAACCGGGACATTCCATTTTTCAAGCGATGACCATGAAAAAAACAAAAAACAGCATCCTGTTCTGCCTGACGGTATTGCTGATCGGCATGCAGTCCAAAGCTCAGATCACGGGCACCGTCGAGGGCCTGATCCTGGACAAAGAAACCGGCAAAGGTCTTTTCGGCGTCAATGTACTGGTCGAGGGAACGTTTCTCGGAACGGCCTCCGATGCCAGCGGGCATTTCCGCATATCCCGGCTGCCTCCCGGGCGGTATTCACTCATGGTCACCATGATCGGCTATGAAAAAGAATCGGTTCCCGTATCGGTTCAGCCCAATGCCGGGCTGAACATGACCATCGAGTTGAAACCGACCGTGATCAGACAGCCGAATCTGGTGATCACGGCCACGAAGCGTAGACAGCAGCTCGAGGATGCCCCCACCACGGTGGATGTAATCCAGTCCGAAGAAATACTTAAACGCAACCCGTCCCGCCTGGACGAGGTACTGACGAACACGGCCGGACTCGGCATTATCGACGGCCAGGTTGAACTGCGGGGATCCACCGGATTCAACTGGGCCGCAGGCAGCCGTGTTCTGCTCATGATCGACGGACATCCGATGATCAACGGGGATACAGGAGGCATCAACTGGGATGCGATTCCGGTGGAGGAAGTGGAACGCGTGGAAATCGTCAAGGGAGCGGGATCTGCGCTGTACGGCAGCAATGCAATGGCCGGCATGGTGAATATCATTACACGCAGCCCATCGGCCAAACCGGAGCTGCGTTTCCGTGTTCACTGGGGTTTTTATGATGAACCGGCCTACGACAACTGGCGCTGGACCGATAAATTTCTGACCTACCGTATCTTGGAACTGAACAAGTGGGATGCGGAGAACGCCCTGTCATTCGAAGGTGTGGATGTTTCATACAGCCAGAAAATCCGCAAAACGGACATGCTGATGACAGTCGGCCGCAAGCATTCCACGGGTTACCATCAGAACGGAGATTTCACACTGTGGAACGCACTTATAAAAACCGCTTTCAATTTCACGCCGCAGATAAAATGGACCCTGCTGACGAATTTTGCCTCCAACGACCACGGCGAATTCATTCAGTGGCAGAGTCAATCCAGTCCGATGACCGTGCCGGAAGACGAGTACGGAAACCGGCTTCTGTACCTGAAAGGATCCATACTGAGCACTTTCACGCATGTGCTCAGTCACAGGATGGCCTACAAAATCAAGACCAACTGGTACCGGACCGACTGGGAAAACAATTTCCCGGACATGCCCGATTACGCGGTCACGGACAGGATGAGTTCAGAGGTTCAGCTAGATGCCCTGCTCCGCGAGAACCACAGCAGTACCTTCGGGACAGAAATCATTTACACCAGAACCAAGGCCCGCATTTTCGGCAATGAAAACAGCCTGGACTGCGCCGCATATGGCGAGGATGAATTCAAAATAACACCCAGGTGGGTCCTGACGACCGGAACCAGAGTGGATTATCACAAAATTCCCGACGTCAGCACCGATTGGCAGGTCAGCCCGCGTGTGGGGCTGGTTTATCATCCGGCGCCCGGAAACACCTGCCGCCTGTCCGCGGGTTACGGATTCCGTGCCCCTTCGCTGGCCGAAGTATTTTCCACTGTCAATGTGGCGGGTGTCCGTGTGGTGCCCAACCTGGAGCTTAAAAAAGCGGAACGCGCCGTGAGTGCCGAACTGGGCGTCAATCAGGCATTTTATATACCGGAATATCTGGCCACCGGATTTGAAAAATGGCTGCAGCCGAAATTCAGCATGGACATTTCGATGTTCAACAGCACGTATGAAAACATGATCGACGTGACCTACAATGATTCGCTCCGCGCCTATCAGTTCATGAATCTCGGAGAGGCCCTGATCCTGGGTCTCGAGATGAAAATTCAGGCCTCTTTCTGGAACGGCCTGTTCGGCGCGCATATCGGGTGGACCGCACTGAATCACAAGGATAAAAGAACCCATAAACCACTGCCCTACCGGTCTGACAACCGGGTGGTCGCAGGCGGTGAAATCAGGTTCAGAGGCTGGATCATCGGTGTCGATTACAGATATGCGAGCCGGCAGAAGGAAATTGTCAGTCTGTTCGAAAACGATGAACGCGTTCCGATGCGTGTATGCGATGCCATGATTCAGTACGACTTCGGACAATTCGATATCAGCCTGAACGGAAAAAATATTTTCAATTACAATTACACCCTGCGTCAACGATTTCTCGAACCCATCCGGCATTATATTGTTACCCTGAGAGGAGAACTGTAGTTCATTGCGCGGGAACCATGACGGCCGGTTGAAACGGCGAACGGCAAAAACCTGAAAACGTGTATGAAACTCTGGCAAAAAAAGACAAAACTGAATCCCCGTATCGAAGCATTCACCGTAGGTGATGATCCGGTTCTGGACATGAAACTGGTCAAATACGACTGCAGGGCTTCGATCGCACATGCAAAAATGCTTGAAAAAGCGGGCATTCTCGATCCCAATGAAAGCAAACAGATCGAATCCGCTCTGAAAAAGATCATCGAGCTCCATGACAGCGGGCATTTCATCATTGAAAAGGATCAGGAAGACTGTCATACTGCCATTGAAAATCATCTGACGGAATCCCTGGGAGAATTGGGAAAGAAGATCCATACCGCCCGGTCCAGGAACGACCAGGTTCTGGCCGCGCTCCGGCTTTATTATCTGGATGAAATCTCCCGGATCGAGAGCGCGATTCACGATTTTCTCAGGGCCATGCATGATCTCCTGAAACGGCATGGCAGCATTCAGATACCGGGCTTCACGCATACGAGGAAAGCGATGGTATCCTCCGTCGCCTTGTGGGCGGCCGGATATGCAGAATCCATGGCGGACAATCTGAGACTCGTTCATACCAGCCGCGATCTGATGGACCAGTCCCCGATGGGCACCGGGGCAGGTTATGGCATTCCGCTTGACATCGACAGAGAGTATGCCGCAGCCCTGGCCGGATTTTCACGCATTCAGCAGCATGCAACTTACGTGCAGCTGAGCCGCGGCAAGCTTGAATCCACACTCGTGCATACGCTGACCCAGGTGATGCTGGACCTGAACCGTCTCGCTTCGGATCTGATTCTGTTTTCCGAGCCCACTTTCGGATTTTTTATTCTGCCTGCCGATTTCTGCACCGGGAGTTCCATCATGCCCCAGAAAAAAAATCCGGATGTCCTGGAACTTGTCCGGGCGCATTATCACCGGATTCTGGCTAATGAAATACAGCTGAAAACCCAGACCGGAAACCTGATCAGCGGTTATCACAGAGATATGCAGACAACCAAAAAGCCTGTCATGGAATCACTGGACCTGACTCTGAACAGTATTGCGATTATGACCCTGGTTGCAGAAACGCTGGATGTCGATAAAGAGAAATGCGCGGCGGGCCTGACACCCGAACTATTCGCCACGGAACGGGTTTATGAACTGGTCAGACAGGGCATGCCGTTTCGCGATGCCTATCGGAAGATCGGCGGGGAATTCGAATAAATGCATGTGATACTCGTACGTCACGGGTATGCCGAAAGCGGTTATACAAACCGTGAACGCCCGCTTACTCAGGAAGGCAGAAAGGCTATTGAAGTACTGGCCGCTTATTTAAAGGAACAGGCCCATGACATCGATCAGATTCTGCACAGCGGCATACTCCGGGCCAGGGAAACCGCCGAGATTCTGAACCGGTATATTCAATCGGACACCGTGCATCGTGCGCTCCACCTGATGCCGGACAGTGATCCGGAAATCATGAAGACACAACTGGAATCGGAAACCAGGAACACCATGCTCGTCAGTCATCTGCCATTTCTGAATTACCTGGCCAATCTCATGGTCACGGGAAATCCGGAGTCGGAGAAAATACACTTCATGCCTGGCTGTGCCGTAAGGCTCAATAAAACACATGAAGCATGGAACCTGGCATGGGCCCTGACGCCTGATCAGATTTTGAGTATGAGTTAAGCAGTCCGGTATTTGAATAGATCCCTGAACATCCCATCATTCCTAAGAGGAGGAGAAGTACGGTGAACGAAAAACTGACCGATTTTCAGCAACTTCACGTCTGGCAAAAGGCCCATCAGCTGGTTCTGGAGATATTCGAACTCACGAAAAAACTGAACAAGGATGAAAAAGCCGAGCTTGCCGTTCAGATGCGGTCCGCAGCTGTGAAAATACCGGTGAAAATTGCGGAAGGATTCATGCGCCGGAGTCCCAAAGACAAGTTTGAATCGTACAAAGACAGCCAGGACGCAGTCGAAGCCGTGAAATACTATTTGATCCTCACCCGGGATCTGGACTATACAAAGGACAACGTTGAATTGATTTCCGCCGTGGATGAAGTCGGCCGGATGCTGACCGGACTGGTGAGATCCACGAAAACAAAATAAACCGGCCATCCGTCAATACGGATTCACGAATCGATCAACAGACCGGTGTTGCTGTAACGAACCGCCGGTTCCCTCTTGCCGAATTGAACGCCAGATTGGTTTCAGGCCCCTGAACACCGGGCTCTGTTTCCATATGCCTGCACATACCACCGACTTTTTTTCAATCCGTAATTTTTTTACTTGACTCCGATGATTTTTTTTTTATCTTTAGGGAACCATTTTTTATCGGTAAACGTAAGAAATCATGGCTTTGGTTATCCAGGCGTCACAAGGAGGAAAGACGAATGCCGGAAACACCCAAAAACAACGTTGTCCTGTGTGAATTTTGCGGCAAGAAAATCCCCCGTGAAAGGCTTAAAATTCTCCCTGAAACCACATGCTGCGTCAAATGCAGCCAGACCATGCCTTATTCGGAAGCCGAAGTGATTGGTTTACGCAACGGAGAAGCCGACGATTCAAACCGTCTGAATATGGAAGACTATGAAGATATGGAAGGGGATATCTCTTTGCATAATGATGATTCATGGTAAACCGCCATGGGTTCTATGGCCTGCTTAACAGAACAATAATGATTTTTTGCTTGCACTCTTCTTAAAACAATCCTAAATTTCTGCTCGGTTCCGTATCACAGAATTGATTTTTCCCTGTGCCGGGAGTCAAAATGACAGTCCTTCGCATATGGCTCACATGCTTTGTTTTTTTGGTGAATGCACCCGTATCAACGGCCCAAAAACGATGCATCAATTACAACGACCTGAGTTATATTCAATTCATCATGGAATGCACGCTTTCTCCGGATGGCAACTGGATCGCCCTTTCAGCCAGACAGAATCAGACCGGGACATGCGACCAGGATATCTATCTGCTGAATCACCGGGGAGGCTCTGCAAGACGGCTGACCACCTCGAACGGCTTTGACGGTTCGCCCCGATTCAGTCCGGACGGATCGCTGCTGGCTTTCCTGTCCGACCGCAGCGGAACGCGTCAGATACACATGCTTCCCATGAACGGCGGAGAGGCGCAGCCCGTCAGTGATGTGCCGGCCGGTATATCAGATTATATCTGGTCGCCGGACGGCAACTTGCTTGCCTATACGGCACTCCCGGAATCCCTGTCCGTCCTGTCAGAACCGGTATCGGTTGTGCTGAATCCGAATACCGAGGCGTTGAACTGCCCGGATCCGGATCCGCTTTGTCCCGGACCCGGATGCAGGCATATTTTCATCATGCCTTTCACCGGCGGACCGTCATGGGATCTCATGCAGGGCAGCGAGCACACATTTCCTGTCGTTATTGGCGATCCGTGTCATTTTTCGTTCTCACCGGACAGCAGGGAGATCCTGTTTGTCCGTTATATGGATTCGACGCAGACGCGGCCGTCCAATCTGGATATTTATGCGGTTCCCTCTCACGGAGGCACGCTGAAGCAGATTTCCACAAATCCGGGAAATGAAGACAGCCCCCTGTACTCTCCGGATCACCGCTATATTGCCTGCAGGTCTACACGAAGACCGGGAGAAACAGGCGATCAGACGGACATCCTGCTGAAAGACCGGTTCAATGGACGGATCCGGAATCTGACCGAAAATTTCGATCTGGATGTCAATGAAATGGTCTGGACGCCCGATTCGGACCATATATACTTTACCGCCTGGGATCAGGGCCGTCTGGTCATCTTTCATGTCGATGTGAAGACAGGAAAAATCAAGGGCACCCTTCTGACCGGAACCAACACGAATTTGATGATTTCACCCGATGGCAACCGCCTTTACTTTGTGCGTTCCAGGGCCCATATGCCGCCCGAGATATTTACATGCAATTTAAAAGGCGAGCAGTTGGAGCAGATTTCCTTTCTGAATCATCGCCTCGTCAATCAGATTGAGATGAACCCGATCCATGATTTCTGGTTTTCAAGTTTTGACGGGAAACTGGTCCATGGTTTTCTGATCAAACCTCCTTTTTTTGATCCGGCGAGAAAGGTTCCGGGCGTGCTGCTGATCCGAAACGATACGCATTCAGCATCGCAAGACTGTTTCAAAGCCGACTGGAACGCACAGATGTTTGCAAAAAACGGATATGCGGTAATCATGATCAACATGCGCGGAGCCAGGGGATACGGCCGGGAGTTTTCCGATGCGGTCTCGAAAAACTGGGGCGGTTCGCCTTATCGGGACCTGATGCACGGCCTCGACTATGTCATCAGGGAATTCCCATTTGTGGATGAAACACGGATCGCGGCCGTCGGATCCGGGTATGGCGGGTATATGATCGACTGGATCGCCGGGCATACACAGCGGTTTCAATGTCTGGTTTCTCATGCCGGTATTTTTGATCCGGTTTCCTTTTATGGCTCCGCCCGTCAGTCCGATGAGATGGATTGGGAATTCGGAGGGACACCCTATGACAATTACAAACAGTATGAAAAATGGTCGCCCGTCAAGTTCGTTAAGAACATTAAAACCCCGGTCCTGATCATACACGGCACCATGGATGAGAAAATCCCGTTCGATCAGAGTGTGCAGTTTTACACGGCCCTGCAAAAACAGCATGTCGAATCGCGATTTCTGATATTGCGGAAAGAGGGTCATAAAATACGGGGAGCGGAAAACATGCGGACATGCTGGGAAACCGTACTGAACTGGATCGGCGAACATACCAAAGAGGATATGCCATGAAAACAATCCGTTTCATCCTTTATATCATCGGGATTGGTTTGATTTCGATCTCCTGCGACGATCCCCTGTCTGACAGGGAACACGTTGTCAGGACATTGATTAACGGGCCTCTGACCATGGGACAGTATTCGGTATTCTGGGACGGCACGAACGACAAAAAACAGGCCGCGGAATCCGGTGTATACATTGCCGTGCTCTATACACGCAACTTCACGCTGATCGATACGCTGACCGCACTCGAAGGAACGGAGAAGAAAAACAACCGAGACGAGTACTACTTTGATTTTCCCCAGCTCATGGATACGATGGACGACAATGTTCCGGATCCGTTTTATATACAGGACGGCACCAATATCCGCTTCGCGATCAGTGAGGATATCAGTGCGCGCCTGACCATCCAGCTGCCGTGATCCCATGACGAACGGAAGCAAAAATGATGAAGTACGGGACATGCCTGAATATATTGAAGTCGCCGATGTCCTTGATCTTCATGGTTTTTTCCCTGAGCAGATACCGGAGATGATCGAAGTATTTCTGGAGCATGCAGGGGAAAAGCAATACACTGAAGTCCGGATTATTCACGGAAAAGGTAAAAGCCGTTTGAAATGGGAAGTGCACCAGGTTCTGGCCCGGCATCCCGGAGTGATCTCATTTACGGATGCACCGCCCGATCTGGGGCACTGGGGTGCCACCATCGTACAGCTCAGGAAAATCTGAGGCTGGTATGACCGGGGGACTCGCTGTTCCGGAAAAGCCTGAATATTCCCCCGCTATTTCCGTTTCATCTGTTCCTTGTATCGCTGCCGTATCTGCAGAAACACGTCCCCGTACAGGCCGCTTTTAAAATCGGGAAAACTCCAGGGATAGGGATCGAAACGCCCCTTTTCATAATGCAGTGTCAGATCCGCCCAGATTCCATGATCCAGATAAATTTTCTGTCCGTTGTACTTTGCGGATGCCAGGACGACCTTATCATAATCGATATACCCGGGATCCAGATTGACGCGGCGCCCGCCCCCGGCCATGGTCCGGGATTCGATGTCATTGGTTTCAATTTTGATTTCGGCAATTCGTTTCGGATGGATGAGTTGCGTGAAGGATACAAAAAGCCGGATGATGGGAGTCCCCATTTCAGGCACATAATAATCGGTTTTTTCGAAGGGGAATTCTTCTGAACGGAAATCCGCGTCACCGTAACTGTTTTCGAGAAGTCCGATGGCCTCCTCCAGTTTTTGTCTGTCGCTGTACAGAATTCCGCAGAACAGTTTAACCTGTCCGGGTTCGGCCGGCTTCAACAGAAACGCTCCTTAAGCAGATTCCTTTTCTTTGGGTTTCCACAGTCCCAATTCCCTTTCCCTTGCCATATTGACATCGAGTGAGGACAGTGCCTGTTCGACGATTTCAGGTTGTATCCCGAATATTTCATGTATGGCTTCATGATAGTTCTGCCTGATATTCCTGTTCTTCTTTTCGGTATAGCTGGTCTCGCGCATAAAATGCTTGTGCACATAAATCATCCGGTCCTTTTCCAGCCGGGTCAGCAGCAGACCGTGCATGGAGTTCCAGTAATAGGAATCCAGCCAGAACTGCAGAAAATCCTGCCGGCTGCAGACCTGGTCGCGGAACCGGTACCGCCATTTCATTTGTGATTTATTGAACGTGTAGAGATCATAGCCTGATTCATGGGATCTGAAAATCAGTTCGACACCGCTGACTTCCGAAGTAAAGATACGGGGTTTCTCCACATTGAGCTGCAGCGGCCGGTTCAGCAGATAGCCCGGATCCACCAGATACTTGTCCCCCTGCCAGAGGACGATGAGGGCACAATGGGAGTTGGGTTTCCACTTCATGTCCGCCATGACCGGATAGCACAGAAAACCGAACCGGGTCAGGATGGTCTCCAGAGTGAACGTCAGCGAAAAACACGTACCCCCCAGGTGAAAACGTGCATGATCATCCACGACCTCTTCGGGCAGTCGGATTTTCTCAAGCCAGTCCATCCGGTCCTTATGTTTGATGATTTTACTCAGATTCTCATAGGGAAACTGCGAAAAAGACAGCAGAATCTCTCCTAAAAAATCGAGATCGGGCGGCCTCGGGTGAATCCCGAAATGTCTGACAAAATATTCCGCGCTTTTACCGTAAAGTGCTGGATTGAGCAGATCATGTTCAACGGACAATCCTGAAACGACCGGTTTCGCCTGTGTTGTCATATCCCGTGTCCGCCGGCCGATTTTATATGGATTCGTTGTCCGGACACGACCAAGCAATCAGCAGTATAAAGAAAATTCTTCACCATCTTTATTCTTAATTCTTTAATCTTTGCTCTTTGTTCTTATCTCAGTATTCCCGCCAGATGAATCAGCTTGTCATGTATCTGACCGGGATTGCAGACATGATCCACACAGCCTGTATCGATGGCCTCCTTGGGCATACCGAAAATGACGCTTGAATCCTGATCCTGTGCAATGGTTCTTGCTCCGATTGATTTCATATGGCAAATACCGCTGGCTCCGTCCCGTCCCATACCGGTCAGAATAATTCCGATATGGGTGACGCCCGGTTCCGCCTGCAGCGATTGCATGGTTACATCCACTGAAGGACACACAAAATTCACACGCTCCCCCGCCACAAGCCTGATCTGTCTGTTGTGCAGAATCTCCGCATGAACCTCGCTCGGAACCACGGCCATCTCTCCTGATTTCAAAAACTCGCCGTCCTGTGCAACATGAACGGACATTTCAGTACAATCGTTCAGCGATTGTGCGATCGACTGGTTGACAAATTGCGGCATATGCTGAACCAGGACGATACTGCAGTCACATCTGGGCAGGCCCTGGAATATCTGCTTTAATGTCCGCGGACCTCCTGCCGAAGCACCGATGATGACGATTGTTTTGTTTTTCATACCAGGACCGATCATATTCCGAAGACTTTATGCTCTAAAGAATGCCATCGGGAACATCTCATCTGTTCTTCACGGATTCTCCGCTTTCAGGGAGTGTCCGGCAGATAGTCGATATACTCGGTGACCACATTGATGAGCTGCTGCGCGGCAAACGGTTTCGTAATATAATCGAGGATATACTCTTTGAGCGTGTCCATTCTCGGGTCCGGCACTTCCTTAGCCGTGAGCATGCAGATAATGTTGCCCTTGGCAAAACCCTGATCCACGATGGCCTGGATGGTATCCCAGCCGTCCAGTCCCGGCATCACCACATCCATGAGTATCAATCCATGAAAACCCTGGCCCAGTATTTCCAGGCAGCGTTCACCGCTTTCCGCAGTGACAACCTCAAATCCGGCATATTCAAGAATACGCCGCACCGTATTCAGGACAGCCTGGTCGTCGTCGACGACCATCACATTTTTATCCATGACAGCTCCTTGACCCCATTTTACCGGGACAATCGTCTTTTCGCTTTTTTTAAGGTACGACCGAACAGCGGAGCGATTTCAATGTGCCTTTCATTCCCTTCTCCGTAACTCTCCGTACTGATGCCGTCACGATCTTTCAGATAGTCATGAACGATAAAACGCTCAAAGGCGCCCATCGGCGGAAGTATGACGTTTTCACCGTTCATAAGCACTTCCTGGGCCTTCTGCTCCGCGAATCTCCGGATCTGCCCCATGGGATACACCCTGAGTATATAATCTTCGGAATCCCTGTATGTTTTTACCTTGTACTCCTGTGTCCGCTCAAAGTGCCTGTGAACCATTTTCCTCTGAAACGGATTCAAGCCGCGTATCGCATACGAGGAAAGGTTCCCAGCCAGGGCCGTTTCAGCCTCGTTGATGGCCTGACGGACCTTTTCATCGACAGGCGGCCGTCTTGACGGTCTGAACTGGCCCCTTTTCTCTCTTCTCTGATCGTCTCTGTGCACGATATTACCTCTTATCAAGTTCACTCTCTATGATCGAATCACCTGCAGTCAGGTGATAAAACAACAGCGGAATATCGAATACTTTTCATCCTGCAGTGATGTCATTGGTGTGCAGCCTCAGGCCGTTAATCGTTTGATCAGCCTGAGAATGATTCCTATCAATATCATCACCTTCTGTTCTGCAATCAGCATGCCAGCAATAATACAAATGCCGCCTGCCAGAGCTGCAGCAGTCAGACGCTCATTCAGCAGCAATCCCGAAAAGATGGCTGCAAAAACGGGTTCCATGGTGTATATGACTGAAGCAGTGGCTGCGGACGTTCTGGGTTGCCAGTGCGTCTGTATGGTGAATCCCAGTGCCGTGCACAGTACCGCCACAAACAACAATCCCGTAATCATGGAACGGGTCAGATTGAAAGCCCAGTTTCCGGTGATCACGGTGAAGACGGCGGCCAGAATGCCTGTCATCATAATCATGATCATGGCAATGATAAAGGATTCTTTGGGTCTGACCAGAATTTCAATATAAACGATTTCAAACGCGAAAGCCACCGAGCTGACAATAGACAGCAAATCCCCTTTATTGAATCCGGAAGAGGAAGGCGTTGTCAGCAGATACAGCCCGGCCAGTGCGAAAAGCGCTCCGATCAGAACGGGCGTCCTGGGCCATTTTTTCTCGATAAGCACTACGAGTATGGGGACCATCACGACAACCGTTCCGGCGATGAAACCCGAATTGGATGCGGTTGTATACTGGAGTCCCAGGGTCTGCAGCAGGATGCCCGCGAACATGAAGATCCCGAGCAAGCCACCCCGCAACAGCTGGCTTCTGCTGACCCGCCCCTTCTGGAAGCTCACGACGGCCATAATGAGAAATCCTGCCAGCAGAAAGCGGATCGCAAGAAACAGAAACGGATTGATGTCATTCAGTGCAATCTTTACCAGCGGGAAACTCGCACCCCAGACCACACACATAAATAAAAGCCAGAGATCGGCTTTGATGGAATGTTGGGAATCAGCCATCTTTCAACAGTTTTTTTACTGTAAACCATTTAAAAATCTATGTATTATAGCAATTTTATTTTTCAGATGCAAGTAAATTGTTATCGGCAGCAGCCTGAAAACAGCAATCTGTTCCGTACAGCCGGAATCCCGGCCTATTCAATGACATATCCTGAATCGGCTTGACTTTTATGGGCGAGTTCTGTATATTTTTTAGTTACTTGAGATGCCCTGGAAAATTAAAATGCCCGCTAAATTATATAAAATATCGCTGACTTATTATTATTTGCACAACCGTTAACGGATGTGGGTGACTAGAATCAGATTCCAATGACAGCCCGCCCACAATTTTCAGGTGGGCTTTTTTATCAGCTTCATTCGAGGATGAGAAATGACGATTTCGCTTGAGGACCTTCGCAAGGAAATTCATGATGTCGATTCGGATCTTGTGCAGATTTTTTGCAGGCGCATGCAGCTCGCCGCAGAAATCGGCAGGCTGAAAAGGGAATCCGGGCAGGCCATCATCGACAGGAAACGCGAGGAAGAGGTCATCAACCGGGTTCTGGCCCTTCCGCACGATCCGGTGGATACCAAGGTGCTTGAAGACTTTTTCAGACTGGTCATTCTTCTGTCCCGCGAGGAACAGTTCAAACGCTATGCCGGAGATGAGGAGAACGGTTCATGATTGTCGTGATGCAAAAAGGGGCGACTGAATCCCAGATCGTTCATGTGACGGAAACACTGAAGGAACTGGGCTATACTGTACATCCCGACCGGGGCGAGCATCAGACCATTCTGGGTGTGGTGGGCGACACACGGAGTCTGGACGCCAGGAGCATGGAAGTACTCGACGGCGTGGCCGAGGTCCTGCGCGTCACGGAACCCTACAAAATGGTCAGCCGGTCATTCAAACCCTCAGATACGGTCATCGATATCAAAGGCATTCAGATCGGAGGGCCCGAGGTCATTGTCATGGCCGGGCCGTGTTCCATCGAAAACGAATCACAGATTCATACCATTGCGGCATTTGTAAAAAAGGCCGGTGCCAAAATCCTGAGAGGCGGTGCATTCAAGCCCAGAACATCCCCGTACAGTTTTCAGGGCCTGGGTGTGGAGGGATTGAAAATCATGAAAGACGCCGCGGATGCCAACGGCCTGGTATCCATCTCCGAAATCATGGACATCGCACAAATCGGACAGATGGAACCCTATATCGACATCCTTCAGGTGGGTGCCCGGAACATGCAGAATTTTGCGCTGCTCAAGGAACTCGGAAAAACCCGAAAACCCGTGGTATTGAAACGCGGATTATCTGCAACGATCGAAGAGCTGCTCATGTCTGCCGAATACATCCTGAGCGGCGGCAACGCGCAGGTCATCTTTTGTGAACGCGGCATCCGCACATTTGAAACCTATACACGAAACACCATGGATATTTCAGCTATTCCCGTGGTCAAGAAACGGAGTCATCTGCCCATCATCGCCGATCCGAGTCATGGAATCGGCCTGCGTGACAAGGTCATTCCCATGGCCCGTGCCGCTGTGGCCGCGGGCACGGACGGATTGATGATCGAGGTTCACAACGAACCGGACAAGGCCCTGTCAGACGGCGCCCAGTCCCTGTTTCCGGAACAATTCACACAGCTGATGTCGGAGCTCAGGGCGATTGCCCGGGCCATCGGCAGAACAATCGAATAAGTGTCCGTGCGGACATCGGCGAAGCCGGGCCTCATTCATTCCGTATGATTGATCTTCAAACCACTGGCTTTTCCAGTGGTTCCCGGTCTCTCCCGGGCGGCACATAGGTGCCGCTTTAGCCTCCGGGCTTCGCCGGGATTCTTAAAGTCACCGCCTTCGGCGGCGGTAGTTTACTCAATATCCATGTTTTATCATGAAGCCGGAAGGTTCCATGTCTGATCCCGATTTTAAACATATTGCCATCATCGGCGTGGGCCTGATCGGCGGTTCGCTGGGTCTGGCCATCAAACAGAAACAGCCGACGTCGAAAATCACGGGAATTTCCAGCGATTCGGTACTGAACGATGCCCTGGCTGCGGGTGCCATTGATATGGCCGTGGCGAAAAACCGCCTGGCCGACGGCGTGGCGGATGCGGATCTGGTCATTCTCTGCAATCCCATTCAGGAAATCATGGTCCGGCTCCCCGAGGTGGCGGAAGCCGTCCGTCCGGGCACGCTCATTACAGATGCGGGCAGCACCAAAAAGCAAATCGTCGATACGGCCAGGGCCTGTTGCGGGACAGAACGCTATTTTATCGGCGGCCACCCGATGGCCGGAAGCGAAAACCGCGGTATACAGGCGGCGGACGCGCTGCTCTTCCAGAATGCGGTTTATGTACTGACCCCCCTGGAAAACACGCCGGAATCCGTTATCGGCCGCCTGTCCGGTCTCGTGGAAATAATCGGTGCCAAATCCATAGTCATGGCGCCCGAACTCCATGACCGCATCGCCGCCGCCGTGAGCCATTTGCCGCAGCTGCTCGCCGTGACGCTGGTCAATCTCATTTCCAAGGATTCCAAATCACCGCTTCACCTGAAGCTGGCCGCGGGCGGATTCCGCGACATGACCCGGATCGCATCCAGCCCTTACGACATCTGGGAGGACATCCTGGAAACCAATCAGCATGCGATCGCGGAAACCATGGACGAGTTTATCAAAGATTTCGAAACGGTCCGGGATAAAATGTGTTCCGGTACACTGAATGACGATTTTACCCGGGCCAACACGCAGCGTCTCAGCATTCCCAGGGACACCAAGGGATTTATCAGGCCTCATTTCGACCTGCTGGTCCGTGTGGAGGACAAACCGGGAATTATCGCGGCCATTTCCACGGCACTGGCGGAACGGCATATCAATATCAAGGATATCGAGGTACTGAAGGTTCGTGAGGGGGATTCGGGAACCATCCGGCTCTCTCTCGAAACACCGGAGGCGCGGACAGAAGCACAGGCCGTCCTGAAAAAAACCGGTTTCGAATCCCGTTTGCTGGGATAATGCGGACCGGGTTACAGCCATGATTTATCTTTATCGGATCTGAAAACATGGATAAAACCATAACACCCGTTCGATCGCTCAGAGGATCCATTTCCGTTCCCGGGGACAAATCCGTTTCACACCGGTCGCTCATGTTCGGTGCGCTTGCCGAAGGTGAGACGGTGATCCGGAACCTGATGCCCGGCAAAGACGTCGGGAACACACGCAGTATTTTACAGCAGCTGGGTGTCCGAATTACGGATGACGGGGACGCCGTCCGTGTCCGGGGAGCGGGTCTGTTCGGTTTTTCACCCCCGGAAAAATCACTGGACGCGGGAAATTCGGGGACGACCATGCGCCTCATGTCCGGGATATTGGCCGCTCAGCCGTTCGTTTCAATACTGACCGGGGACGAATCGCTGTCCAAACGCCCGATGAACCGCATCATCATTCCCCTCGGACAAATGGGGGCCATAATCGATGCACAGCCCGGCGGCACCTGTCCGTTGACAATACACGGCCGGACACTGTCGCCCATCCATTACCATTCGCCCGTGGCCAGCGCCCAGATTAAATCCTGTGTCCTGCTGGCGGGACTGCATACCGAAGGCATCACAGCGGTCACGGAGCCTGCCCTTTCCCGCGATCATACGGAGCGTATGCTGAAAGCGTTCGGCGTGCCCGTAAAAAGAGAAAATACAACCGTCTCCGTACAAGGACCGGCAAAACTGACAGGCACGGAAATCATGGTGCCCGGGGATATTTCTGCAGCCGCGTTTTTTCTGGTCGCGGCATCGCTGATACCCAGTTCGGAACTGCGCATACGTCAGGTGGGTCTGAATCCCACGCGGTCCGGCATACTGACGGTGCTCCGGAGGATGGGCTGCGAAATCACCGAGGAAAACCCGCAGAGCGTGGGTGACGAACCCATGGCCGATCTCGTGGTCCGTTCAGGCCGGCTGTCGGGTACGGTCATCGAAGGGGACCTGATCCCCCAGCTCGTGGATGAGATTCCGGTTCTGGCCGTGGCCGCGCTGTTCGCGGAGGGCGAAACAATCGTGAAAGACGCCAAGGAACTGCGCGTCAAGGAAACCGACCGCATCCGGGCGCTCGAAACGAATATCGGGCTCATGGGAGGCCGGATCGAAACCTTCGAAGACGGGTTCCGGATCATGGGTCCGCAGAAACTGACCGGTGCGGGTCTGGACAGTTACTGGGATCACCGGATCGCCATGGCTTTTGCCGTGGCCGGCCTTATGGCCCGGGGACAGACCGTGATCCGGCGTGCCGAGTGTGCCGAAATTTCACACCCGGGATTTTACGAGGATCTGGAGGCGCTGTCCCATGTTTGAGATCGACGCAAAAACCTACTGCGTGATCGGCCATCCGATCGGACATACCCTGTCGCCGGTCATACATAAAATGGTGTACGAGTCCATGACCCTGGACCTGAATTACACGGCCGTGCATGTACTTCCGGAAAAACTGGCCGGTTTCATCGATACGGTCAGAAAAACCGGATGCCCCGGATTCAACGCTACCATTCCCCATAAGCAGACGGTCATGCCGCATCTGGATACCGTCGATCCGTCGGCCCGGAGAATCGGCGCGGTCAACACCGTGAAAAACGAAAACGGCCGGCTGACCGGATATAACACGGATGCCACAGGACTGAAAGAGGCCCTGAAAAGAGGCGGATGGACGCCCGGCGGTCCGGTTGTGCTTCTTGGCGCCGGGGGTGCGGCAAGGGCCGCCATCGAGGCCATGGGACTCATGAAGGTCCGTGAACTGTTTTTATACGATATCGTTCCTGAACGCGTCGAGGGGCTGATTTCCGGTTTCAGCGGTCAGCACGACATGCGCCTGACCGGCAGCAGTCTCGAAACCGGACTGCTGGATCGGCTGCCGGACGCGGATCTTCTGATCAACGCCACGCCGGTGGGCATGTGGCCGGAAACGGACCGTTCACCGGTCCCGGATCCTGAACGGCTTCCCGCCGGTGTCACGGTTTTCGACATGGTATACAAACCCCTCGAGACCAGACTCATGCGGGAGGCCTCACAAAGAGGTGCACGGACGATTTCCGGGCTGAGCATGCTCATTCTTCAGGCCCTGGCCGCGGATGAAATATGGCTTGGCCGCAGCTTGCCCGGGGGATTGTACGAGAGAATCCGGGAAACAATTATAAAATGATAAGGCCGGCCCCATGCCTCCTGACAATGACATGTTCAGCCGTCTCCTGAACGCCTATTCCGTTCAGAATCTGAACGCCATTTCATCCATGCTGATTCAGGCCTATCAGCGGAAAGACTTCGATTTTCTCAGCCGGATCGCCCGGGAAATGGGCCTTTCAGGCATGGACCAGTCCTCCAACCAGGTTTTTTACAAACTGATGATGATGGTGCATCCGGACAGAATCGCCTATTATACTCAGGCGATTAAACGGGGCCATCAAACCGGGGACCTGAACGCACTCAACGAATTCAGGCCGATTCTGAACATCCTGAAATACCTGGAACCCGGCAACACGATGCCCCGGGAAAACCGTGCATGGTACGGATCCGACAAAAAAACCCGTCATCAGGGGACGTCCGCACCGCCCCGGCCTGACTCTCCGCTGAGCGGCAGACCGGTCAGGACCACGTTTCACGACTTTCTCTCGGCCCTGAAACACAAAGAGTACGGCAATCTCGATGTGATCTACAGGCGATCGGATCTTGAGAATACGGAGGGAGACCTGGAGCTGTCCGGCTACATGATTTCCGATTTATCCGGACTGGAACATTGCATCCATATCACGGGTCTGAATCTGTCCTGCAACAACATTCATGACATCTCTTCCCTGGGCACGCTGACGCTTCTTGAAGAAATCGACCTGTCGCTCAATGACATCACACATATCAGCGCCCTTTCGGGAATGCTGTATCTGAGAACGCTGGACATCTCGTTCAATCAGATTTCGGACCTGACCCCGGTCATGGACCTCGAACGGCTGGAATACATCAACTGCATCGGGAATCCGGTGCCGGAATCCCAGTTTCAACCCTTTCGCAGAAAAGGAGTGCTCATCGTTTTCTCATGAAAATCAAAACGAAAAATATCTACATGATGGGTTTCATGTGCGTCGGCAAAACCCGGGTAGGAAAACTGCTGGCCATGAGGCTGAACTGGAAATTTGTGGACACGGACGAATGTATCGTCAAAGCCGCCGGGATGACGATTCCGGAAATATTCGCAAACCGTGGAGAACCCGCATTCCGGGCGCTCGAGAAAGAATGTGTTTTCGGGGTGTCCGCCCAAAAGCATCAGGTGATTTCGCTGGGAGGCGGCGCCGTCATCGATCCGGAAAACTGGGACCGTATTCATGCCACCGGATTGACAGTCACACTGAGCTATCCGCCTGAAATCATCCTGAGACGCGCGGCCCGGAAAACGAACCGGCCGCTTCTGAGCCAGGGCTCCGAACAGGAAAAAATGGCCTATATCAAAAACCTGCTGGACAAAAGACAGAAATACTACCGCCGGGCCGATCTGATTCTGCATCTGAACCAGGAGATTAAACCCGACTTTGTCGCGGACATGATCGCCGGCTATCTGGGAGTGTGGCAATGAAAATCGTCAGTCTGGATCTGGGAGAACGCAGTTATCCCATACTCATCCAACCGGATATTCTCTGGAAAGCGGCCATACATCTGAAAGGTCATGCTCCGGCGGGACATGCCGTTCTGATTTCGGATGCGACGGTCAGCGGGCTGTATGCAGATCAGCTTCGGGAGGCGTTGATTGCTGCGGAATTACAGGTGGACCTGTTCACGGTGCCCGACGGCGAGGATTCCAAGTCCTGGACCGTCATGGGAGAGCTCCTCTCGCGCTGCATTGAAGCGGGATTGAAACGGGACGGCCTGATCATTGCGCTCGGCGGCGGAGTGATCGGGGACCTGGCCGGATTCGTGGCCGCTACGTACCTGAGAGGCGTTCGTTTTGTGCAGGTTCCGACCAGCCTGCTCGCCCAGGTGGATTCCAGCGTGGGCGGCAAGGTGGGCATCAATCATGCCCTGGGCAAAAACCTGATCGGCAATTTTTATCAGCCCCGACTCGTACTGATCGATCCGCTGACCCTGCGTACGCTGGATAAAAGGGAAATGTGGGCCGGTATGGGCGAAGTGATCAAATACGGCCTGATCTGGAGCAGCGATTTCTTCTCACAAATCGAAGAGAACCTTGTCCCGCTGGCAGAGCTCGATGACATGGAAGCCGTGGCGGAAATGCTCGCTTTCTGCTGCAGGGCCAAAGCCGATGTCGTCGAAAGGGATGAAAAAGAAGGCGGATTGCGCCGCATACTCAATTTCGGACACACACTCGGTCATGCGCTGGAAGCCGTGACCGGTTATCATTATTTCAAACACGGGGAAGCGGTTGTCCACGGCATGGACTGGGCTGCATGGGTCTCCTGGCAGGAAGGATTTATACCCGAAGCCTCGTACAGGCGCATTCAGGCACTTCTTAATAAATTTCCGATTCCAGGCCTCCCGGATCCCCTGTCAGCCACGGATCTGACGGGTAAAATTAAAATCGATAAAAAACAGACCGGCAGGGGCCTGCACCTGGTTCTTCTGGAGGAAATCGGAAAAACCCGGATCATCCAGGTGCACGACATCGAACCCTGGATCGCCGGATGGCTGGAATCGAGGAATTAGGGAGCGTTTATGCACATACTTGTCATTCACGGCCCGAATCTGAACCTGCTGGGTGAGCGGGAGCCGGAAATATACGGCGACATGACCTTGGAACAGCTGAATCTTGAAATCACGCAGTATGCCTGGAAAAAGGGCATTCAGGTGGAATGCTTTCAGTCCAATCATGAAGGGGCAATCATCGATTTCATCCATGAAAACCGGAAATCCGCGGACGGCATCATCATCAATCCGGGCGCCCTGACCCATTACAGCTATGCACTGCACGACGCACTGAAAAGCGTGGATGTCCCGGCCGTGGAGGTGCATTTGTCCGACATTCACTCCAGGGAGGATTTCCGCAGCATTTCCGTGACTGCTCCGGCCTGTATTGCACAGATCAGCGGCAAGGGGAAAATGGGGTATCTCGAAGCCATCGCGACGCTTGTGAGGCATCTGGAGGTGTTTTAATTCTTATATATTCTTTCCCGCCTGTCATCGTTCAGTTTTTAGTCGAAATCAAAAAAAAGCGCCCATTCTAGTGTCGAACGGACGCATCAAGTATTAATTGAGGGATATGATTGCTATCTTCAAATCCGCATTTTAGGTATTACCAGCGGTTTGCACCAGTCCTGACGGTTTGATTCGGAAAATTGAAGTTCTGCCTGGGCGGATGATAGATTTTGACGGTATTATAATCAATTTTCACCGGAGGATCGATGGTTACTTTAACCGGTTTGTATTGAAATTTATCGATTTTGATATCAACCGGCCGGTATACCGGAACCGTTATCCGATAATCATATGGTTTCACCGGTTCCATTTTCACTTTAGGGATGACGACCTCAGGAAATTCGGCTTTGACCCGCACTTCTTTCGGCTGGAAAACGGGTGCACTCACCGGACGATTGGCTCTGGTACATTCAATAGGATAAGCTGCAGCCCGCCAGCTTCCCGCAACACCCGGTATCATTGTCCCCGATATGAACAGCAATGCCAGGGAAAATCTGCAAATAGTCCCATTCAATGCTCCGGACAATCCTTTTCTGAAATCGCCTTTTTGAGTTTTACTGGTTGTCTTCATGATTATAACCTCCTCCTTTTGTATTGATTTGTGATTCTAATCCATCGCTTTCAATTATTCTGTGAAACAAAAAGAAAAAACCTTACAGCATATTTCAATTTTTAATCCTTTTAACTGTTATCCAGAATCCCTCATTCCGGATTGCCCTTACTGAACAACGATTCGATTTTTTCCAGAACAGGATCCAGGCGATTCTTTATTTTCAGAGGCAGACAGCCATACACAAAAATTATGATGACCGCAGATGCACATAAAATGCCGACTATAAACAGTAAACTTAAAAACAGGAATAAAAAGACATTCACAGGGAATACATAATCATTTGCATCATGATTGACCAGTCCCTGATACGCCTGTACAACCCAGCCGATCGTGATAAATCCGGCGACTAAAAACATAAGCAATGCTTTCAGATAATCCGTGAAGGACATCTTCTCGGTCCCGATTTCGTCTTTGACACAGATGTTCTGTGTCTCAATTGTTTTTTTCATGGCGCTCTCCTGACTTCTTGCTTTATCTTGTGACTCAAACTGTCTATTGATTGTTAAATGACATGCGAATTATTCTGGCTTCATTGCGGTATTTTGAAGATACCGCAAAAGCGATAATGAGTACCGGCAGCGCAAGCCAGCACATACCGAGCAGCCCCTCATTTTGTGAACTGACATACAGAGGCACGAGAATGAGGAATTCATACCCGATCCATATCCCGACAATTTTCAGAAAAACAGAAAACCGGCGCAATTCCAGCTTTTTCCATTTTTCAAACGTTTCTTGCGAGACTCCAGGATAAGCAGTATGGATCGTGTTTTTCAGCCTGTTGCGTTTGATCAAAAACACAATCCCCGTAACAATAACGATCAGGTCCATATTTTCCTCCTTTTATTATTTGCATTATAATAAGCATGGATCATCCGTCATTATATCTGTGCAGCAATGTCCGGAATTCTTACAAGGAGCGTGGGGTGATGGACACGGTTTCAATACATAAAGACATTTTAATACAGCCCGCATCACTCCTGTGATGTTAATTATTGGACAGCCATATGTCCATTGTTTAAGACGAAAGAAACAATGACCGGGAGCAGCTGAAGTGATAAAGCTGGGTTTTGCCTCAACTGAAACAAGAGTGTGAGGCAAAACCCATTGTTGGAAATAAAGATTTTAACATATTCACTTGATCAGGTTCATCTTGCGGGCTGCGTAATGATTGCCTGTATCAATTGTGTAAATATAGGTCCCGGAGGGTAAATCATCCATATGAAATAAGGTCTCATATTGGCCCGGCGAATGGAATGCGTCCACGAGATTGCAGATTTTTCTGCCCATCATATCATACACATCGAGCGTGACCCGGCAGGATTCTTCAACTCCGAAACAGATGACCGTGCTCGAATTGAACGGATTCGGATAATTTTCTGAAAGAGAAAAAACGGCGGGTATCGCCGACGCTTGAACAGCTTCTTCAACAAAGGAAAACATCTGCCCCACCGTGAGTACAAAATCCCCTTCTCCCCCGTCCACGACGATATAATAGGTGCCGGGAATCACATTCTCGACCTG
>JAFGGN010000060.1 GCA_016930535.1 bacterium
ACGTAAAGATTTTGTAGAAGAGTAGAAGGGTGAAAGCGACAAAGATGATGCTGTTCGTATGGGGCTGGGCCGGGCGGACCCATATACCCATATACCCTTTTACTGCTTTTTACGGTCTGCGGTCCATTTTTTTGTTTGAAATTTTGAATTTGTTGTTTTGAATTTATTTGTCATTTGGGATTTGAGATTTTCCGCCGTCCGCGGTCTTTTTTAGGGACGGGACGCGGGGACTCATATATCCATATACGCATATACCCATTTACTGCTTTAAAGCGGTCAGCGGTCCTGCCGTCCGCGGTCCAATTTACCCATTTACTCACAAACTCATATACTCTGCTCAGTTATCACCTCAAATCCGTTCGTCCGTAAATTCCGCTTGCATTACTCAACCATAAATACTATAATGCTCTATCCCTTTTACATGACACCGGAGTACAGCCATTGTCCATTGAAATCCATGAAGTCGGCAGTCTTCGCGAATTGAAGCAATTCGTCAATTTTCCATACAAACTCTATCACGGCCACCCGAACTGGGTTCCGCCCATTTTCATGGACGAGGTGAGCACACTGAGGAAGGATAAAAATCCCGCATTCGAACATTGCGAAGCCAGGTACTGGCTGGCAAAAAAAGAGGGAAAAATCGTCGGGCGTATTGCCGGTATTCTGAATCACAAATACATCGAAACCTGGAACAAGAAACAGATGCGTTTCGGATGGCTCGATTTCGAGGATGATCCGGCCATTTCAAAAGCGCTGCTTTCCGCGGTCGAAGGCTGGGCCCGGGAGACGGGCATGGATGCGGTTCACGGTCCCCTGGGATTCACGGATCTCGATTACGAGGGCATGCTGATCGAGGGATTCGGGGAGCTCGGCACGCTCGCCACGATTTACAATTTTCCCTATTACCCGGATCATCTCGATCAGCTGGGATATACCAAGGATATCGACTGGGTGGAATTTGAAGTGGTTCCCACTCCGAAGACGCCGGAACGTCTCGAGCGCATCGCGGATGTGGCCATGCGCCGTCTTCATCTGCATGTGCTTCAGGCGAAAAAGAAGAAACATCTTGTACCCTACATTCCCCAGATATTCGAACTGATCGACGAGGCGTACAGGGAACTGTATGGTGTGGTTCCTCTGTCACCGAAACAGGTAGCCTATTACACAAAAATGTACTTCGGATTCATCAAACCGGATTATGTCAGTGTGGTTCTGGACAGGGACGACAAAGTCGCGGCCTTCGGCATCACCATGCCGTCCCTGTCGCGTGCTTTGCAGAAATGCCGGGGAAGGCTGCTGCCGTTCGGCGTGTTCCACCTGCTGAACGCCATGAGAAAGAACGACCGTGCGGATCTCTATCTCGTGGGCGTGCGCCCCTCCCTTCAGGGCAAGGGCATTAACGCCATCATCATTCATGAAATCAATAAAATCTATGCATCCCACAACATCAGGAAAGTGGAAACCAATCCGGAGCTCGAAACCAACCGGGATGTGCAGGGCCAGTGGAAGTTCTATGAACGGCGCCAGCACAAACGCAGGCGGTGCTTTATCAAGGCATTGAAATGACCGTGCTCCTCTGCCGGACCGTTCATCTATTTTTTTGCTTGCATTATAATCTTCCGTTCTTCACATTGTGATGATCCTGAATAATCACCGGTTAAAATGTGTATCATTCGTGATGCAAGCATTGCAAAGGATTTTATAAAAACAGGAAAGGAGCATTGTCATGGTTTTTATTTTCTCGATCATTGTATTCATTATCTGTCTTCTCGTCTGGCTGTCCAGGACTTCCCAGAAAAACGTTAAATCTGCGGCCCTGGTCATCATGGCACTCAGTTTTCTGCTGGCGTTCTCACAGACCGTCCGGGTCATTCAGGCCGGCCAGGTCGGTGTGGTGAATATTTTCGGGAAGGTGCAGAAACGTGCGCTGAGGTCCGGAATTCAACTGGTGATTCCTTTTGCCGATGTCATTAACTATTCCATCAAGACGCAGGAAATGAAGGAAATCATGGATGTGCCCTCCAAGGAGGGGTTGAACGTGAAGCTGGAACTCAGCGTCCTCTATCATCTGGATCCGGAAAGAGCTTCGGAAGTGTATGAAACCGTGGGCGAGAACTACGAGGACATTATTCTGGTGCCCCAGTTCCGTTCCATCACACGGGGCGTGACAGCCTCTTTCGAGGCCAAGGCCCTGTATACGTCCGCAAGGGATTCGCTTTCCAAACGTATCATGCAGGAACTGCAGGACCTGGTGAGCAAGCGCGGCGTCGTAATCGAGAGCACGCCGCTTCGCAGCGTATCCCTGCCGCCGCGCCTGAGCCAGGCCATCGAGGAAAAGCTGCAGGCCGAGCAGGAAAGCCAGCGTATGCAGTTCGTGCTGCTGAAAGAAACACAGGAAGCGGAAAGGAAACGCATCGAGGCCAAAGGTATCGCAGACTTCCAGGAAATTGTCACCGAGGGTATCAGTGACAAACTGCTGCGCTGGAAGGGCATCGAGGCCACGGAAAAACTGGCCGAATCGCAGAATGCCAAGGTCGTGATCGTCGGAGGCAAGGACGGGCTGCCCCTGATCCTGGGATCCCAGTAAACCGGTTCACCCTGAAACGACCGTTTTTAAAGAATACGGATGGACATACCACACAGCGATATTCTGATCATCGGCGGCGGCGCATCGGGCATGATGGCCGCCGTCGCCGCTGCGGAACAGGGAGCCCGGGTGCGCATCCTGGAACGCATGGACCGCGTGGGCAAAAAACTGCTCGTAACCGGAAACAGCCGCTGCAACCTGGGAAACCTGAATCTGAGACCTGAATTTTACTATGGCGCGCCGCAGACATTCATCGGCCAGGTAATCGGCCGGTTCGGCGTCACCGGCACGCTCCGTTTTTTTGAAAAACTGGGGCTCGCCTGGACAGCGGACGAAGAGAAACGCGTTTATCCCCGTTCCGGACAGGCCTCGGCCGTACTCGACCTGCTGAGACTCGCGATGTCCGGAAATGGCGTGGATGTCGTATGCAGCGCACAGGTGCAGAAACTCGGGGCCGGGAACGGTTGCTATACGGCTGTTTTGAAAAACCACCTGAAATACTCCGGCACCCGGTTGATTCTGGCCGCGGGCGGACAGGCCAAAAAGGATCTGGGTTCCAACGGCTCCGGTTACGCCCTGGCAAAGGGACTCGGGCATTCGGTCATTGCGCCTTTTCCCGCCCTCGTAAAAATTCGCCTCGACAGTCCGGTTCCGCGCGGGCTCAAGGGTGTTAAATTTCAGGGCGGCCTGACACTTCTTGCGGACGAAAAACCCGTACGGAATCAGTCAGGAGAACTGATGTTTACCGAAGACGGATTGTCCGGAATCCCGGCACTTCAGATCAGCCGCCATATACACGGGGGCCTCGGCAAGGGACAAAAAATGACAGTTTGCGTCGATCTGTTTCCGGACCTGTCTCTCGAAGAAATAACGGCCGACCTGGAAAAACGATTTGACGGACTGCGACACCTGACCCTTGAACAATCCCTGATCACATTGCTGAATAAAAGACTGATCGGTCCGGTCTTAAAAACAGGCGGCTTCAATTCTCAGGATTCACCGTCTTCCCTTTCTGCGGAACGGATTCAGCAGCTTGCGGGGATACTGAAAGCATGGTCCTTCAATGTGTCCGGAACGCGTGCCTGGAACGAAGCACAGGTCACGGCCGGCGGTGTGTGTACGGATGAAATCGATGCCGGGACCATGCAGTCGCGCATCGTTCCGGGACTGTATTTCTCGGGCGAAATCATGGACGTGGACGGAGACTGCGGGGGCTACAACCTGCAATGGGCCTGGTCCACGGGGTATATCGCGGGCACATCAGCGGCTGCGGGTCTTTGAGGACATTAGGGTCATTGGGTCGTTCTGTCAGAACGTGAAACGGAGAGGTGAGAAACGGAGAAATAGAATAAAGAAACAAGATCAAAGAACAAAGACCAAAGAGAAAAGAAAACCGCAGAGACGCAGAGGACGTAAAGATTTTGTAGAAGAGTAGAAGGGTGAAAGCGACA
>JAFGGN010000061.1 GCA_016930535.1 bacterium
GCGCGACACGGTTCGCCGCAACAGCTCCTGCCTGCGTAAAATCGCCGGTGACATACAGATGGCTCCCGTCCGCCGCCATGGCATTCACGGGACCGTTCACACCGGATCCCAGACCGGTCCATGTTGTTCCTGTCCATCGGGCCAGGTTTCCTGGTCCCATGCTTCCCGAGGCTGTGAAAGCGCCGCCCGCAACAAGATTCCCCTGATATTCAATCAGCGCGAAAACCCCGCCGCTGCATCCGCCCCCCACGCCTGTCCATGTGCTGCCGTTCCACCGGGCGATATTCGACAGCGCCACGGCACCGGAGGCGTTGAACTCGCCTCCGGCATACACAATCCCCGCGACCACGGCGATCGTTTTAACCGCCGGTTGATAGATACTGGTCGCCGTGAGCCCGTCACCCATGGCATGCCACCGGCTGCCGTCCCACCGGGCGATATTGGTCACATGCACATCCCCGGCTATGTTGAAGCAGCCGCCGACATACACATTGCCGCCGTCCGCACATACTGCATACACATCCCCGTTCACGCCCGGGATTGAAAATCCCGTGTCCCAGTTTTCATCACCGGCCGCTCCAGATGCCTGTATCACGATGCCGAAAAGCAGAGCGGACCCGAGCAGGAAAACCAATGTCGCTTTCATGGCCGGATACCCCCTTTGAGTTGATCAATCATATATGTGAATCCATAAAATACCAAAACCTTTCAGCGGACCGCTCACTATGAGCGCATCGGAGAGACGGAGACATCTGAAAGCTGTAGAAGTGTATAAGAGTATATGGGTATATGAGTCCCCGCTGCCCATCCCCAAAAAATCTTTTACTTAAATACTTTCACACTCCTACTCTTCACCACTTTTACTCATTCTCTGCGTTCATCTTTTTTTTAATCTTTAATCTTGCTTCTTTGGTCTTTGTTCTTAGATCTTTGTTCTTGCTTCACCTCACGAGAACCATTTTCCTCACCCGCACAAACTCCCCCGCCTCGATCCGGTAAAAATATACACCTGAAGGAACTGCCCTGCCCGTCCTGTCGCATCCGCTCCATACGGTCTGATACGTGCCTGCGGACTGATTCTCATCCACGATATCCGCCACTTCCCGGCCGACGATATCGTATACCGTGACCCGGACCCTGGAATCCCGGGGCAGGTCATACCGGATGGTTGTCGTCGGATTGAACGGGTTCGGGTGGTTCTGGTACAGGACGGAGGACAATGGGATCAATGTCTTTACGGACGCAGCCGGCATTACGGTGATGAACACGGATGCGGTGTCCAAGAGTCCCCTGCCGTCGGATATCACATAATCGAACTGCATAAGGCCGGTAAATCCCGTGTCCGGTATGAATGTGAGTGTCATGTTCCCCGGATCGATCCCGACTGATCCGGCAAATCCCATGGTGTCCACCGACAGAATCACGAGACTGTCCCCGTCCGGATCCGTATCATTGTCGAGTGCCGTGATCACGAAAATGCTGTTTTGAGACACGGTCACGGAATCGTCCGCGGCCACGGGCGGGTGATTGACATCCAGCACCGTGATCACAACCATGGCCGTATCCAATCCGCCCCTGCCGTCGGATATCACATAATCGAACCGGACATCGCCCGCAAATTGCAGGTCCGGCCTGTACGTAAGCGTGGTATCGCCGGGATCGATATCCGCATGTCCCGGGATGCCCGTTGTATCGATGCTTTGAATCACCAGCCGGTCTCCGTCCGGATCCGCATCGTTGTTCAGGACCTGAACGACAACCGCATCGTCCTGTGTGATGGAAATCGTATCGTTCACGGCCACGGGCGGATGATTGGGAACTCTCTCGACCACCGTAAGCCGCTGGCTGACGGCCACGTTCGTCGTGTCCCAGACAATCCCGCCCGGCCATTCGATCCGCATTTCATCCACCACGGCTGCGCCCGGCAGTCCGAAATGCACGGTCAGGCTGTTCCCGCTTCCAAAACCGGTCTGCGAGCTGATTTCACGCACCTGCCACCGGGATTCTCCGTTCAGCACAGCCCGTACGGATATCCTGGCACCGATGGCCGACCGGTTTGAAACCGTGCCTTCACACTGAACCTGCAGCCAGGACCCGGCAGCCGAGGACCGGTTCTCGTACAGCATGTTGTTCTCGCCGTCATTGGCGACAAACAGATCCAGGTCGCCGTCATGATCCATGTCGCTGAATGCGATGCCCCGGCTGTTCGCCGTATGGGTGAAATACGCCTGGAAATCGGAAGGCATACGGCTGTAATACAGATAACTCGGTTCATTCCGGTTGGTCACATAGAGATCGGGATAACCGTCATTGTTCACGTCGGCCCAGCAGCTGCTCCGGCTTCTCTGAATGCCCTTGGTCAGAAAACCCGTCAGCAGCTTGGTAAATCCTGCGGCAGTGCCATTGATATACAGCGCATTGGGCTCGCTGTTATTCGCAGTGAACAGGTCGAAATCGCCGTCCAGATCATAATCCGCCCAGCTTGAACTCCAGGTTTCACCTGCATCCGTGGCCACGACATCCTGATCGATCCGGGTGAACTGACCGTTCCCACCGTTCATATAAAGGTAATTTTCTTTTCCGCCCTTGTTCGCCACAAAAATGTCCTGATCCCCGTCGAGGTCGATATCGATCCACGCGCAGGACACCGAATTGCCTCCGTCGTTCACAACGGGACCCTCCGTGATCTTCGTGAATGTCCCGTCTCCGTTGTTGTGATACAGGCAGTTGTTCTGTTCGCCGACATTCACCACGAACAGGTCGACGAACCCGTCATTGTCATAATCGCCCCAGGCCGCATTCTGTGAAAACCCGATATCCGTCACCAGGTTGCCTTCCGTGATTTTCAGGAACGTTCCGTCGCCCTGATTCCGGTAAAGCCGGTTCGGTACCTCGTTCTGATTGACCACGTACAGATCCGGGAACCCGTCATTGTCATAATCGGCCCAGCATCCGCCCAGCGAACTTCCCGGATCCGTCACCACCGGGTCCTGTGTGACCCTGGTAAAGACGCCCCCGCCGTGATTGATAAACAGATCATTCGGTTCATTGTTGTCATTGGCCACGAAAAGGTCGTCGAATCCGTCCCGGTTCAGATCGCCCCAGGCACATCCCATGGATGCATGCAGATCCGTGCCGGTGACATGGTTCTCCATGATGGAAAAAAGCGTGTCCGGTGCGATGATCGTGAACGGTCTTCCGGTACGCGTGATGGCCGGCATGTGCACTGCGCTGATCCGGATCCGGTACTCTGTGGATGACGGCAGATCCGTTCCCACTGTCCAGCGGTCATACCAACCGTCATCGGGCGTACTGGCGGTCAGCAGCTGCGCCACGGCATTCCCGGTCATCAGTTCGATTTTGACCTCGCCGCCGATATTTCCGGGCGACCACCAGCGTATGGGTACGTCCGCTCCCGAATGAAAAATCAGGTTGTCCTGATTCGGTTCCTGAAGATACAGATTCGGCTCGCCGCCTGCCGGTTCGAACTGAAGTGCCAGGACATTGTGAACATATGCTGAAAAATAAGCGACATTCAAACCGTCCGTTCCCGACTGGTTCTCGATTCCGATGGTGCTGCTCCCCACGTAAAAACCATTCTGTATATCTTTATACTGAATCCTGATCATGCCGTCCGGATATAAAATGACTTCCGCATTGATCCTGCCCGAAGTATAGTACTGTCCGTAATTCACAAACTGAATGACGAGCTTGTTGTTCACGGTCTGATAATACACGCTGCCCGAGCGGGGATGCAGATCGTCCCAGAACCATGCGATACAGTTGTTGTAACTGTCGGCAAGAGGCACATACTGGTTAGAATATGAAAAATACTGGTTAATAAAGTTGATCACACCATTGGACTGAATATAGAACTGTGTATAAGAATTATCATAAAAAGGAAAACCAAATCCGATCGGATACGGCCCGCGGTAATTGTCGTCTGCCAGGCCGAACACCTGGGTGCCGGTTCCGGAAATTTCGATCCATTCGTACGCGGGTCCGTCCGGTTCATCGCTGTCGCTCCAGGTATAACCATGGCTGTCCGGACCGCCATAATCGAGAAGCCTTATTTTATCCGAACTTCTTGACGGTTGGTTCTCAGCCGATGTTTCGATATTATACCGCTCCAATATGGTCTGATGCGCCTTGTCCGTCCGCATTTGCCTGTCCGAAGCCCGCAGCAACTGGGTTAAAAACAGAACCATAGTCAGCACCGTCGCTGCCTTGAGTCCAGGTCTCATCGATTCGTCTCCCCATATTGAAATTGAATAAATTACATGGTCTATTATATATACGTTTGAAGCCGGCCGAATTCCCCAATTTTATCTTCGCGGTTCCGGGGCCCGTATCCTGTTGGACCTGAGCACCGGTCCGTTCTTAAAGTTCAGAAACAGATGGAAATCGATAATCAGGTGAATATAAGTAACTTTTTACTGATTTGCACCCGGTTTTCCTGTGTGAACCGGAGGGTCTTCGGGTCGTTGGATCATTTAGGTCTTTGGGTCTTTGGGTCGTTGGGTCGGAGGGTCGGAGCGTGAATCGGTGAGGTGAGAAACGGAGAGACGGAGAAAAAGAAAGGGGAAACCGCGCAGAGAATGCGGAGTTTTTATGTAGGACGGCCAGCCTGGCCGTCCCTCGTGAGCGGTCGGCGGTCCCGATTTCTTTTGGAATTTATTTGTTTTTGGAATTTGGGATTTGTCATTTGAGATTTGCCGCTGTCAGCGGTCCGCCGTCTGTGGTCCTTCTCCATCTCCGTTTCACTCTCGGACCCAACGACCCTACAGACCCAATGACCCCATGACCCCATCACCGAATATTCCCGTCCGCCCGTCATTTTTTATTTTTATTTTTCACCTTAAATTTTTATTATACGGTTGTCTTCGAAAGAGAAACCATGCAGAACCATTTACGTTTCATTACCGGACTGATCCTCATGTGCACAGCCTCACGGCTGACGGCCCTGCCCGCAACGGACAGACCGTCCGGATTCCGTATCGAACCGCATGTCATGATATCGGGGATCGCTTCGGATTATCACATCCGGGCCGTGGACGAAAACGGACTGCCGGACCGGGAATTCGACGGGCAGGTCCTGATTTCCGGATTCGATACCCGGGACGGGGATACACTGGCCGTTTTCACGCACGGCGGATTCATGATCGGGCAGGCCGTGCCCGCATCCGGTACACTGGAATGCCGGTGGGACGGAGGGCGCACGACACTGCACCTGATCCGGCTGCCCTGGGTGCTGGCGTTTCTGCCGCCTCTTCTGGCCATTCTTCTCGCCATCCTGCTGCGCCAGGTGATCATCGCCCTGTTCGTGGGCATCTGGGCCGGCGCATTCATGCTGGCCGGATATCAGCCCCTCGAGAGCCTGCACAGCATTCTCGACCATTATCTGATCGATGCGCTCGCACATCCGGATCATGCGGCCATCGTGATTTTCTCCATGACACTCGGCGGCATGGCCGGTATTATCACCAGGAACGGCGGCACGC
>JAFGGN010000062.1 GCA_016930535.1 bacterium
ACCAGCTATGTCGGCGCATTCGGCGGCAGCAACTGGCTCAAAGGCTGGACCGCACTGGATCAGCTGGGCTATGTGGCGGGCGAAGGTACTGTGGCCGTGCAGATTTCCTCAGGCAAGCCTGAACGCTATGAACTGTCCCGCAACTATCCCAATCCGTTCAATCCCAGCACCATGGTTCAGTATGCCGTTCCCGAACGCGGTCTTGTGACACTGACTGTATTCAATATGTTGGGTCAGGAAGTGACTACACTGGTCAATGAAGTTCAGGAAGCCGGTGTGTATCAGATGACCTGGGATGCTGCACAGTGCAACAGCGGCATGTATTTCGTCCGGATGAATGCAGGCGGTCAGGTACTGACGCATAAAATGATGTTTTTAAAATAAGCTCTCCACCCAGGCAGTAGTAACCTTCCTTACAGTGGGCGCAGATCAGGGACTCCACCGCCCGGTCTGCGCCCTTCCCTTTTGTGCATTCTGCTTGGTCTGTTGTGTCCGGAAGTGAGAAAAAATTATTGAGACTGTTTAAACTGGATCAGTGTTTGATCTCCCGACGATACCGAGGATAGGAACCTGACGAATTCTGTGTAATCGGACGGTGAAATGACAGAGCGCCGGATATCGAATGACCGTTTAAAATGAATCGTTCCGTGTTCCGATTGGTCGATTGACCAGCTGTAATGTCCGAAGGGAGTCCTTAGTGAATCGCTAACTGATCCGGTCAGGTATTCCCAGCTTTGAGGATAGCGGATCAGAATTTCATCCCGGGTAGAAACCGGATGACGAAGAACCACCGGATGCTGCCTGTCCTGGTTCGGGAAGAGACGCGGCCAGTTAAACGCAGAAAAGCTGCCCGGATAGAGAGACAGAACATCGTCATTCTGAAACGCAATTTTATTGGTGATAAAACCGCTGTTGATGGTCAGCGGACGTTCCAGATTATTGATATGAGCGATCTGAATCACGTAATATTTGCTGACGGGAAACAGGGTAAGCAGTTCCTGACCGAACCAGGCGGTGATTTCCTGGGCGCGAATGCCGGAGAGCTGTCTGCGGAGCTCTATGGCATGGGCGCCGGTGAAACGGAGTTCGACCGTGCCTGTCGCCTGACCGTCTTCGTACAAATCGACCGACCAGAATCGTGTTGAAAGATTCCTTCCTATACTGTCAACCGGAGTGTTTTGCAGAACGGGATCCGTTCCCGCTTTCAATGCGAGGGTATTCTGGTCATACCAGGGCAGATTGCCGAATGCCTCGTACTTTTCTGTCGGATCCATCCAGATTTCGGTTCCGTCGGAAAGAGTGGCCAGGGCGATCACATGGTTGAACTGGGATATATTGACGACCGATGTGTCGATGCGGCCATGATACCAGTTGGAAAGGAGAACCGGACTGACTTCGATGCCTGCAGCCGAAGCCATTGCGATGAGTAATCCGGTCATATCCTTGCAGTCCCCGTATTTATTCAGAAACACACGGCTGGCCGAATGGGGCTGATAACCGCCGATTCCGATCTCGATAGCGATATAGCGGATACTGTTCCGGATGTATTCAAAGATGTTTTTAAGCTGTTCTTTCTGATTGGTCAAGTTTTCTGTCAGATTCCGAACCATCCGGTGTATTGAATCATCGGCTTTGAATCGATCTCCGGACAGCCGCACAAAATAATTTCCTGCATCCTTCCAGGATTGGAAATTGGTGGTACTGAAAAGGATATGTGATGTTTGCGGTTCCATCGGCGGCATGGCCGTTTCCGTAACAAGCGGCGGAATATTGGCGGCGTTCCACTGATACTTGATATACTGACGGTACGGATCCGTTTGTGCAGATACGGGAATCCCCTGGTCATGTATCGCAAAATGAAATGACAATTCCCTTGGGCAAATCACAGTGATGGACGATTGAAGCACGGGCTCCTGCATCTGGAAATTCCAGCGCGGAATGTTGGCTTGAGGTGGAAGACGCTGTGTCCATTCATATTCAAGAATACATCCGGTTTCTACAGCCGGCATGGAAAACCGTTTGGCCCTGACATCGGAATAAAAAATAAAATCAGGGAAAAGATTGATCTCAAACACCTGATTTTGGTTAAGCCTGACAATACGTCCATCCGGTCGTAACGTTTTTGCTTTTATATGTGAAATCTCTGAATCTGAACCGAAGGGCAGTGTGACATTGGCGTAATCAGCGCCTCGCTTGTTCATGACTTTTACGGCGATGTGCCTTTTTACCAGGGTGGGTCTGTTTTCGTTCAGTTCAACCCGGGCTTCATTAAGAAGGAAAACGGCTGAAGCATCAGGGAACTGTGAGGTTAACCCGGTTGAGGCAGGATAAGTATTGGGTTCGGCGGGAAGAGGTTTTCTTGTGAGCACAGTACAGGAAATCAGAATTGAGAGTCCTGTACTGCAAAAAATAAAACGGGTCGTCTTTTTGCGCATATGACATCCATTGGAGAACCCACGGCTTATTTCGGCAGTGACAGACGAAATAGACTGCCTCGTCCGACTTCGCTTTCAACATGCACGGATCCTCCGTGTATCAGCATGATGTGTTTGACGATCGACAGCCCCAGTCCTGATCCGCCCATAAGACGCGTGCGTGCCTTGTCCACTCTGTAAAAGCGTTCAAAAATCCTCGGAATATCGGCTTTGGGAATACCGATCCCGTTATCTTCGACCTGAATCACGGTTCCGGACGGCTCCTCATCCGCCGATATTTTGATGCGGCCTTCCGGGGAACTGTATTTAACGGCATTGTCAAGCAGGTTGACAATGGCCTGTGTCATCAGGGGCGCATTGAGCTGCGCTTTGAAATCACCGGGATCAATCAGTTCGATTTGAATATTGTTTTCATCCGCCTTTGTCCGGCATAATGCCACTGCTTCCTCGAGCAATTGCCGGACCGAATAAGTCTGGAGCGTGATGTCTCCCTTTTCGGAATCGCGTTCGATCCGCGACAGATTCAGCAAATCTTCGATAATCAGATTCAAACGGTCCGTATGTTTGATGATGATATCGAGGAATTCCGGCGCTTTTTTCTTGTCGTGGATCGCACCCTCTTTCAGGGTTTCCACAAATCCCTGAATGGCGGTGATGGGTGTTTTGAGTTCATGAGACACGTTGGCCACGAATTCACGACGTATATTTTCGAGGTTTTTCTGACGGGTGATGTCGTTGAGAACGATCAAGCCTCCGATTATTTCATCGGAAGCGTCTCTGATCAATGTGCCATGCGCCTGAACCGTGAATTCACATTCACTGATAATGATAAATTCAGCTTCCTGGGAGTGCTTTGAGTCCAGTGTTTTGCGGATGAAACGCTGCAGCCCCATATTCCGGATGATGGTCTGGAGGTCTTTCCCAACGGCCTCTTCCGGTTTGATATTGAACAGCTTTGACATGGCATGATTCAGTCGCACCACATGTTCTTCGACGTCCACGACCAGAACCGCTTCCACCATGCTTGACAAAATGGCTTCAAGTTCGTTACGCTGTTTTGTGATTATGTCGATACGTTCTTCGAGCTGATCAGCCATCTTGTTCATTGAATCGGCGAGATTTTTCAATTCCACCGGTCTTGTAATGTAAATGCGGTGATTCAGTTCGCCCCGGCCGATTCTCTGTGCCCCTGACTTGATCCGTTGAATGGGTTTGTTCAGCAAATATGTATAGAAAAAACCAATCACTCCGGAAATCAGTACGACAAGAATTCCGGTCCATACAATTTTACGATATATTCGGGTCAATACCAAGGAAAGATCGGAAGCAGCCATGGATGTCCGTACAACGCCGATCACATGCTCGCCGGCAATCACCGGAACGGCTACATAGAGCATATCGAGTTTCAGGGTGTAGCTGAACCGGATGGAAAATCCTGTTCTTTTCTGATAGGCTTCTCTGATTTCGGGACGGTCCGCATGATTTTCCATGAACCGGTGATCTTCTTCCGAGTCGGCGATGACGACGCCGTCCGGCAGAATGACCGTAATCCTGATCTGATGCAAAGAGGCCAGATCATGGATCTGCCGGTTCACGTCTTTGAACTGGCGATTTTCAAGCGATGCGTTCAGGATTTGGCTGATTAGCCGTCCGCGGGCCTCGAGATCGATACGGGTCCGCTGCAGGAAAAGATCTTTAAGCGCTTCCGAGGAATACAGCGTCACAACAATCAAAGAGACGAGAATCAAAATCAGATACTGGGGATAGATCTGCCAGATCATGCTTTTACGTGAAAACATGGCTCACTCCGCAAAACGGTATCCGACACCACGAACGGTTTTGATGTACTGTCCGGCAGAAAGGAGCTTCTTACGAAGCCCGACGATCTGCACATCCACCGAGCGGTCAGTCACCGGATAATCGGTTCCCTTGACCGCATCGATGATCTGGGCCCGTGTGAAAACCCAGCCGGGATGCAGCATGAGATAGTGCAGTATATGAAATTCGGTCGCTGTCAGTTCCACGGATTGGCTGTCCACCTTGACATCGAACCGGACCGGATCGAGTTCAATATTGAAAACCGTCAGCACATCGGTTTTGGGCAGGTTTTTTATCCGCTGCCTGCGCAGCACGGTCCGGATCCGTGCGATCAGCACCTTGGGACTGAACGGTTTGGTGATATAATCTTCGGCGCCAAGTTCGAGCCCGGTTACGATGTCCGATTCTTCCCCTTTGGCCGTCAGCATGACAATGGGAATCGACGCGGTTTCGTCATTATTCTTCAACATTTTGCATACGTCGAATCCATCCATGCCGGGAAGCATCAGGTCCAGCACAACGAGGTCGGGCCTGTTTTGTCCGGCTTTCAGCAGGGCTTTCTCTCCCGAATCCACACAAGTGACTTCATATCCTTCATTCGCCAGATTGTACCTGGCGAGTTCGAGTATGTCCTCTTCGTCATCGACCACGAGTATGTGAGCTTTGTTCATATAACCATCCTTTTAAACATGCATCTAAGAATAAGGATTTGGTTTGTTAAATTCAAGTTAGAAATTTGTTAGGAAAAATGTTTGACTTTTTTCCGCAAAATGCCGTATTTATGCGTTGGACAACCTGATCAAATAACAGGAGACGCATCATGAAACGATTGACTCTGATCACCCTGTTGATCATCGCCTGTCTGGTGATGACCGGATGCTCATCCATGCATGTTACGGTCAAGTATGACGATGAGGTTCAGTTCAGCCAGTATCAGACATTCCGGTTCGTGAAACCCAGGCACAAGGACAGCCAGTCGGTGAGGGATCCGTTCTTCACCAGGGAAGCCATGCAGGAAATCCGTCCCCTGCTGGAGGAAAAGGGATTCCAGGAAGCCGCATCCATGGAAGAAGCGGACCTGCTGATTCATTTTTATGCATACGTGAGGAATCAGGCGGATTATGTGCCTACCACGTACAGGCGGGGCCGCTGGGGACGCGTGCACCGGGCCTCCCCGGCGCATGTGGTGCATTACAAAACGGGGACGCTCGTGATCGATGTGGTGGATGCGGACAAAAAGGAGATGGTCTGGCAGGGCGTGGGCAAAGGCGTGCTCGACCGGTTCGATCCTTCCACGGATCTCGTCAAGGCAGTGGCCGAGGTGCTCAAGGATTTTCCGCCGTCCTGATCCTTCCGTTTCACGTGAGATATGATGAAATACCGATTTTACGCTTGAAAAGAAGATCGATTTTCATTACACTATACAGCATTACAATACGAATCCGTTTTTTGCCGGGCCTGCAGCGGGCATGCCGGACCAGACCGCAGATCGATTATAACCGGTAAAAGTGTAGACGGGTAAAAGCGTAAAAGGGTCCCCTCATCCCGGCCCCTCCAAGTCACTGCCAACGGCTGCATGTCAGCCGCTTTCCGGCAGGCGAACGGCGGGTCGGAAAACAGGAAAGAGCAAAGTTACGGAAATAAACGATTTACTATACCATCGACCTGTCGACTCATCATAAAAATTTAAAAGGACATTAAAAATGAAAATCGATCTTCGTCCCAATTGTAAGTATGCCCTGCTCATACCCACGAGCATGGGCATTCGTATCACACCCGTCAACGGCCAGCCCGTACACTGCAGCGACATGTTCAAAATGACAGTCAGCAGCGCAGAATCCAATGTGGCCAGTGTGGCATCGTATCTGGGACTCCCGGTCAAGGTGTTGACCACGTTCGTCAAAGGCAGCCCCATCGCGCGCATGATAAGGGACAATCTGGCCCAGCGTCATATGGACGTGGAAGGCCCCGAACTGCCTCAGGGCGGGCCCTGGGGATACCGCCATCAGATCAATATCGCGGACAGCGGTACGGGATCGCGCGGCCCGCGTGTTCAGAACGACCGTGCCGGCGAGGTGGGAAGAACCCTGAATGTACGGGATTTCGACCTGGAACGTATTTTCAATCAGGAAGGGGTGCAGATCGTGCATCTGTCCGGTCTGATCGCAGCCCTGTCTCCGGAGACCGGGCAATTCTGCCTCGAGCTCGCGCGGGCCGCAAAGAAACATAAAACGCGCATCTCCTTCGATCTGAATCACCGCGCCTCTTTCTGGAAAAACCGTGAATCGGAGCTTCGGGATATTTTTCTTGAAATCGCCGGTGCCTCGGATATCCTGGTGGGCAACGAAGAGGATTTTCAGCTGTGTCTCGGCATCGAGGGGCCGGAGGCCGGAGGAAAGGATCTGGCCGCCAAGATCGAGGGATTCAAGGCCATGATCAACCGTGCGAAGACAGCCTTTCCGGAGGTTACGGCGTTTGCCACCACATTGCGTCAGGTGGTCCACGCCAACAGCCATCTGTGGGGCGCCATCATGTCCGTGGGTGATGACTGGCACGTGGTTGAACCGCGGGAAATCGGCGTGCTGGACCGCATCGGAGGCGGAGACGGTTTTGTGGGCGGTATGCTCTATGCCGTATTAAAAGGCTGGGAACCGGAAAAATGGATACAGTTCGGATGGGCCAGCGGCGCCCTGGCCACCACACTGCTTACGGATTATGCGCAGCCAGCGGATGAGGAGCAGGTCTGGAGTATCTGGGAGGGGAATGCGAGGGTCAGGAGGTGAAGCAGGGTTAAAGAGGGTCATCGGGTCGTTGAGTCGTTGGGTCATCGGGTCTGTGGAGTCGGCGCGTGAGACGGAGAACCGGAGACGCGGGGAACAATGACCGCAGACCGCGGACAGCCAGGCTGGCCGTCTGAGAATCGGAGAGACGGAGACGCTGGGAAACGGAGAAAAAAACGGATACAAATAAATTTTGACTCGTCTGCATGATATTGTCCCTTTTTCCGCTTCTCCCTTGCCGGGTGCGGCGCTTGCGCCTGGTTACGGCGCGCAGTACCTTATGCGGTTCTGTTTTGAATTTTGAATTTGTGTTTTGTGATATATTTGTTGTTTGGAATTTGAGATTATTGACGGTCAGCCGTCGGCGGTCCGCGCATTTAAGATATAAGGAGTGCCACAACATGAATGTTCAAGATATCGCTAAAATGATCGACCATTCTTTGCTTCATCCGACGCTGACGGATGCGGAGCTGGAAGCCGGATGTGCGCTGGCCCGGAAATGGGACGTGGCATCCGTGTGCATCAAGCCCTACGCGGTCAGGCAGGCCGCTGCCTGGCTCGGGGGATCGGATGTGCTCACGGGTACCGTGATCGGATTTCCGCACGGCAATTCGGATCTTTCCGTCAAAACGGCGGAGACGGGACAGGCGTGCAGCGACGGTGCGGTTGAAATCGACATGGTCGTGAATATCGGCAGGGTACTCGGAGAGGACTGGGATTTTATTGAGCGTGAAATCGCCGGCGTACTGAATGTGTGCAGAAGTCACGAGGCCGTGCTGAAGGTCATTTTTGAAAACGATTATCTGCCCGGGGACCGGTTTAAGATCCGTTTATGTGAAATCTGCAGTGACCTGAAGGTGGATTATGCAAAAACATCCACCGGATACGGATTCGTGAAGATGCCGGACGGAAAATACGCATACCGGGGCGCCACGGATCATGATTTGAAACTGATGCGGAAACACTGTCATCCGGATGTCCGGATCAAAGCGGCCGGGGGGGTGCGCACGCTGGATGATGTGCTCAGGGTGCGGGCGCTCGGTGTCACACGTATCGGCGCTTCGGCCACGGAAAGTATACTCGAGGAAGCGGTCAGGAGATTTCAAGATTAACAAGTCCATAGTGTCTGCAGGGTCGTTGGATCGGAGCGTGAAACGGAGTATCGGAGCGGTGGAGAAACGGAGAATAAAAAAAACAGAATGGATTTGCAAACGGAACTTCTTTTTCTCCGTTTCACTGTATCTCCGGTTCTCCGATGCGATCCCAGGTTCATCGTCCATGGTCCATTGATTCACCGCATCTGCAGTTCCCCGTTTCAGTCCGTGTTCCACTTCCGTATATCCGGGATCTGACAAATTCCGTGGAACCGAACAGGGGTTTCGAATGTTATTTATGAATAATAAAAATACAAGGAGTGAATGATGACCGATCATGTGTATAAAATCGTTGAAGTCGTGGGAACCTCGCGCATCAATATGGAAGACGCCATTAACACAGCCATTAAAAACGTGGGAAAATCCGAAAAGAACCTGAGATGGTTCGAACTGGTCGAAACACGCGGGCAGATCGAGAACGGGGAAGTGGCCTATTGGCAGGTGACGGTACGGGTGGGTGTGACCGCAGCCTGAGCGGAATTTTTCGTTTTCTGATGCGGGATCCCGGCTGTTCCCGGCCGGGGAAATCCTTTCATGTATTTTTTATTAAAACGCACGAAACATTGAAAATCCGGGGGACAGAGGGATGGAGAAGTTCGCCACATTGAATCCGATTCTGCAGGCCCTTCTTGCCACGTGTTTTACCTGGGCCGTAACTGCGCTCGGAGCGGCGCTGGTTTTTTTCTTTAAAACCATTCAACGTAAAGTATTGGACGGCATGCTGGGATTCGCCGCCGGCGTGATGATTGCGGCCAGCTACTGGTCGCTTCTGGCACCCGCCATTGAAATGGCGGAAAACAACCTGACCTATGCACCGTGGATCCCGGCAACCGGGGGATTCCTTCTGGGCGGATTGTTCCTTTTTTCCGTGGACAAACTGCTGCCCCATTTGCATCCGGGTATGAAAACCGGGGATGCGGAAGGCATTCATACAAGCTGGCGGCGCAGTGTATTGCTGGTGCTGGCCATTACCCTTCATAATATTCCGGAAGGTCTGGCCGTGGGTGTGGCATTCGGGGCACTGGCCGCGAAACTGCCTTCGGCCACTTTGGCCGGAGCCGTGGCCCTCGCAGTAGGAATCGGGATTCAGAATTTCCCGGAGGGGACCGCAGTATCCGTTCCCCTGCGCAGGGAAGGCATGTCAAGGGGCAGGGCATTCTGGTACGGTCAGCTGTCGGGACTGGTGGAGCCGGTCGCCGGTGTCGGCGGCGCCCTGGCCGTCATCATGATGCGTCCGATACTGCCCTATGCACTGGCTTTTGCCGCAGGCGCCATGATTTACGTGGTCGTGGAGGAGCTGATTCCCACGTCGCAGGAAGAAAAACATTCAGATGTGGCCACCATCGGTGCCATGGCCGGATTCGCGCTCATGATGACGCTGGATGTGGCTCTGGGGTAAGGCAAGAATCAAGATTAAAGATTAAAGAACGAAGAACAAAGAACGAAGCACAAAGAAGGTTGAGTCGTCGGAACGGAGCGTGAAACGGTGAGGTGAGAAACGGGGAAACGGAGAAAAAGATGGAGAAAACCGCAGAGCCGCAGTACGCCGAGACTTTCAGGTCAGTTGTACCGGAGCGTGAAACGGAGGGTCGGAGAGGATGAGAAACGGAGAATAAAAAACACAGCGGTTTACAGACAGAACTTCTTTTTCTCCGTTTCACCGCATCTCCGTCTCTCAGCTGCAGTCCACGGCCTCATTCTTTTGTTTGAATTTTCGTATTTTTAATTTGGAATTTATTTGAAATTTGGAGTTTGTTATTTGGAATTTCCCGCGGTCCGCGGTCATTGGATTGTCATCTCCGTTTCACCGCATCTCCGGTTCTCCGTTGCGGTCAGCAGTCTGCGGTCGTATTAACTTATCCCTTCGAGAAAAAATCGTCCACTTTCTGAATACCCGCCGACCGCGCTTCCTTGAGCGGACCGCAGAACAATACTTTGCCCCTGTCCAGAAAAATCACATGATCCGCGATGCGCTTGATACTGGCTACTTCATGTGAAACCAGAACCACGGTCATGCCCAGTTGATCGCGCATTTTCAGAATGAGCTCATCCAGGCCCGCGGAGGTAACCGGGTCCAGTCCGGCCGAAGGCTCGTCCCCGAACAGCAGGGGCGGATCCAGGGCGATGGCCCGGGCCAGTGCGGCCCTTTTCCGCATGCCTCCGGAAAGTTCGGACGGATAGCGGTCGATGGCATGTCCCAGTTCGACCAGGTCGAGTTTGATTTCCACCAGTTTCCGGATGATTTCGTCGTTGAGGTCCGTATGCTGTTCGAGCGGGATGGATACGTTTTCCGCGACACTCATCGATCCGAGAAGTGCTCCGTTCTGGAACATGACGCCGATTTTCCTCAGAATGGTATTGAATTCGGGCTCATCCAGTTCCGTTATCTCCTGGCCGAAGAGGCGGATGGATCCGGACCAGGGCTGAAGCAGCCGTATCAGGTGTTTCAACAGCGTGGTTTTTCCGCACCCGCTGGATCCCAGAATGATCGTGATCTGGTTGCTTGGTGCATGGATGGAAACATTATCCAGAACCCGGATATCCTCATATCCGGATGTAAGGTCGCTGACTTCGACGATGTGCCGTGATTCGTTCATGGTCCGTTTTCTTTCAGAACATGCTTCGTGATCATGATCTATATGTCAATCGTCTGCCCCAGGTAAAAAATCAATCCGAGTATGGAATCCGCGAAAATCACCGCGAAAATGGAGGACACCACCGAAGCGGTCGTGGCTTTGCCCACTTCGGCCGCACCGCCCCGGACGCGAAAACCATGATAAGCACCCAGAATCACGATGAGCCATGCGAATACGACGCTTTTCACCAGCCCCGTGATAATGTCCTTGAGAAACAGCGCACTGACCACCTGATTGTAAAAAGGTTCCAGTCCGATTTCCAGGTAAGTCAGACCGATCACGAAAGCGCCGAGAATACCGATAATGACCGACAGAATGGTGAGCAGCGGCATGGCCACGGTCATGGCGTAAAATTTGGGAACAAGCACGTACTGAACCGGGTTGAGCGCCATGGATTTCAGGGCATCGGTTTCTTCGGTGACGACCATGGTTGCAATTTCGGAAGTGATGGCCGAACCGCTGCGGCCCGCAAGCATGATCGCCGTCATGATCGGTCCCATTTCACGGGTCATGGAAATGGCGATCAGATCCGCCACATAAATGGCCGCACCGAACTGACGCAGCTGGGCGGCGGACTGCAGTGCGAGAATGAGTCCGATTAAAAAAGAAACAAGCCCGACAATTGGAAACGCATTCATTCCGATGAGGACCAGCTGATTGGTAAATTCGCCCTTGCGCTGGCCATGCCTCTTCGTCAGGTTCTGTACGCTGTAATAGAATGTGTCTGCGATCAGGTAAAACAAGTCGTGCAGATGGTGCCCGACATCATAGGCAAAATTACCCATCCTGGCCAGAACAGAGGCTTCCCTGGGCGGTCCGGGAGTGCCTTTCGAATCCTTTTTTCCGCTGAAGGTGGTCATGGCCTGGTCCACGAATGCAGGGATCCTGGTCCAATGAAGCCGGATGTTTTTGGCGGCAGCGCTGTTTTTCAGGGTTTCCAGAAGCACCACACCTGCGGTGTCGATTTTTTCCACACGGCTCAGATCCACGGAAAGATCCGGCTGTGCATGCAGTTCAAGAAGCTGCCCGGCCTGTTTCAGGACAAGACTGACCATGGGAATGGTCAATTCGCCCTCGATGGCCAAATCCATGCCGGTCCATGTGATTTGGGTCTCTTTCAAGGCAGGTCTCCGGGGACAGGCTGATTGAGCATGCCAGTCATTTCCGATACAAACCGTTCCGTTTCGTCATAGAGTATACGGCTGACGGTTTTTGCAAAGGCGTTCATGTTTTTGTCGTCTTTGAAAGGTTCGTTGCGATCGAAAGTGTGCCTGAGAACCGATCCGCCGCTCTCCTTGTCGATCAGTTCTATGGTGCCGGATATGCTGGCCGAAATCGTTTTGCCGGTTTCATTTCTTTCGAGATGCAGCATATTGCCGGTTACGATGTAATCCGGCTGGGACGAAAAACCGCGGGTCAGCCGTTCAAAAGCGGCATGATGCTGGAGCACCTGAAAAACCATATCTGCAATACCGGCGCCGGGACGTACGGCCCAATGATGATAAAAATAGTAATTCATTTCATTCGAATTGGAACGCAGGGCAATGCGCGTCTGATCGACGGCCCGTGAAATTTCAAAATCCCGCACATCCACCTTCACCGGAAGCAGGATGTGTTCCGTGGAATCGGGCATTGAACCAGCCGGCATTTCAATCAGGTAATACTTGCGCAAAACCGCTTTTTTGCCGCACATAGAGAGCACCATCAAAGCGGCCAGGCATATCACAATCATGCGTTTCATCTCATTTCTCCAGTTTTTCATCAGGGACATTGGCGGGCTTCGTACCCCGTACAAGCAATGACGGATCCTCTGTTATCATGCGGCTGAACTGATTCAGGTACTCCGTGCTTTCACGAAGCGATTCCATCGTGGCGCTGAAATCGACCCAGGTTTTAGAGAGATTCGAGTCCATGTCCTTCATCATGTTGTTGGTATGATGCATGGCCCTGTTCAGATCCTCCAGCAGTCCGACAAGATTCGCCTCGTTGATGGCCTCGGATATCTCCACCAGATTGGCCATCAGCATTCTCAGGGAATCCGATTTCACGATGTGTTCAATCTCAAGCATCGTATTCTTCGATGATGCAAGAAGCTGCTGAAAATCATCTGAGCTTTGCTTGATGTTTGACAGGGCGGTCGTGAGTCCCTCCTCGTTTTCGGACAGCAGTTTTTCGAGTATGGCCATGCTCTTGGCCGAATTGTCGAGCAGGCTGATCAGCGTTTCCCGGTTTTCGGCATTGGTGAGAATCGCCATGTTGTTCAGCATGATTTCCGCTTTTTCCATCATCGTTTCCGCTTTTCCGGTAATGACCTCGGTCGTGGATTCTCCTGGCAGAATGAACTCCCCGGGTTGTACATAATCGGATTGGTTGGTGCCGCCCTTCAGTTCTATGATTTTCAGACCGGTAATGCCCAAAAGCTCGATATCTGCATAGGTGTCCGCCTTGATGGGCGTGCCGTGATCCACACTGATTTCAACGATGACGCGTTCGATATCCTTCGGATCGATATAAATGGTGCTGACATAACCGACGGTCAGTCCATGATATTTGACGGCACCGCCCTGCTGCAGGCCGGTCAGTGATATGCCGCGGTATCCGATCGAATAGAAATCCCGGTGTTCGAAAAATTTGGGAGCGACAATGATGATCAGCGTGGCGATCAGCAGAAACAATGCTGATATGATAAAGATGCCCAGACGGACTTTTTGGGATCGTGTGACCATAAAAGGATCTCCCAGCGGATGATTGCGAATGATAAAAAAATAATCTTAAAAGAAGCACGACAAGGTGTCATCGGGAATTTATCAAATATGCGGTATTGAAGCAAGGATTTTTTCGGCAAATTGGTTTTCTGTGGTCCACTGGATCGCTGTATCGTAATGTGAAACGGAGAAACGGAGCGGGAGAGAGCCGGAGAAAATAAGTCAGTATCGAACAGGGAGGTATGTGCGGATATTTTTTTCTCCGTTTCTCATTTTCTCCGTATCCCCGTTTCACATCCCGACTCAGCGACTCCACGGACCCAATAGGCTCAATGACCCTGATATTCTCCGGTTCACGGTTTCCGGACGCGCATTTTCACTTGATCCCTGACCTTCGAATGCATAACTTCGGGGTAACTGTCCGGCCGGAGGTATTGTATGAGATCTGAACCAGCCATGCGTTCCGTTTTTATCTGGCTTTTTCTCTATGCGGCTGCGATGGCCTTTGTGGAATCGGCCGTGGTCGTGTATTTGCGCTGGCTCTATTATCCGGATGGATTTTCGCTCACGGTTCAGTCATTTCCTGTAAAAACCGTGCTGATCGAGGCGGTTCGTGAAGCGGCGACGCTTGTCATGCTCTTTTCAGTGGCCGCTCTTGCCGGAAAAAGCCGGGCAGAACGCGCCGGCGCTTTCATTTTCATGTTCGGTGTGTGGGATATCTTCTACTACGTCTGGCTCAAGGTCATGCTTGACTGGCCGGCCGCGCTCACGGATCCGGATATTCTGTTCCTCATTCCCGTGGCATGGGTCGGACCGGTGCTGGCACCGGTCCTCGTGTCCTGCGGAATGATCGCTGTTGGGATCCTGCTCTTTTATTACGAACGGCATGCATGCTGCATCCGTACGGATATGATCGTGTGGCTGCTTGTTCTTGGGGGATGCGCAATCATATTCGCTTCGTTTGTATTCAATACAGGCATGTCTGGAGAGGATATTTCCGGAACAAGGTTCAGGTGGGAGCTCTTCCTGGCCGGAACGGGAATGGCCGCGGGAGGAGCCTGGAGGATGTTCCATTCTCCAAGATTAAAGAACAAAGAACAAAGATTAAAGATCAAATCTGGCGGAACTTGAGACGGAGTGTCGGAGTAGAGGAGAAACGGAGATGACAATCGCTGACCGCCGGAAATTCCAAATAACTCCAAATGACAAATAAATCCCAAATCTAAAATTTGAAAATTCAAACAAAAGAATAAGGCCTTGGACTGCAACGGAGAACCGGAGATACGGAAACGGAGAAAAAGAAGTTCTGTCTGCAAATCCGCTCTGTTATTTATACTCCGTTTCTCATTTTCTCCGCGTCTCCGTTTCACGTTCTGATACAACTCACCTGAAAGTCTCTGCGTACTCTGCGCCTTGCAGTTTTCTCCATCTTTTTCTCCGTTTCTCCATCTCTCTGAAGCCCCGTTTCACGCTCCGCCCCAATGACTCTAAGACCCAAGGACCCAACTGACCCAACGACTCTGTGACCCAACAGACCCAACGGCTCCGCATCACGATTTACGGCGTCGTATAACCCGCTACCCGGTAATTGAATTCATAGGTCATGGCGCCGCTCCAGGTTGTATCGAAAACGCCCTTGTACCGCGTGCCGTCCACCGGGCCGACCGATTTGCCGTATGTGTAAAACCAGTTCAGGATGGGCCCTCCTGTGAATCCCAGGCGAATCCAGTAGCGGCCCGGAGACAGTTTCTGATCCGATGTCTGAAAATTGAAGTCCGCCCAGTCATAGCTTTGACGCAGCGGAATGCCGGCCAGATCCATGAAATCGCTTGTGACCAGCACATCGCCGGGCATGCCGTTCGTGTCTTTGAGCAGTTCCAGCCAGATTTGTCCGCTTCCGCCGAATTTTTTCATGGCAAGCCCAATTTTTGCCAGTTTCAACGGTCTGTCCAGAATAAAGACCTGTGCGAACTGAATATCCTTTTCGGTGACAAACTCCGCGGTTTCGACCATGAAGTTTTTCTTGAGCACGACTTCGTCTTCCTGGCCCTGTCCGGCGCTGCGCACATCGAAGAAATTAAGGCCCCTCGGATAATCCAGATTACCAAACAAATAGGGTTTGGAGAGCTGGAGATGGTCCAGACGGTCCTGGGGAATTGTTTTGGGCGGCGGCGGTGTTTCCACCTTGACGGGAACGAATGCGGCCTGAACCTGCGGGACAAGGAGCATGTTTTTGGGGCCGTAATTCTGTTTGGCCATGGACAACTGAACCTGGTCCGCCGTGAAATCCGCTTCGATGGTTTCATGGAATTTGGGCCGTCCCTGCACGCCTTTGGCCTGGCGCCATTTGACGGTTCCGTCATTGACGGTTTCATTGTTGTCCACACCTACTTCCAGGCGGACGAACCGGTTTGAAACGAACAGCTCCGTCTGCTGCGGATCGAACGGAACCCATCCCAGATCCGGGAACCAGACTTCGATCCACGAATGCCGGCCCTGACCCATCTTGAAGGTGAATTCTCCTTCGGTTGTTTTAATCGTATAGGGCTGCTTCAGGGTAACGCCGTTGACGATACGCACGGGTATGCCGGCCACGCGCATCAGGGCCGCCGAAAGGTGCGAATAATTCTGGCAGTTGCCTTTTCCGCTTTGAAAGCTGTATAAGGCGTCGTACTGCCTCGGCGGTGTGACGTAACGCAGGTTATCCACCACCCAGGACAGGATGCGCTGAACCGCGTCGAACTCGGTGGTTACACCCTGTACAAGGGTTCTGGCCCGTGACTGGATCCCGGGATCATTCGATTGCACCTGCTCGGTCGGCAGCAGGTAATCACTGAATTCAGGGGGTATATTGGACAATGGAAACGCCGCGGTTGATTTGAGCGGTTTCAGATCCGTTCGCGTCACTGCGGTGAACCGCATGGCCACATCCACGGGTTGAGACGGTTTTGTCCATTCCAGCTGAACCACCTTGTTGCCCCTTTTATCCACGCTTTCATTCTGTTTGGACGGCTGCGGTCTCAGATCCAGCCGGTAATTCTCGATGGCCTGCCTGTATGTGGGTGAATCGAAGGATTGGGGAACTACGAAGCTGAGTTTGATATACTTTGTATCGCCGGCGGGTTCGATCTGCTGTGTGAGTACATAATTGAACCTTGAATTCTGTCCGCCGTTGATCAGATAGTTTTCTGCATGCGCCAGAACGGACAGCATGATGGCCAAAACAAGGAAAAATCGTTTCATGACGATCTCCTTTTTCAATGGTGATTTGGTTGGCGCGGGCTGGAGCGCGTCAGAAACACGTCCCCGGGGCGCCTTTGTAATGAATAAAATTAAATCGAAAAAATCCAAAGCTTTTTTTCTGTCCGTCATCGCCGGACCGGTTTTCAATCAGGGACGTCCCAGATGGGTCTCAATAAAGTCAGTCATGAGCCGGTACAGATGGACGCGTGTCTTTCTTCCGCCGATGCCATGGTCCTTATGCGGATACAGCATCAGTTCGAACGGTTTGCCCTGATTCTGCAGTGCATGGATCAGCGCCAGCGTGTTTTCCACATGCACATTGTCATCTTCCGTGCCATGGATGAGCAGCAACCCCCCGCGATACAGACCGCTGTGGAAAAGCGGGCTCGATGCATCATACCCCTGCTGATTGTCTGCGGGCAGTCCCATGTATCTTTCGGTCCAGATGGAGTCGTAATACCGCAGATCAGTCACGGGGGCGACGGCGATCCCGCACCGGAAATTCGGAGCACCTTTGGTCATGGCCAGGCACGTCATCCATCCGCCGCCGCTCCATCCCCAGATGCCCACACGGTCCGGATCCACATAATCCAGTTGCCTGAGCTGATCGGCAGCCTCAACAAGATCCTGAAGCGCCCGGCTCATGTCCAGATACAGCATGTTCTTGAAGTCATTGCCCCGGAATCCGGTTCCCCGGTTGTCCACTGAAAATATGCAGAATCCTTTCTGACAGAGCAGCTGATTCCATAAATTACCCTGTCCGCGGCGCCAGCTGTCAGCCACGATCTGTGAGCCCGGACCGCTGTACGTGTATATCAGCACCGGGTACTTTTTCCCCGGATCGAAATCGACGGGTTTCATGAACATGGCATTGAGCTTCAGACCGTCCGACGTGACCATTTGCGTGAATTCGGGCCTGGTCAGCCGGTATTCCTGTAATGCAGGCAGATTTCCTGCCGATAGAATATGCATCAGGGATCCGTCCGCCCGATGCAGTGTGATCCTGGGCGGTGTCGTGCTGTTCGAAAATGTATCCATAAACATGCGGCCGTCGGGCGACATGTCGATTTCGTGCATACCGGGGGTCCGCGTGACCCGTTCCATATCCGTTCCGTCCTGCCGTATCCGGTACAGATGCCGTTCCAGGGGTCCCTGTTCCGTGGCCATGAAATAGATCCACGGATCTTTCGCATCCGCATGAACGAGTTCGGTCACCTCCCAGTTTCCCCTCGTGATCTGACTGAGCAGCCGGTCCTGATGATAGAGGTAGATATGGGCCCAGTTGTCCCGTTCTGACAGCCAAAGAAAGCGGTCCTCGCTGTCGAGAAATACAGGTTCGCCCAGCACGTCCACCCACCCGGACGGATCGGTTTCCGTCAGAACAGGCCGGGACTTGCCGGTCTTTGCATCGGCAAATATCAGGTCCAGCCGGTTCTGGGCGCGGTTCAGACGCTGAACGGCCAGGGTGCGGCTGTCCGGAGCCCAGGTGATGCGGGCGATGTAATCGTCGCTCTTGTGGCCGGTATTCAGCCATGTGATTTTCCGGCTGTCCAGTTGGACGACGCCGATGCGCACCCTGGCATTCGGATCCCCGGCCGTTGGATAACGGTACGGGCGCAATTCCTGATGACCGTTGTTTTCACCCGTCAGTGTGTAAACGGGTTCACCTGCAATGTCCAGTTCATAAAAGGCAATGGCGCGGCTGTCCGGGGACCAGAAAAAGCCCCTGCGCATTCCGAATTCTTCCTCATACACCCAGTCGAACCGGCCGATGAGACGCGTGTCGGTTCCGTGATCGGTCAGCCTAGCCTCATGCAGTGAGTTCACGTCGAGAACGCAGAGATTGCCCTTTTTCAGATAAGCGACATGTTTTCCGTCCGGTGAAATCAGCGGGTCCCGTTCGGGTTCCTTGTCGTCGGTGAGGCGCCGGGTTTTCTTCGATTTCAGATGAATCCAGTAGAGGTCGTCCGAAGCGGGCAGAAGCAGCGACTCCCCGTCCGGCGCCCATATGTAATTGGGCAGTGTGAAACGGTACTCAGTTTCAGGTGCCTGAAGCACCGGAACCGTTTCCGGATCGATCAGCGGGCTCGTCAGTCCGGTTTCCGTATCGATGCGGAAAACGGCCGGTGTGACCCTGCCTTCGGGTTTGTCATAGTAGGTAATGCCGCCGGAACGGGGGCGCCAGGATATGGTCTGCCAGGAAGGCCCCCGGAATTTATCCGTACCGAAAATATCCTCGACCGTCCATTGCTTCCCGGGAATCATGTGTGTCGAAGACGGCACGGTCTGAGACAGAGCGGCCTGGAGCAGGATCAGGGCAAGGTTGATGGCGTTTTTCATTGCGGACCTCTTATTTAACCTCGTATTTCAGGAGGATGTCGTACCGTGTCGTTTCGGAATACCGGGCCCCGATCTGCAGATCGCCGGATTCCGGGACCAGGACTTTCGTGAACCGGTCCTCCGGCTTTTGATCCATCGATTCCCATCGGCCGTTCTGAATCAGACACACATCCAGGGCACCGGGTACGATCACATCAAAAGTATAAGACGTGCCGCGGCTGAGCAGTCCCTCGACCGGTCCGATAATCCGGGCCTTACGGTCCTGATAGGACTGGAACATCAGGGGAAAACCGCTGCCCGATTCTCCCGCTTCTGCGGCTTCTATGCGGTAGTCCAGGGCCCAGGTGTATTTGCCCGTTTCATGCCTTCCCCGGGCAAACAAACGCAGCGTGAAGGTTCCCTTTTCAGGGAAATGGACATGCACTGCAATGTCGTCCCCTTCGTCCTGGACCAGTGTAAAACGTTCGTTTATCTCCCTGCCGTCTTTCAGCAGCCTTGCTGTCAGCATGGCTCCTTCCGGATTCCCGAGCCGCACGGACAGTCTGTCTCCGCACCGTATTGTTCCCCGGTCCTGGTTTTTCAGGCGCAATCCGTTTTTAAAAAATGCAGCTTTCAGATAGGGCAGTGCCTCGAATTCGTCCTGACTCAGTTTGGAAGGCAGCAGCTGCCAGTTTTTGTTTTCCGGAAAATGCGTATAGATCAGGTTTTCGGGGTCCGTTAAAAAATAATAATCGTCAAAGTTTCTCACAAACCGTCCGGATTCGTCCATATGACCCGCGCCCCATGTGGCATCGATCAGCTGCCAGCGCCCGTCGATCTGAACGGCATTCCACGCGTGATTTGCAGGGCCCGAAAAATGATCCCCGACCCTGTAATTGTACCCCTTGGCATACCCGCTGATTTTGAAGATTTTCAGGTCCGCGGCCGTGCCGAGCTGTTCGAACAGGGTGGAAAATCCGTCACACACGGCTGTTCTGTCTTTCAGTACATCGCCTGATCTGTGAGGTGAGCCCGTGAAATAGGCCTGTGTATCGTATGTGATATTGGCCGTGATCCACCTGAAAATGGCCCTGATTTTTTCAGTATCGTTTTGCGCAGGCGCGGTCAGATAACGGGCCAGTGCTTCCACGGACTGTTCGGCCTGCGGGGGAGCTTCGAGCGCATACCGGTCGATGCGGCCGTAATCTGTTTTTGACATAAGCCATCCTGTTGCAATGAGTAAGGCCAGCAATATGATTCTCAGTTTCATGGCCGTTTCCTGTTTTGAGCTCCGGCCGGGCCGGCATGCTGTTTTTCACGATCGGATGCCGGTTTTATCCTGCAAATATAAGGCCGGACGACCGGAACCGGACAGTGGACCGTGCATTTTACACAATGATGGTTAAAAAATCAATGATAAATCTGAATACACGATGCATAATTATCTTGACAATCATTGAAAATCTGTGTAAACTTAATGCGTTAAAAACAAAAAATATTAACTCCTTTAATCCGATCCGGTGAGATCCGAAAGGGGGATGGATGCAGATTCAACCATTGACGACAATGGCCTGACCTCCCGGGCAGACGGTTCCGGGGGGTTTTTTTATGGAGCAGCAGTTTTAATATTATGTTATTTATGGGGTTGTATAATGAACATCAAATGTGAAATCATGAATGCACAGGATATTTCACGATCGCTGAACAGATTGACGCACGAGATCCTCGAACGGAATCACGGAATCGGGGACCTGGTTATCGTCGGGATACGGAACCGGGGTGATATGCTCGCTCAACGCATCATTCAGCGTATTCAGGATATCGAGGGGAAAACAGTTCCTTTGGGACTTCTGGATATAACCCTTTACCGGGATGATTTTCAACGGCTGACCGACCGGCCGGTTATTCAGGAAACGGAAATTGTCACGGACATCAATGACCGGAAGGTGATTCTGGTGGATGATGTGCTTTATACGGGACGTACGATCCGGGCGGCCATGGATGCTTTGATGGATATGGGGCGCCCTGCTCTGATTCAGCTTGCCGTGCTGGTGGACCGGGGCCACCGGGAGCTCCCGATCAAGGCGGACTATGTCGGAAAGAACGTCCCCACCTCCGTGACAGAACAGGTGCAGGTTAAAATTAAAGAGCAGGATGGCGAGGATCAGGTGCTCCTGATGGAATGATCCGTCATCCCTCTTAAGAGAAAAACGAAAGAGGAACCGGTATGCAGTTGGAAATCCGCCATTTGCTGGGATTGGAAGGCGTCAGCAGGGAAGACATTACCCTCATTCTGGATACGGCAGAATCTTTTAAAAAGGTACTGGAAAGGCCCATCCCCAAAGTACCGACATTGCGCGGTAAAACAGTGGCCAATCTGTTTTTTGAGCCGTCGACGCGTACGCGTTTTTCATTCGAGCTGGCCGAAAAAAGAGTGTCTGCGGATACGGTGAACTTCTCGGCATCCACATCGAGCGTGCTGAAAGGGGAAACCCTGAAGGATACGGCCAGGAACATTGAAGCCATGAAAATCGATTTTGTCGTGATGCGGCATTCGGCACCGGGAGCCCCTCATTTCCTGGCCCGCTGCCTGAACTCCGTCATTATCAATGCAGGGGACGGAGCGCATGAACATCCCACCCAGGCCCTGCTCGATATGATGACAATGCGGGAGCAATTCACCAGTCTGGAGGGGCTGAAGGTGATTGTTGTCGGCGATATCGAACACAGCCGTGTGGCCAGATCCAATATATACGGATTGGTGACCATGGGAGCCCATGTGGGCGTGTGCGGCCCGGCTACCATGATACCGCGGCAAATGGAAGATCTTGGCGTCACCGTATATCCGGCCATCGAAGACGCTCTGGCCGAGGCCGATGTGCTGAATATACTGCGTATACAGCTGGAGCGTCAAAAACAGGCGCTTTTCCCCTCGCTGCGTGAATACAGAAACCTGTTCGGGATCACGCTGGAACGGCTTGACAGGACGGGCCGTGATATCATGATTATGCATCCCGGTCCCATTAACCGGGGTGTGGAGCTGGACAGCAATGTGGCTGATGGCGATTATTCAGTGATCCTCGACCAGGTGACAAACGGCGTGGCCGTGCGCATGGCGGTTCTGTATCTTCTGGGAGGAGAACGGCAGAAACTTGAAGGAGATGATCATGCCGCTTAAAATGTCCGATCAATCCGTGATTTTGAAAAATGCCAGAATTTTTGATCCGCAGGTGAAACTGGACAAGGTCACGGATATACAAATCAGGGACGGTAAAATAATGGATATCGGACCGGCCGGTGCTTTCAAGGGCAAATCCATCGATTGTACGGGTAAAATAATCGTGCCGGGTCTTATGGATATGCATGTTCATCTCAGAGAGCCGGGCCACGAACACAAGGAGACCATTCGTACCGGATGCAATGCGGCAGCGGCAGGCGGTTTTACCGAAATCTGCTGCATGCCTAATACGTCTCCCCCCATCGACTGCCGCAGCGATGTTGAATTCATCAAGGAAAGGTCCGCGGGGCATCTGGTCGACGTCCATCCCATTCCCGCCGTAACGGTCGGCATGGCGGGAGAAAAACTGACAGAAATGGGGGATATGGTGGAAGCGGGAGCCGTCGGATTTTCCGATGACGGCAGGCCCGTAGCCACAGCGGGGCTGTTGCGCCGGGCCATCGAATATGCGGGCATGTTCGGCAAGCCCATCATCGATCATTGTGAAGATCCTTCCCTGGCTCAGGATGGCGTCATGCATGAAGGCCGTGTGTCGACAGCGCTGGGAATGCCCGGCATCCCGGGCATCGCCGAGGATATTGCGGTCATGCGCGACATTCTGGTGGCTGAATACACCGGAGGCACGGTGCATATCGCCCATGTATCATCCGCAGGAGCGGTCCGGCTGATCCGTGAAGCCAAAGCCAGGGGCGTCAGGGTTACGGCAGAAACCTGTCCGCATTATCTGGTGCTGACCGATGAAATTATCCGGCAGTTCGATACATTTACGAAGATGAATCCCCCCCTGCGGAGCGAAACCGATCAGCAGGCCCTGATCGGCGGTTTAAAAGACGGCACCATCGATGCGATTGCCACGGATCATGCTCCTCATGCATACGAAGACAAGGAATGCGAGTTCAAAGAGGCTGCATTCGGCATCGTCGGTCTGGAAACCGCTCTCGGCATCATGTGGACCCATTTTATCGATAAGGGGATCTTGAATCTTGAAAACCTGGTCCGGCTGATGTCGGTCAGGCCGCGTGAAATATTAAATCTGGCAACGAATAAAATAGAGAAAGGAGCGGTTGCAAATCTGACCGTGATCGATCCCGAAGCAGCATGGGTGGTTGACAGTGCCGCTTTTGAATCCAAATCGCGGAACACGCCTTTTCAGGGATGGAACCTGAAGGGCAGGGCTTTTGGTGTGATGAACCGGGGCAGGATGATTTTCCCGGTTTAACGGTTCCAATTCAATCAAAACGAGGAGGGTATAAAAGTTGCTTTATGTACCCAAAGAAGCGTTTCTGACCAAAGGGGTCGGAAGACATAAAGAAAAACTGACAAGCTTTGAACAGGCCTTGCGGGATGCAGGTATCGCCCAGTTGAATCTGGTTCGTGTGTCGAGTATATTCCCGGGGAACTGCAAACTTCTTTCCAGGGAAAAGGGGCTCACAAAACTGACACCGGGCGCCATTACGTTTTGCGTGATGAGTGACAATGCCACCAACGAACCCAACCGGCTGATTGCCGCTTCAGTGGGTCTCGCTATCCCCAAGGATCGTAATCATTACGGATACCTGTCCGAACATCACAGCTTTGGCGAACGCGAACAAAAGGCCGGTGATTATGCCGAGGACCTGGCCGCCGAAATGCTGGCCACCATTCTGGGTGTGCATTTCGATCCGGATAAAAGTTATGATGAGAAGAAGGAGATCTGGAAAATCAGCGGTGAAATTGTCAATACACGCAATATCACCCAGACCGCGATCGGTCAAAAAGACGGTCTTTGGACGACCGTTGTCGCTGCAGCCGTTTTTGTTTCCTGATCTCCGGCTGGATTGCATTGGGGTGAGGCGGCCGCCCGTCTCCCCCGGTTTTCTTTACGCCTGCGCTTTGAATTTAACCCGTCTGAACGGATGAAGCCGATCGTTTCAGAGGAGAGGTGATATGGATTATCTTGATGCCGGCCGGAATTTTTTAGGAATCGAAAACTGCCATACCTGGAATGAAGCCAGCTTTGCCATTCTTCCGGTTCCTCTTGAAAAAACGACCAGTTATCTGCACGGCACTGGCGGGGGCCCTGCGGCCATCCTCGAGGCCTCCCGCCAGGTCGAGATGTACGACGATGAATGCCTCTGTGAAACCTACAGGAAAGGCATCGTGACGCTTTTACCCATGACCTTTGAAAAGGATTCGCATCAAAGGGCCGTCGATAAAATCACCACTCAGACGAAAAAAATTCTGAAACATAAAAAGAAACCGGTGCTCATCGGCGGCGAACACAGCCTCAGTATCGGCGCCGTTCGCGCAATGACCGAAAAATATCCGGATCTGCATGTACTTCATCTGGATGCACATGCGGACCTGCGTGAGGAGTATGAAAACTCCGATTTGAACCATGCCTGCGTCATGTCGCAAATCCGGAATCTCTGCTCCTTTACCAGCGTGGGTATACGGAGCCTCTCCAAAGAAGAGTCGGACACCATCCATAACGGGCTGCTCGATGTCTGGACGGTACATAAACTGCGGAGACAAGACGACTGGATACAGGAGGTGATGAAGCATCTGCATGACCCGCTTTATATCAGTCTGGACCTTGACGTATTCGATCCTTCCGTCATTCCCAATGTGGGAACACCCGAACCCGGCGGGCTTTTTTGGGATGAATGCCTGCGGTTTTTGAAAGCTGTATTCGGGCGTCATCAGGTGGCGGGGATGGACATGGTGGAACTGAGTCCGGAATCAGGCCCCGCCTACGGTGTTTTTTCAGCGGCCAAACTCCTTTACCGGCTGATCGGGTACTGGGGAAGACAAGAATAAAGATTAAAGAACAAAGAACAAAGAACAAAGATATAGACATGATTCGGGGATGTCGTCGGATTGGACCGTGAAACGGCGAACCGGAGCGGGGGAGAACCGGAGAGGAAAACAGGATTCAAACAAGACCGTGACCGGCCGATATAATATTATCGCCTTTTCTCCGTTTCTCTGTTACTCCGATTCTCCGTTTCATTTTCCGCTTCAACGACCTGATGACCCAATGACCCAAAGACCCGTTGACCCAAGAGACCTGAAACATCCGTCCGCCAGCATAATGTCCAATTAGAATGATTTCTTCCACCAAAATTCTTGACAATAAAACCTTTATTGCGTATATTTAGAAGCTTTGCAACAAAAAATGCAGGAGGAGATAACAACTGTGAAGACCGTTGTGCCAAAAATTGAACAGGCAAATCAAAAATGGTACGTTGTGGATGCAAACGATCAGGTACTGGGTCGTGTCGCCTCCAAGGTTGCCGTATTGCTTCGAGGCAAGCATAAACCGCAGTTCACACCGCACCTGGACCTGGGTGATCATGTGATCATCGTAAATGCTGATAAAGTCAAAGTGACCGGACGCAAAATTCAGCAGAAGCGTTATACTCAATATTCCGGTTATCCGGGCGGATTGCATGTGAGGGATTACAGCCGGGTCATGCAGCTGTATCCGGAAAGAGTTTTGAAAAGCGCGGTAAAGGGTATGCTGCCCAAAAACCGCCTGGGACGCAGGATTTTCAAGAAACTGAAAGTATATACGGGCCCCGATCATCCGCATCAGGCTCAGAAACCCGAAGTATTTTCATTAAATTGAGGGGATCATGAAGGGTACGACATATTATGCAACCGGCAGGCGCAAGGAGTCCGTGGCCAGAGTCTGGCTGGCGCCCGGATCCGGTAAAATTGTAGTAAATAAACAGGAAGTCATGGATTATTTCAGAAGGCCGACACTGGACATGATCATCCGGCAGCCTTTTGGCGTGACGGAAACCGTCGGTCAGTACGATGTCAATGCCACCGTGAAAGGCGGCGGACTGACAGGACAGGCCGGTGCCATGCTGCTGGGTATCGCCCGTGCACTGGTGCAGGTGAACGAGGATATGCGTAAATCGTTGAGGGGCGCCGGATTTTTAACCCGTGATCCCAGAGAAAAGGAACGGAAAAAATACGGTCAGCCGGGCGCCAGAAAACGGTTTCAGTTTTCGAAACGTTAACGGATCTGTTTTTATATTTGCGAATCACACACATTCTCTGATTTTCAAATGGGTGTCCGCTTTACGGCGTGCCGTAAGGCGGATTTTTTGAAAAGCCGACGGGAATGGTGGGAGAACCCAATTCATAAGGAGTAAAAAATGCCTGAAATCACACTGCAGCAACTGCTCATGGCCGGATCTCATTTCGGCCACCTGACCCGCCGCTGGAATCCCAAAATGAAACCCTACATTTTCATGGAGCGCAGCGGCATCTATATCATCGATCTGAACAAGACACTGAAGTATCTGATGGAAGCCGTTCAGATGATCGGCAATATTGTTCAAAGCGGTGAGCCCATATTGTTTCTTGGCACAAAAAAGCAGGCCAAGGATATTATCAAAGTGGAGGCTGAACGTTGCGGTATGCCCTATGTCACGGAAAGGTGGATGGGCGGAACCCTGACCAATTTCAGCACCATCAAGAAAAGCATCAAGCATCTGAAAAGCCTTGAGAAGATGGCCAGCGACGGCACATACGACAATCTTTTGAAAAAAGAGATTCTTCGTATCGAAAGAACCAAGGAAAAACTGGAAAAAAGTCTGGGCGGTATCAAGGACATGCCCCGGCTGCCCGGCGGACTTTTTGTCGTGGATACAAAAAAGGAAGCCATTGCCGTCGCAGAAGCGAACAAACTGAATATTCCCGTATTTGGCGTGGTGGATACCAATTGTAATCCCGATCCCATTAATTATCCGATTCCGGCCAATGACGATGCCTTTAAATCCATCAGTCTGATTGTGCATACCATTTCGGATGCGGTTATCGAAGCCAGATCGAAGAGCGATCGTATCATGGAGGCCATGAAGGAAATCGGGGAAGAAGCCGAAGCGGAAGAAAAACCGCCGGTACAGGAAGAAGAACCGGTAGCAAAATCCGAATAATCTGATCCAACGCGATTCATCGTGAACGACTGACCGGCCGCGGTGAATCGCGCGTTGATCATAAATCGAAGGAGAAGTTGATGTCTATATCTGCATCGGAAGTAAAGAAACTCCGGGATATGACCGGAGCCGGAATGATGGACTGCAAAAATGCCCTGAATGAAACGAATGGCGATGTGGAAAAAGCCGTTGAATTCTTACGGAAAAAAGGTATCGCATCCGCTGCAAAGCGGTCAGGCCGTGACGTGAATGAAGGCGTCATCATGTCTTATATTCACCCCGGCAACCGTCTGGGCGTTCTGGTTGAATTGAACTGTGAAACGGATTTTGTGGCTAAAACGGATGATTTTCTGAATCTTGCCAAGGATATTGCCATGCAGATAGCGGCGAGCAATCCGGCGGCCGTCAATAGAGAAGATGTTCCCCAGTCCGTTGTCGAGAAAGAAATGGAAATTTTCCGGATGCAGGCAAAGGAAGAGGGAAAACCCGACCATGTGGCCGAGAAAATCATTCATGGCCGGCTCGAAAAATACTATCAGGAAGCCGCACTCATGGAGCAGAGCTTTGTGAAGAATCCTGATAAAACCATCAAGGAACATCTCATGGAAGTTTCGGGCAAACTGGGTGAAAACATGTCTGTGGGCCGTTTTGTCCGTTTCCAGATCGGAGAGGGTGCCTGACAGGCTGTATGTCTCTTTGGTTTAACCCGACCCGGTTTCACCGGGAGACTTGATTTCAAGCGGTATCTTCGGTTTTTTTAATTTCTCATTATCCTGTTCTGCAACATTTTCAGGGACTCGTCGTGGCGAAAAAAAATCAAAAACCAGTGCCAAAGTACAAGCGGATTCTGTTGAAACTCAGCGGAGAAGCACTGAGGGCCAGCCGGGAGCTTGAAATCGATCCTTCGATTGTGCGCAAAATCGCGGATGAGATTAAAACCGTCCGGGATCTCGGTGTGGAAATCGGGATCGTGATCGGCGGCGGGAATATATTCCGCGGTCTTTCCGCCAGCGCCCGGGGAATGGACCGGGTTGCGGCGGATCATATGGGCATGCTTGCAACCGTGATCAACGCCCTCGCTTTGCAGGATTTTCTAGAAAAAGACGGTGTTCCGACCATTGTACAATCCGCCATCCGGCTTGAAGCCATGGCCGAACCGTATATACGCAGGCGTGCGATCAATCATCTGACAAAGGGTCGTGTGGTTATTTTTGCGGCGGGGACGGGGAATCCGTATTTTACAACGGATACGGCTGCGGCGCTCAGGGCCATTGAAATCGATTCGGACGCCATTTTGAAAGGCACGAAGGTCGACGGCATTTATTCGGCCGATCCGGTTCAGGACCAGAATGCAAAAAAAATCATGGAAATCAGTTATGCAGAGGTGATTGAAAAAAGACTGGGTGTCATGGATGCGACAGCGGTGACGCTTTGCCGTGAAAACGAGATCCCGATTGTCGTTTTCAAACTGCTTGAACCGGACAATCTGAAGCGGGTGGTGCTCGGGGAACCCGTAGGTTCAATCGTACAGGGAGATTAACATGATCGAACTTATCGTTGATGACGCCAAAGATCGCATGGAAAAATCCGTATCCAGTACGCATCAGGAACTGGGAACGGTGCGTACCGGCAGGGCCACGCCCTCATTGCTCGATTCAGTCAAGGTGGATTATTACGGCAGTATGATGCCCTTGAAACAGGTGGCCAATATCGCGGTTCCTGAACCCCGCATGCTGACCGTGCATCCATGGGACAGAAGCATGCTCGCACCGATAGAAAAAGCGATTTTGAAGGCGGATATCGGCATCACGCCAAACAATGACGGACATATTATACGCCTGCCCATCCCCGCACTGACCGAGGAACGGCGTAAAGAAATGGTCAAACTGGTACACAAACTCGGTGAAGACGGCAGAATCGCGATTCGTAACGTTCGCAGAGATGCTCTGAACGCCCTCAAGAAAGCCCAGAAGGACAAGGAAATTTCAGAAGACGAGGAATCGAACGCCGGTATCGATATTCAGGAACTGACGGACAGTTACGTTCAGAAAATCGACGATATGATCAAGGCCAAGGAAAAGGAAGTAATGGAAGTATAAGTTCATGTGTTTATAACAGAGCAGATTGAAAAGGGGATCCGGCCGGATCCCTTTTTTTATTAATCGTATTGAGTCTGGCGGAACGATTTTTCACCGATTGAAATCAAATTGCCTTGCATTTGTTGTTCATACCTTTTATAATGGAATATCCATATTCAATCATAAAAAATTCCGGCAACCCGGGGTGCCATGATTGTTATGATCCAATGAAAGCGAGGTGAAGTTTTGGGCGGATTTTTTGCAGTTGCATCCAAAGATGATTGTGTGCAGGATCTGTTTTACGGAACGGATTATCATTCCCATCTGGGTACGAAAAGGGGCGGATTGGTGGTCATGTCCGGGGAAAGTATGAGCCGCGGCATCCATAATATCGAAAATGCCCAGTTCCGGTCGAAATTTGAGGATGATATCCTTGAGTTCCATGGCCGGTCGGGAATCGGCGTGATCAGTGATACGGATTCACAGCCGCTGTTGATCAATTCGCATCTCGGACAGTACGGTATTGTAACCGTAGCGAAAATCAACAATATGAAGTCACTGATCGACCAGGCTTTCCGGAACCGGCGGGCGCATTTTTCCGAAATGAGCGGAGGGTCGATCAGTCCGACAGAACTCGTGGCCACACTGATCAATCACGGAGACACATTTGAGGAGGGGCTGCGGTATGCTCAGGAGACCATCGACGGATCCTGTTCCATTCTTCTGTTGACCGAAAAGGGAATTTATGCAGCCCGCGATTTTTTCGGACGTACGCCGATCATTATCGGACGCAAGAAAAATGCATTTTGTGCAACTTTCGAAACATGCGCGTTTTACAATCTGGACTATGAACTGCATCATGAACTGGGTCCCGCTGAGGTTGTGCTGCTGACGGCCGAAGGTATTCAAACAGTGCTCCCTGCCATCGACCAGCTTCGTATCTGTTCCTTCCACTGGATCTATTATGGATACCCGGCATCTTCATACGAAGGGATTAACGTGGAGAGCACGCGGTATCGGTGCGGGATTGCACTGGCGCGAAGAGACAATGTAAAAGTGGATATGGTCGCGGGCATTCCGGATTCCGGAAGTGCCCATGCTTTGGGGTATGCGCATGAAACCAAACTGCCTTACGGCCGGCCGTTCGTGAAATACACGCCCACATGGCCCCGGAGTTTTATGCCGCAAAACCAGAACATCAGGGATCTGGTGGCCAGAATGAAACTGATTCCGATACGGGACCTGATTCATGGCAAACGGCTGCTGTTCTGCGAAGATTCAATTGTGCGCGGGACACAGCTCAAGGATACAATCAGGCGTCTGTTCGATCTGGGCGCCAGGGAAATCCATATGCGGCCCGCGTGCCCGCCGCTGATACACGGATGCCGGTTTCTGAATTTTTCACAATCGAGATCCGAACTGGACCTGGCCGGACGCCGGGCAATAGCAGCCATGGAAAACGATGCCGAAACCGTACCTCCGGTTTATTCGGATCCGGATTCCGATCAATACGGGAACATGGTGGAACGCATATGTGACGAACTCAATCTGACTACTTTGCAGTATCAGCGCCTTCCGGACATGGTTCAGGCCATCGGACTGCCGAAGGATAAGTTGTGCACCTATTGCTGGGATGGCAAGGGATGACACAGTTACAGTTCAACGGGATCTGCCGGATGCTTTGTAACCGTTCATTCACAAACTGATATCGCATCCGGGGGCAGCCTTGAAACGGAGTCCGCTTTTAAAATACTGCTTGACTTCCCGGTCGGAATAATGTATATTGTTTCTACTTGTAGAAACGCGGAAGAAGAAAAACGATGATTTTTAGCGGGACAAACATGTTGAACAATGCTTGGTGGTGGTGGACAAGCAAAGGGCCTGCCTAACGGAGCGGAGAGGAATTGAGATAGAAAAGGTGGGAGCCCAGATGCGTGTTCTCACCTTTTTTATTTAAAGTCGTGAGAACAAACTCACGACTTTTTTTTTATATGAAGGAGGAATTTTTATGATGAAGATTCAGGACGCTATACAGAAAACCATTGAAGGCGGTTCACTGACCCTTGAGGAAGCCCATTTCACGGCTACCGAAATCATGGAAGGACGGGCCACAGATGCACAAATCGCAGGGCTCCTGATGACACTCCGGCTGAAAGGGGAATCTATCGATGAAATCACCGGTTTTGCACAAACCATGCGTGAAAAAGCCACGGCCATTCCATGTGCGTCGAAGCATGTCGTGGATACCTGCGGCACCGGCGGAGACGGCAGCGGCTCATTCAATATTTCGACCGTCAGCGCCATCGTGGCCGCAGGCGCCGGTTGTTCCGTGGCCAAGCATGGCAACCGCTCCGTTTCGAGCCGATGCGGCAGTGCGGATGTTCTGAAGGCACTGGGTGTCAAGCTGGAAATCACACCAGAGAAAGCGGCCGCGTGCATCGATCAGGCGGGCATCGGTTTTCTGTTCGCTCCGCTTCTGCACAGTGCCATGAAATATGCGATCGGTCCGCGACGTGAACTGGGTGTGAGAACCATTTTCAACATGCTGGGTCCACTGACCAATCCGGCCGATGCAAAAAGGCAGGTGATGGGCGTGTACAGTAAGGATCTGACCGAACCCATCGCGAATGTGCTGAAAAATCTGGGTTCGGAACATGTGCTTGTGGTACACGGGGAGGACGGGCTCGACGAAATTACACTCACAGGAAAAACGAAAGTCAGCGAATTGAAAGACGGCGCCGTCCATACCTATGATCTGGATCCGGAATCCCTGGGATTGAAAGCGGTTCAGTACGGGGACCTGAAGGGCGGCGATCCGGAAGCCAACGCGGATACGGCCATCCGTATTTTAAAGGGAGAAAAAGGCGCGAAAATGGATACGGTGGTCCTGAATGCCGGCGCCGTAATTTATACGGCCGGCATGGCCGAATCAATCGAAGCAGGCATGGCGCTCGCAGAACAGTCGATACTCTCGGGAGCGGCCATGGAGAGGTTGGAGAAACTGAAGGAAATGACGAACGACGAGTAAACGGGTCATTGGGTCAAACAGGTCGTTGAGTCTGTAGGGTCGTTGTGTCGGAGGGTGAAACGGAGAACCGGAGCAACGGGGAAAAATGAACAATCCGAGAATCTCTGCCCGATACTCTGTTTTATTCTCCGTTTCTCACTTTCTCCGACCCTCCGGTTCACGGTCCGACCCGGCGACATAATGACCCGATGCATTCACGACCGGCGACCTAGAGTATTATTTAGAAAAGGGATCCCATGAAGGATATATTGACCGAAATTCTGGAGTACAAAAAACGGGAAGTCCTGGGGCGGAAGACGGCGGTTCCGCTTGCGGAACTGGAGCAAATGCCCTTTCCGGAAATTCGGAATTTCAGACACGCGCTTCAGAAATCCGGATTGTCCGTCATTGCCGAGGTTAAGCACAAATCACCCTCGGCCGGCGTGATTCAGCCCGATTTCGATCCGGTCCGTATCGCCATGGCCTATGAACAGGCCGGTGCGGATGCGGTTTCCGTTCTTACGGATGAAAAATACTTCGGTGGGCATCTCGATTACCTGAAACGAATCCGTGAAGCGACCGGGCTCCCCCTGCTGTGCAAGGATTTTATTATCGATCCCTATCAGATTCTGGAGGCCAGGGTATCGGGCGCAGATGCCGTTCTATTGATTGTACGGGCCCTGTCCGGTGCGGATCTGCAGGATTTTATACAGATTGCGAGGGCACTGGATCTTTATTCCCTGGTCGAGGTGCATTCCATGGACGAACTGGGCATCGCTCTCGATGCAGATCCTGAAATAATCGGTGTCAACAACCGGAATCTTGGTACGTTTGCCGTGGATATCGGGACATCACTCGCTCTGAAAACCCGGATTCCCGCCCATGTGACCGCTGTAAGCGAGAGCGGGATCCGTAAGGGATCGGATACGCAGCAGCTTCGCCTTGCCGGTTTCGATGCGGTGCTGGTCGGTGAGACACTGATGCGTGAAAAAAATCCTGCAGGCATGATGCATGAATTGAAAGGATAAAGCGTGAATCTGAATTTTCGAAAGGTCCGGGGAAAGACCCGGGTAAAAATCTGCAGCATCACCAATCTGGAAGACGCCATGACGGCCGTGGACTGCCATGCGGATGCACTGGGATTCATTTTTGCCGAATCCAAACGCCGGATCACCCCTGCCGGGGCCGCATTCATCATCGAGCGTATTCCAATTTTCGTCAAGACCGTGGGCGTGTTTATGAACAGCTCTCTGGACGAGGTCCGCTGCACGGCGGAAGAGGCCGGTGTGGATGTGGTGCAGCTTCACGGGGAGGAACCCCCGGATTTCTGCAGCGCGGTCGGCCGGCCCGTAATCAAACGGATTCATGTCCGGGACGAGTCCACGGTTGCTTCCATTCATGCGGAAATGGACCGGTATCAGAATGTGCACTTTCTTCTCGATCCGGGTGCCGGCGACGGCCGTACATTCCCGTGGAATCAGCTCCAGGGAATCGGCCGCCCGTTTATACTGGCCGGGGGCCTGACACCGGACAATGTCTGGGAGGCCATTCAGTTACTTCAGCCCTATGCGGTCGATGTCAGTTCAGGTGTTGAGGTCCGGCCCGGCAAAAAGGATCCGGACAAAATCAGACATTTTATTCAGGAGGCCAAATGACACATTTGCCCGATGCATCGGGGCATTGGGACCGTTTCGGCGGCCGGTATGTGCCGGAAACCGTGATGGCGGCCCTATATGAACTGGAAGCGGAATATGAAAGAGCCAGGTCCGATGAAATATTCGAAAATGAATTCATCCATATTATGAATCAGTACGTCGGCCGGGAAACGCCGTTGTATTTTGCGGAGAGGCTGACAAAAAAGATCGGCGGCGCAAAAATCTATCTGAAACGGGAAGATCTCGCGCATACCGGAGCGCATAAAATCAACAATACGATCGGTCAGATCCTTCTGGCCAGACGCATGGGAAAACCGCGTATCATTGCCGAGACCGGAGCAGGGCAGCATGGCGTAGCCACGGCCACGGCCTGCGCGCTCATGGGACTCGAATGTCAGGTGTATATGGGCGCGGTGGATGTGAAACGGCAGCGCATGAACGTTTTCCGTATGGAACTTCTGGGCACACGCGTCGTGCCCGTGGAATCCGGATCGAAAACACTGAAGGATGCGATCAATGAGGCGATGCGCGACTGGGTGACCAATATTGAAAATACGTTTTACTGCATCGGTTCCGTGGTCGGCCCGCATCCCTATCCCATGATGGTCAGGGATTTTCAAACCATTATCGGCCGCGAGGCCAGACAGCAGATGCATGAACTGGAAAACAGGCTGCCGGACCTGCTCGTGGCCTGCGTGGGCGGCGGCAGCAACGCCATGGGTCTGTTTTATCCGTTCCTGCAGGATGCAGACGTGAAAATCGTCGGTGTGGAAGCCGCCGGACACGGTGTCCATACGGGAAAACACAGCGCCACGCTCTGTATGGGATCCGTGGGATCGCTGCACGGCGCCATGAGTTATATGCTGCAGGATGAGAACGGCCAGGTGCTCGAGGCCCATTCCGTGTCTGCGGGTCTGGACTATCCGGGTGTGGGGCCGGAGCACAGTTACCTGAAGGATAACGGACGGGTCAGCTATGTGTCAGCCACGGACGAAGAGGCTCTGGGTGCATTCCGGCTTCTCTGTGAAACCGAGGGCATCATTCCCGCGCTGGAGAGCGCTCATGCAGTGGCGCATGCGGTCAAGGCAGCGGCCGATATGCCCGCAGATCAGATCGTACTCGTGAATCTTTCGGGCCGTGGTGATAAGGATCTTGAAATCGTGGAGGGACTGGTATGAGCATACGCGAGACATTCGACCGGTTGAAATCCGGCAATGAGATGGCCCTGATCGCCTATCTGACCGGGGGGTTCCCTTCGCTCGAGGCGTCGATGGAGCTAATACGTACCCTTTCTGCGAATGGAGCGGATATTATCGAAATCGGCATACCGTTTTCCGATCCTATTGCCGACGGGCCCACGATACAGGCCTCTTCGCAGGCGGCACTTGAAAAGGGTGTATCCCTGCCGCAGATTCTCGAAGCCGTTTCCCGTATTCAAACCGATACTCCGCTGGTGGCCATGAGTTATCTGAATCCGCTGCTGGCCTATGGAAGGGAGCGGCTTCTCCAGGACATGAAAGCCGCGGGATTTTCGGGTCTGATCGTTCCGGATCTGCCCCTGGAAGAGGCGGAAAAAGGCAGGGGGACCGAATCCGGATGGAAAACCGAAGCCATAAAGCATGGCATCGACCTGATTTTCCTGGTCACACCCACCACATCCGAGGACCGGCTCAGACGCCTCGTGGATGCGACCGAGGGATTCGTATATTGCGTGAGTCTGACGGGCATCACGGGAGAACGGTCCGATCTGCCGCCCCATCTTTCAGAATTTTTGGGAAAAGTGAAATCCCTTACGGACAAACCTGCGGCTGTCGGATTCGGCATTTCCACTCCTGCACATGTGCGTCAGTTGAAAACCATGGCGGATGCCGTAATCGTGGGCAGCCGAATCGTCAAGGCCGTATCCGAAGGCGAGGATCTGGGAAGCCTGATTCGGGCATTGAAAGCGGAATGCTGAACAGGCGGAGCAGAAAATGCAACTTCATGATCAATTCGAGGACGACAATGAATCCTGTTCCAAAGATTAAACTGGATTACATACACAGGCGGATCCGGTACGACGGATGTCCGCTGACCATTTATGAGAAGCTGTACCGGTCCGAACCCTACGGTTTCATTTACGAATCTCTGGAAAGCCTGGAAAAGCGGGGACGTTATTCCGTGATCGGTTCCAGACCCTACATGCGGTTCGAAAGCCGGGGCAGCCATATCACCATCAACTATGCGGCTGCTGTTTTTGAAATGGAAGGGGATCCGTTCCAGGTGCTGCGGCAGCTGGTTCCCAAGGATCATCCGCATCCGGACGTGCTCCCGCTGGCCGGCGGCGCCGTAGGTTATATGGCCTACGACAGCATCCGGTATGTGGAAAATATTCCCGACGGCAATCCCGATGAGATGAACGTGCCGGATATGATTTTCATGTTTCCGTCCGAGCTGATCATATTCGATCATCAGGAATGGATGGCGGATATCATTATTTACGGACAGGAACCGTCTGAAAAGAGGCTGACCGAACTCGTGCAGGAAGTGGCCACGAGTCTCGAAAAACCCGAAGTGCGTTATGATAAGAAACCGCCTCAGGAGGTGAAATTTACCAGCAATTTCACGAAGGACGGATTCTGCCGCATTGTGGAGCGGGCCAAGGAATACATACTGGCCGGGGATATTTTTCAGGTGGTTCTGTCACAGCGGTTCACATTCCCGCTGCATACGGATCCACTCAATGCCTATCGCGCGGTGCGTTTTACAAATCCGTCACCCTATATGTATTATATGCATTTGAAGGATTTCTACGTGCTCGGATCCTCACCGGAAATCATGGTCAAGCTGAGCGGCGAGGAGGTGAATATCAAACCCCTTGCCGGCACGCGCAGGCGGGGAAATGACGAGGCCGAGGACAGTGCGTTTGCCGGGGAACTGCTGCATGATGAAAAGGAACGGGCGGAACACGTGATGCTGCTCGATCTGGCCAGGAACGATATCGGGCGTGTCTGCGAGTACGGCTCCATCCGCTGGCCCAATACTTTTTATATAGAATACTATTCCAAGGTCATGCATCTCGTTTCGGATGTGTACGGAAAGCTCGCGGAAGGCAGGGATGCCTTCGATCTCGTGGCCGCATCGTTCCCGGCGGGAACCGTATCCGGATCTCCTAAAGTCCGCTCAATGGAGATCATCGACGAGCTGGAAAATGTGCGCCGCGGCGTCTATGCCGGATCGATCGGTTATTTCGGATTCAACGGGGACATGGATATGTGTATTGCGATCCGGAACCTGATTCTGAAGAACGATAAGGGCATTCTTCAGGCGGGTGCAGGCATTGTGGCCGACTCCGTGCCGGAGATGGAGTACAAGGAAACCCTGAACAAGGCACGGGCGCTGATTCAGGCTGTCGAGATGATGGGAGGCTGACATGATTTTCGTTCTGGATAATTATGATTCGTTTGTTTATAACCTGGTGCAGTATCTGGGTGTCCTGGGTCAGGAACTGAAGGTTTTCAGAAACGATGCGATCACGGTCGAGGCGGTCGGGGAAATGCATCCTTCGGTCATTCTCATTTCACCGGGACCCTGTACGCCGAACGAGGCGGGCATTTCGAAGGATCTGATCTCGGCTTATGCGGACAGCATACCCATTCTGGGTGTCTGTCTGGGCCATCAGTGCATCGGCGAGGTGTTCGGTGGTAAAGTCATCCGGGCCGGTCAGGTCGTGCACGGCAAGGTCAGCGAAATTCATCATGACGGCAAAACCATATTTGAAGGCATTGGAAATCCGTTTACCGCGACCCGGTATCATTCGCTCATTGTCGAGCGCAGGTCGCTGCCGGATTGTCTCGAGATCTCCGCGGAAACGAAGACCGGTGAAATCATGGCGCTCCGGCACAAAATCCATCCGGTCGAGGGCGTTCAGTTCCATCCCGAATCCGTGCTCACCGAACCGGGAATGAATATATTGAAGAATTTTCTGAAGCGGGCCAAGGTGAAGATTTAAGATTAAAGAACGAAGAACAAAGAACAAAGACAAAAGAACATCGTTGTGTCGGAACGTGAAACGGAGGGCCGGAGCGGTGGAGAAACGGAGAAAAAGATATAGAAAACCGCAGAGGCGCAGAGATTATTAGGCCAGTTGTGTCGGAACGTGAAACGGAGGGTCGGAGCGGTGGAGAAACGGGGAATAAAAAAACGGAACGGATTTGCAGACAGAACTTCTTTTTCTCCGTTTCACCGGATCTCTGTCTCTCCGAGGCATTCACGGTCTGCGGTCCGCCGTTCGCGGTCCGCGGTCTGTGATTGGCATATCCATCACGCCGTTTCATTTTAAGGAACAATACATATGCCTGACGATCAAAAACCATTTTCCGGGTATCGGATCGTGACTGCGGATCCCGGTGACGCGGAGGAAATCCTGCAGCTGCAGAAGCTGGCCTATTGGTCCGAAGCGGCCATTATCGATGACTATACAATCGAACCTCTGGTGCAGACGCTCGGGGAAAAGCAAACAGAATTTGGAGATCAGGTGTTTCTGAAGGCCTTGTATAACGGACGGATCATCGGTTCGGTGAAAGCCTATGAGGAGGAAGGCACCTGTTATATCGGCAAGGTCATTGTCTGTCCGGATCTGCAGAACCGGGGCATCGGGAAATGCCTGATGAAGCAGATTGAGCAACGGTTCAGAACGGTCAGCAGATACGAGCTGTTTACGGGCGCTCTGAGCAAAAGGAATATCGCTTTCTACGAAAAATGCGGATACCGGATTTTTGATGAACGTAAAATCTCGGAAAAGCTGAGCCTGGTTTTTATGGAAAAACCGAAACGACGGGTGGAAGGGTAGATGAGTATATGGGTCCCGGCTGCCCATCCCCAAAATATAGCAACGTTTGAGCTTTGATGTGAGAAACGGAGAATTGGTGAAACGGAGGAAAAAACAAACTTCTTCTCCTTGTCTCCGTCTCCCCGTTTCTCTTCTCTCCGTTTCACGCTCCGACACGATGACCCGATTATCTTTGGTCTTTGGTCTTTGTTCTTTAATCTTGTCTCTTTAATCTTTTCCTCCGTCTCTCCGTTTCTCACCTCTCCGGTTCACACTCCGACCCAGAGACCCGATGACCAATGACCCTGCGACTCAACCGACCCGAATGCTTTTTCCCGTTGACAAATTCGATTCCTTCCCTTAAGTTTATATCAACTGCACCAGGACATCACTTTCAAATCGCCCGCGTTTGTGTACACATGGAGGACATTTATGTCGAATCCGGACAAATTGCGAATTCTGGTGGTCGAGGATGAGCCCCTGGTCCGTGAGAGCATCGTGGCTTTTCTCGAAACCCTGGGCTATATTGTCTCCGGCATCGCGGAGAACGGGGAAGAGGCCATTGAGAAAACAAAAGCGTTGCTGCCGAATCTGGTTTTCATGGATATTAAAATGCCCGGCATAGACGGTATCGAAGCCGCAAAACGGATACAGGAATTTTCAGAAATACCGGTGGTGCTTCTGACCGCCTACGAATCGGAAGAACTGGTGCGCCAGGCTTCGGAGGCCGGTGTCAGCTCCTATCTGATGAAGCCGCCGACAACGGCTGAGATCCACCGGGCCGTAACCATTGCCATGGCGCGTCACCGCGATTTTATGAAAATGAAAATGCTGAATCTTGAACTCGGGGCACGCACTGCTGAACTGGAAAAGGCTTTGGAAGAAATTCAGACACTTCGGGGGATTTTACCCATATGCGCAGGGTGCAAAAACATCAGAAATGATGAAGGATTCTGGGAGAAAGTGGAGGACTACCTGGAAAGGAACTCCAGTGTTTCATTTACGCACGGCCTGTGTCCCGATTGTCAGACAAAGCTTTACGGCGACTTTTTAAAGGACAACACCGATTCGTAACGGATATTCAAAAACCATGAAATTGCTGCATATTCTTCTGTTCGGCGGTGCGCTGTTGCTTGATGCCCAGCCGGTGCTTCGTTTTACTTATATCGCCACATGGGGAGAACAGGGCAGCGGTCCCGGGCAATTTAAATTTCCCGGCGGATTCGATGCCGGGCCCGCGGGTAATTTATACATTGCGGATACGGGGAATCAGCGTATCGAAAAATTCGACTCCAGGGGACGGTTTGTGACAGAAATCGGCGGATTCGGATGGGGAGCCGAGCAATTCGACGGACCGGTCGCCGTGGACGCGGGTAACGGTCTGGATGTATTCGTGGCGGATTACAATAATGACCGCATTCAGCGTTATGACAAGGATCTTCATTATCTGGCCTCTTTCAGAGCAGCCGAACACTGGCCCGAACATCTGATGTTCGGTTTTCCACTGGATGTTGCGCTGTCCGACCAGGGGGAGCTGTTCTGTCTGGACGGTGAGAATTTCCGCATTCTGAAAATGGATGTGCTGGGCAGCCCGCAGCGCAGTTTCGGGGATTTCGATTCCGGTGCCGGCCGCCTTGAGGATCCCCGGAGTCTGTTCATCGGCCTCGGACACCGGGTATGGATTTCGGATGCCGGATCACACGAGCTGGTTGTATTCGATGTGCATGGCAATTTTCTTTTCCGTATAGGACGCAGCCTGTTTCAATCGCCGCGCGGCATGGCCGAAATACCGGGTGGTATCCTGATTTCTGCCGATGCCGAACTCGGCGTGCTGGCACTTTCCGCAGAAGGACGCCTGCTGACCCGGCTAACGGGCAGTGCGGAGGGCGGATTTGCTTTCAGGGAAGCCGTTGACGTGGCGGTCTGGGAGCGGTTTCTCTATGTGCTCGACAGACAGAGACACGTGATCGATGTGTTCAAATGGGAAAGACTTGCCGAAGGTGGTTTTTGAAGCGGCCTGGTGACATCCGGACAGGTATTCTGCTGTTATTTACGGTGATGCTTCATGCTCAGAACGGAATGTTCGATCCGGCTTTTCACAGCATGCATGTGACAGCCTATGAAGACACGATCCGGCTGCCGCACCGGTTCATTCTGCCCAATTCACTCCGGATCTCCATCGGGGAACTGCCGGTCGAACCCTCGTCGTACAGGCTGGACTCACTGGCCGGCACCCTGGTTTTCCAGGTGTCCCCCGATTCAGGCAGCACGCTTTTTATCCGATACAGGCATCTGCCTTTTCTCATACCGCCATCCTTGCGGCATTTTACCATGACGGACATAGCCCGGCTCGATTCGCTCAACGTGGCCAATGCACAGCAGCGTTTTCAGGGGCGAAGCACTTCCGTATCCCGTGAGACGGAATTCAACGATCTTGCGCTGAAAAGAAGCGGAAGCATTTTCAGGGGAATTACCGTGGGTACGGATCAGGGCATGCGGCTCCAGTCCGGACTGAGGCTGCAGATTTCAGGTCAGGTAGTGCCCGGCGTGGATGTGACAGCCTCGCTGACCGACCAGAACACACCTATACAGCCGGAAGGCAATACACAGACATTGCAGGAAATCGACAAGGTGTTCATCAATATCACCGCCCGTTCCTTCAGGGCCACCCTGGGCGATTTCAATTTTGACACCGGGCCTTCCGGTTTCGGGAGTTATTCACGCAAACTGCAGGGCATTATGGGGCGTGCGGAAAATCCGGCGGGCAGCCTGACACTGATCGGCGCCGCATCCAGGGGACAGTTTACCACGAACCATTTTCAGGGGGCCGAGGGCAATCAGGGCCCCTATCAGCTCACGGGTATTCAGGGCCAGAAAGACATCATCGTACTGGCCGGTACGGAACGCGTTTGGATCGACGGCGAATCCATGGTGCGGGGAGAAGACAACGATTACGTGATCGAATACGGGACCGGGCAGATCGTCTTTACACGCAACCGCCTGATTACGGGAGATTCGCGGATCGCGGTGGATTTTGAATACTCCGATCTGAAGTTTCAGAAATCCATCTACGGGGCCGTGGGTGAGCTTCGCCTGTGGGACGAGCGGTTCCGGTTCAGAACATCGTTTCTCCGCGAATCGGACGACAAGGAGAATCCCCTGGACATCACGTTGACGGATACTTACAGGGAGAGGCTGGCCAATGCCGGCGACAATGCGGATTCCGCATCCACATCCGGAGCGGAAGTGGTGGGTACGGGCAAGGGGAGTTATGTCAGGGCCGAAAGCGGCGGCGAGGTTTATTACCGCTATGTGGGAAGCAATGAGGGCGATACGGCCGTCCGGTTCACGTATGTGGGAGAGGGGCAGGGTGATTACAGTTTTCAGGGATACGGTTTTTACCGGTACGAGGGCAAAGGCGGGGGAAGTTATATCTCGGCGCTGCAGCTGCCCATGGCACGCGCCCATCAGGTCATGAACCTGATTTCTGAAATCTCGCTGGTCGAGGGTGTCACGCTTTCCGGGGAATTCGGTGTGAGCGATCTGGACATGAATCTGTATTCCGCAAAGGATGACGGCGACAATACGGACCGGGCCCTTGAAACGGAACTGCGGGTCAGGCGGCGTCCCGTGCAGCTGTTCAGCCGGAACCTGGGTGTTTTCGACATGACGGGCCGGATACGGCACGTGGGGGACCGGTTCAGGCCGGTCGGCCGTATGACCGAAGTCGAGTACGGCCGCAAATGGGGCACGGAGGAAGGTGTGTTCTGGGGCGAGGACCTGTGGGAAATGGAAGGGACCTATTCACCGTACAGGAACTGGAACCTGGGATGTGAATTCGGAGATTTCAAACGGGGTCCGTTTCGTTCTTCGAGGAAGATGGTGTACACCGAAACGAATCCTGAAAAATGGGCAAAAATCAGGATCCGGTCGGAGTGGATCGATTCCGAAAATACGGGGCAGGGATCGGGTGCATGGACGCGCAACAAGGGAAGCATCGAGCAGCCGTTGGGCATGTTTACGCTTTATGCCGGTTATGAAGGGGAAAACCGGCGCAATCAGAATCCGGATTCAACCTGGACGGGATTCCGGTTCGACGAAATCACGGGACGCTTCGAAGTGCACAGAGCCTGGATGACCGCGTCCCTGGATGAAATCTTACGGAACCAGAAAAAGATTCAGCCGGGCACGCGGACGCGTGTGCTGGAGAAGGAATCGGAGGCGCGCACGCACAAGGCGCAGTGCACGCTTTCACCGGGAACCGGTTTCAGCACCACGCTGATGTACACCCGGCGCGACAGGGATTATGAGGATCCGGCTTCCGAGGATCAGCGCGTGGATCTGGCGGGCATGAAAATGCGGTTCGGACCGGGGAAAAAGTGGATGGACGCGCAGCTGAACTATCAGTTCTCGTCCACGCAGGTGTCCGAACTGGTACGGGACACGATTCAGGTTCAGACCGGACTGGGAAATTACCGTCTTGATGCATTGCTCGGCGAGCTGGTGCCGGATCCGGACGGCGATTTGCTGCTGCGCATGATTCAGACCGGGCGCTTCACGCCAGTGAACGATCTGAAGGCGGGTGCGGAACTTGGTTTTGACGGTTCACGGCTGTGGAGGCGGCCCGCAGCATGGCAGGCCCCCATGGCCATGCTGCGCGGACGCACACTGATTCATGTGGAGCGAAGAGACAGCGAACGCGATTTTCTGAACGTGAACCGGAAATCCCTGTCCCCGCAATGGGGCCGGGACAGCACCCTGGTACAGGCCATGATTTCTTTTCAGCAGGATGTGGAAATTCAGCCCGAAGCAGGCCGGTATTCCGTCCGGTTCCGTCTCAAGCGGAACGATTCCGAAAACAATCAGCTCCTGAATGAAAATCTGGTGCGCATGGTGCGTGAAAAAGGGGTGCGGATCAAGGGACAGCCGGTACAGGCCCTGGGCATTCAGACCGAGTACACTTATCTGACGGACCATAAAACCTATGCGACGCGGAGTTATTCGGACCGGCGCATTTCCGCACATCATGTTCAGACGGAGGTTTCGTTCAGGCCGAGGCAGCAAATCGAGCTGGCTCTGAAGAATCAGGTCCGCGTGGCCCGCGACGATGTGCCCGATCCCGCGACCAAAGCGTCCTCGGTTTTCTGGATGCCGCGCGTGACTTACGCGCTCCGGGGCCGGGGCAATCTGCGTGCGGAGCTGGAAATCGGCGAGGTCGCCGCGAAACCTGCCGGCCGGGCGCTTCCCTACGAGATGCTGGGCGGGGATCAGCCGGGCACCACGGTCCGCTGGAACATGCTGATGACGTACCGTCTGTCCGGGCATGTTATGGCCACACTGAATTACCGGGCAAGAAAGGAACCCTGGCGCGACAAGGTGTATCACACGGGCCAGGTCGAGGTCAGGGCGTTCTTTTAAGAGCAGGTGCTATGCAACGGATTTTAAAAACCATATGGCTGACAGGCCTTCTCATGACGGGCGCATCCCGGGCGCAGACACAGCCCGTTGTGCGGGATGTACGCGTCCATGGCGCCGGGCAGGTACAACCCGCCGACCTGGTCAGGGCAGCCGGACTGACACTCAGACAGCCCTGTTCGACGGTATGGCCGGATTCGGTGCTCATGCGCATGATGCGGTATGTTCAGTCCCTGGGATTTTACGGGGCCGGAATCGATTCGTTCCGTGCGGTGTATTCGGCCGATTCATCCAGGGTCGTTTTCGACATCTGGCTCTCTGAAGGAAAAGCGGCAAAAACCGGAACGCTGGTCATGCAGGGCCTGGATTCCACGGTTGTCCGGGATCTCCGGCACCTGCTGCCGCTTCGGGGCGGCACCCGGTTTTATCCGGACATGCTCCGGGAAACCATGGACCAGATCCTCGTTTATATGGAAAATCACGGCCATCCCCTGGCCGAGGTCCGCATCGGCCGGCTGGATTACGATGATGTTGAAGCGACTGTCGATATCATCCTTCATGTGAACCGCGGCCCGCCGGTGACCATCGGTTCGTTCAGCATTCAGGGCAACAGCGTGACAAAGACGGCCGTGATTCTGAGGGAAATCCGGTTGAAACCGGGCACGCCGTACCGTCATGATCAGATCATGCGCCTGAACGAGGACCTCCTAAGGCTCGGCTATTTCGAATCCGTGGATCCTCCGGATGTGCTTTTTTTCGACAATCAGGCGCTTATCACCGTTTCCATTCGGGAGGGTAATCCCAATACGCTGGACGGTGTGGTGGGTTATACGCCTTCCAACGATCCGGACAGGCCCGGGTATTTTACCGGGCAGCTGCATTTTCTGTTCAGGAACCTGTTCGGTACGGGACGCTTTTTCGAGGCATTCTGGGTGAAGAAAGACAGGGATTCCCAGGCCATGCGTTTCGGATACGAGGAACCGTGGTTTCTGGGCCGGCCCGTGCATCCCGGCATTTACTTCACTCAGGAGATCCGTGATACCACGTATGTGGACCGGGGATGGCGCATCCGCATCCGGTACACGCCGTGGTCCGTGTTTTCCCTGTTTGCCGAGGGCGGGCAGCGTGAGATCCTGCCCGATTCGCTCGGCAGCGTGCTGCAGGATCTGGCGCAGACCAAATCGTGGGTCGGCACCCTGGGCCTGGATTATTCCACGTTCGACGATCCGCTGAATCCGCGCAGGGGAGTGAGGTACAGAACACTGGCCTCCTTCGGCCGCAAACGCAACCTGGGCCCCGCGTTTATGGATACGCTGCCGGACTGGAAAAAACCGGTGAACACGCGCCATATTCAGATCGATGCGGAATTCGTGCTGCCCGCTTTCGGGCGGCAGGTCCTGTTCCTGGGGCTTCACGGTCAGGAAGTGAAAAGCGGCACGGCCATCGTTCCGGTAAGCGAGCAGATCCGTTTCGGCGGAACCGGTACGCTCCGGGGCTATGCGGAGGACCTGTTCCGCGGCAGCACCGTGGCCTGGGCCAATATGGAGTACCGATATCTTCTGAGCCGGCGATCGAGGGTCTTCGTGTTCGTAGATGCCGGCATGTTTCAGCGCCGCGAGCGCGACCGCGGCTGGGTGAGGGATCAGAAAACGGGCTATGGTCTGGGTGTGCGCATCGAAACCCGCCTGGGCGTGATGGGTGTGGACTACGGCCTCGGCGAGGGGGACGGCCTGATGCAGGGCAAGGTGCACGTGGGGCTGATGAACCAGTTTTAAAGGAATTCCGTAATTCAGCATCCGTGATGCTGCACTACTTGATTCATCTGTTGGGATTGTGGTGCAAACGGTTTCTTCCCGCAGCATCTGTGCATCGTCGAACCATGTCATCCCCCCGATACGGCATCATCCTTCAATATGCAGAATTCCATTTGATTTTTACTCACTATTTTGGTATTATTCCGCTGTTCGATATACTTTCCCTGATGATTGACATCATTTGCTGAAATTGACACCTGCCGGTCCCTGTGAATTTTCTACTTTTTTACAGATAATCAGCGAGGTGCTGCAATGATACATCATACTATTGTCTTTCAGATCCTTGTTTTCTGCCTTCCTGTTTTTATCGGTTCGGCCCATGCCGGTCAGCAGGATTCGAATCCGCCCGGAAATGAAAACACGGATTTATATCAGAAGGACCGGGTTCAAATGGGTAACTGGAGCCTGGGGTGCGGGATACAGTGGTTCAATTCGCAATCGGGAAAGGCCTATTCAAAGGCGTTCAAACAGGCGGGATTCACAGGATGCCATTTTGATTGGTTTACAGCCTATGCGACTGACGAACTGGACGAAGAAAGAGGGGATTTCAGGCGGTATTACTTCATCGAACGTCAGATTAACGCATATCTTTCTGCAGGAGGGCTTTTTACGAAATTTTACGGAATGGAAGTGATCGGTTATGACCTAGGGCACGACACGGAAATTCATGCGATTGATGATGGAGAGGGATATTATCTGTATGCACTCGCCCGCAAAGAACGAATCCGTTCACGTTCCGTTGTACAGGCCCTTCAGGCCGGATGCGGCGCAGGAGTCGCACGGATCAGGTTCAGTGAAAAAGTCGACAACTGGCATTTATGGGATTCTGTTAAAGCCGCAGGTCCGGAATATGCGCGTTGGGTGCCTTCCGGTTTCATCACATGCGGTTGTCAGACGATTCTGTTCAGAACCATTATTTTAGGATTCGATGTTCATTACTGGTATGTTGTACCGGTCAGGACCGGCGGATTCACCATCGATTATAACGGAATCCCCTATCAGCTCGATGAGCAGAAAATCGATTTCGGCGGATGGGGCTATGGGGTCGTGATCGGACTCCGGCTTTAATGACGGCGTCGGGTGACTCCGGTGAATGGGGAAGATTGGATTATGAGGTTGTTTTCGATTGCGCAGGGTTTATGACAATTGAAACAATTAATCGTTGACATTGTATATACAATCGGCTATATTTGAAAAATGAATATCCTATGGGATAAAGATAAAAATGATTGGCTGATGTCAAACCGGGGTGTCTCATTTGAGGAGATTTCCGATATAATATTAAATGAACAGGATTTAATCATACTTGATAACCCGGCAAGGAAGAATCAACAATATTTTGTAATCGGGATCAATAACTATACCTGGGTCGTTCCATTTATCATGAACGAAGATAATGATATTGTTTTGAAAACAGCATTTCCAAGCAGAAAATTTCATAAAAAGTACGGTGAAAACAATGAAATCATTTAAACTGACAGATGAAGAAAAAGCGATAGAACAACATATTGATAATTTGCGGCCGGTTTCAGACGCGAAGAGAAGAAAAATAGAGAAAATAATTTCTCAGGCAAAAAAAAACAAATCGATCAGCCTTAGGATTTCAAGTTATGATCTGGAAAAAATTAAAGAAAAGGCCTGTCTTGAAGGGATCCCCTATCAGACATTGATAAACTCAATTCTTCATAAATACATCACGAATCAATTGCTTGATAAAGAACAGATCATTAAATCTGTAAAACTGATAACCGAGTCCTGACACTTGAGTGACCGGTTCACTCAATCACGTGGTTTGCCTGAATTCGGATATTTTACGCCATATGCGTGCGGAATGCTTGAGGGAGTTCGGGCATGCATGTTTTCCAAACCTTCAAAGGGAGATATATGAAATCGATTCATATCCCCATCCTCATCTTGATAACCGCATCGGCGGTCATGGCCCAGACGAGCGATAAAAGGCTTGCAGTCAACGCCATGCAGCTGGTCCAGGGCTATGTGACCGAATCGATCGGCGGTCAGGGAATCGGCGGCTGTACAGGCGTTCCCGTATACAATATCCCGGCCGGCAATCCAGCGGCGATCCGGAATTTCGACAGAATTATCGCAGGCATAAGCTGGCAGTTCGAATCCGGCATTCAGCCGGCCTGGATCGAAGGGATCGGTTATGAACGGTTATATCCGGCACTTCCCCAGTCGTTCGGGGTCGTGATTCCGGCCGGTCGTTTTCGTGTCGGGCTGGGGATGAGCCAGTCTTACAATGGACGTATGGATATGGCGCCGATGGAAGTGACGACTGTATCGCAGCCGGAAGGCACTGGTGAAACGTTCACGGCCAGCAGTTCCGATCTCCTGATCCGTTATTCAGTACTGATGTCCTGTAAACTGGGGCATGGTGCCCGGTATGATCATGGATGGAGCACGGGCATCACATGCAGTTATAACCGGCTGAATATAGAAGACAAGATCTTTCATTCCTCGATGAAGGCGGCCACGGGCGATTTCGGTTGGACCTTCGGACTGCATTACAGGGACGCGGACCGGTTTCAGGCCGGCGTATTTTACGAATGGAACCCGGCATTTGAGGACGTGGTCCAGTATGACGGCCCGGACATGATGATACAGACCGATCCGGATCCCACTGTCGCAGGCAACAATCAGGCCGTTAATGCCGCTTTAACCACGACCTGTTATCTCGACAGCAAGTTCCCGGACAGACTGCATATCGGATTCGCCTGCAGGCCGGTTCCCGTTTTCGGACTGTCATTCGATCTGGCTCATGTGTACTGGAACCAGGTCTCGGATCAGTACAAAAGTCATATCGATCTGGCCGGGAATGTCACTGCCGACATTATCCCCGCATTGGCCCTGACCATCGGATTCCTGTCCACGGACCGGCGTACCGGGGGGGATCTTGACCGTTATTTCGATGTCAACGGCAAACTGTCCGCCTTTTTCCTTCTCACCGGAATCCGGATCAGGCTGCCGGGTTTTTACCTTGATGCCGCCTATGTGACCAATATAAACGATTCGGCCGTATGGCGCGATCAGCATATTTTCAAAACAGGTATCGGTGTAAAATTTTAATTTTTATTTTCGGGAGTAAAATATGAAAAAAATGCTATCCGAAGAGGACCGCGGCCGGCTCGACGGTCTCGTCGCCGGCGCGGAAAAACGGACGGGCGCGGAAATCGTGCTCGCCGTCACGGGACGCAGCGACAATTACGCAGAACTGCCGTGGAAGGCATTCGCACTGGGCGCATCCCTTGCGGGTCTGGCCGCGATCGCCCCGGACTGGCTGGTGCCGGACTGGACCCCGCGCGTGACCGCGCCGCTGGCCGCGCTGGTCATACTCGTCACGGGGACGGTTTTTGCATTGCTCGCCGTGCTGATCCCGGCATTCGCCAAACGGTTTCTGACAGCGGACCGCGCGGATACGGAGGTCCGGCAGTATGCGGAATCCCTGTTCCTGAACCGCGGGCTGTTCGGTACGAGCCGCCGCAACGGCGTTCTGCTGCTCGTGAGCCGGTTCGAACGCAAGGTGGTGATTCTTCCCGACAAGGGGCTGGCGGATGTGCTGAGCGAAACCGTGCTCGGGAGCGTGATCGCGTCCATGGTTCCGTTTCTGAAGCGGAACGATATACACGGAGCGTTCGAAACCGGTCTGGACCATCTGTGCCGGATTCTGGGAACCGGGGAAAAAGGAACGGGTGAAAATGAACTGCCGGACGGTATTATCGAGGAGAAAGGCGTATGAAGACCTTCAAATATATGCTGCTGCCGGTCGTGGTTCTGGGGGTGACGGTGGTTACCGGAACGAACGTCCCCTATCTGACCGGCCGGGTGACGGACAATGCACAGATCCTCTCGTCCGAAACGAGCCGTATGCTGACGGAACGCCTGAGGGATCACGAAAACCGCACGGGCAACCAGATCGCGGTGCTCACGGTTTCGTCGCTGGACGGGGAGGCTGTCGAAGATTATGCACTCGATGTCTTTAATGAATGGAAGCTCGGTCAGAAAGACCGGGACAACGGAATATTAATCCTTGTGGCGCCCAATGACAGGCGCATGCGCATCGAAGTGGGGTACGGACTGGAGCCGGTCATGCCCGATGCCATGGCGGGCCGGATCATCCGGGGCATCATGACCCCCCGGTTCAAGAACGGGGACTATGACGGCGGCATCATGGAGGGAACCCTGGCCGTCATCGATGTGCTGGAAGGGGGCACACTGTCTGAAACGGCGGAGGAGACGGCGTCCGGAAACGGCTCCGGGGGTCTGCATTTCGAGGGCCCGGACCTGTCCATCATGGAACGCGTGCTGATCGGCTCGTTCATTTTCGGCATTATCGGGCTCTTCACCGTGATCGGTATTCTCACACCGGGTGCGGGCTGGTTTCTCTATTTCTTTCTCATCCCGTTCTGGGCCATGTTTCCGATCGTCGTGCTCGGTGTCCGGGGGGCGTTCGTGCTGCTCTGCATCTATATCGTCGGTTTTCCGATCGCGAAACTGATCGTGAAAAACACCAAATGGTACAAGAAGGCAGGAAAGAGCCTGCGCACCAAGGGCCGGGCCTCGATCGGCGGTTTCAATTTCTCGTCGGGCAGTTCGGGCGGTTCCTGGTCCTCGGGCAGCTCGGGCGGATTTTCGGGAGGCGGCGGCTCGTCAGGCGGGGGCGGGGCATCGGGAAGCTGGTGAGCATCCGTTCCGGAAGTCCGGACCTGGTGTGAAGACATGGGGACTCAATCTGGGAATATATGAAATTGATGTTTCCCCCTATGTTTCCCCGTAACCAGGTTCATAAATAATTGATAATAAAAATGATAAGATTATGAAAATATGCATACTACGTAGTATGCACCGGTGTATCGTCCATGAACAGGAGGCAACTGTGAAAAAACGTCTGATGATCACTGTACTGATGACCCTGCTGGTCGCGATGTCCGCATTTGTCCGGGCGGCCCAGAGCGAAACCCCGGATCAGAAGGATGCCCGAATGCAGTGGTGGCGGGAAGCGCGTTTCGGCATGTTCATTCACTGGGGCATTTACTCGGTTCCGGCAGGCATTTACCACGGCGAGAAGATTGTCGGCATAGGCGAGTGGATCATGAACAATGCCAGGATCCCGGTGGAGGAATATGCAGGGTATGCAAAGCAGTTCAATCCTGTCAAATTCGATGCGGATGCATGGGTGCAGCTTGCCGGGCGTGCGGGCATGAAGTACATCGTGATCACGTCCAAGCATCACGACGGATTCGCCATGTTCGGTACCAAGGCCAGTCCCTACAATATCATGGATGCCACACCGTTCAGGCGGGATCCGCTGAAAGAGCTGGCGGCTGCGTGTAAAAAACACGGCATCAGGCTGGGATTCTACTATTCCCAGGCCCAGGACTGGCATCATCCGGGCGGATCCGCCATGGGCGGCCACTGGGATCCGGCCCAGGACGGCAGCATGGATGCATATATCGAAAAAGTCGCCATACCGCAGGTGAAGGAAATACTGAGCAATTACGGAAAAATTTCCGTGCTGTGGTGGGACACGCCGTTCGGCATGACGCATGAACAAACCGCCCGGTTCGTACCGCTGCTCGATCTGCAGCCGGGCATTATCACGAACAACCGGCTCGGCAGCGGATTCGAGGGAGACACGGAGACGCCGGAGCAGTTCATTCCGGCCACGGGCTACGGGGACCGCGACTGGGAAACCTGCATGACCATGAACGACACCTGGGGATACAAGTCCACGGACCATAACTGGAAAAGCATCCGCACTCTGATCTTCAATCTGTGTGATATCGCCTCCAAGGGCGGAAATTATCTGCTCAATGTCGGTCCCACGGCCGAGGGCCTGATTCCGGAGGCTTCGGTCGAACGGCTGGAAGCCATCGGCCGGTGGATGGCCGTGAATGGAGAGGCGGTTTACGGCACACAGGCAGGACCTTTTAACGTGTCGCCGTGGGGCAAATGCACACAGCAGCCCGCTGGCGAATCCGAAAACGGCATCACCCGGCTCTATCTGCATGTGTTCAACTGGCCGGAAGACGGTCCGCTGACCATCTCCGGTCTGAGCAACCGTCCGGCCGGAGCGTTTCTCCTGTCGGATCCTGAACGGTCCGCGCTTTCGATTGCACGGAACGGGGATGCCGTCGAAATCGGCGTGCCGGCCCAGGCCCCGGATTCGATCTGCAGCGTGGTGGTGCTGGATATCGAGGGTATGGCCCGGGTAACCGATCCGCCGGTTTTCTCCAATACGGTCACTATATTTACGGATTCGATCGATGTGCTGGCCAAAAGTGATTATCCGGAACTGGAACTGAGGATGTCCACGGACGGCCGCGTTCCGGATGCGGATGCTCCGCCCGTACAGGGGCCCGTTACCGTCAGGGAGACGTCCACGGTCATGGCCAGGCTGTTCAAGGACGGCCGGCCGGTCAGCGGAACCGCCCGTATCCAGTTCACGCGGGTCACGCCGGCTCCGGGCGTGAGTCCGGCCGATCCGGTCCAGGGTATACGGTGCCGGTACTACGAGGGCGACTGGGACGTCATACCGGATTTTACGGCCATGCAGGCATCGAAGGACGGCATCTCGGCCAATTTCGGATTGTCCGCACGCGAAAAAGACGACAGTTACGGATTTCATTATCAGGGATTCATACAAATTCCGGAGGACGGCATCTACACCTTCTTCACGGAATCCGACGACGGCAGCCGTCTCTGGATCGGGGATAAACCCGTTGTGGACAATGACGGACTGCATGCCATGGTGGAAAAGTCTGGCTCAGTCGCCCTGGCTGCCGGGTATCATGCCATTGCCGTCTCCTTCTTCGAAAAGGGCGGAGACGACGATCTGAAGGTTTCCTGGCAGGGGCCGGGTATTGAAAAGGGGCCGGTGCCGGATTCGGTGCTTTTTACTGAAAAATGAACGGGGTGAAATATCCATCGTATTTCTCTCCAAAAGGGGTTCCTGATTTTTTGTGTTGGTTTTCATCCGTTAAGGAAGGTTTTCCGGTTGACCATGGCTGCGGCATGTATCCTGCAGGCCGCAGCCGTGCCTTCCGCAATCCAATACATCCATCCGCTGCCCGGCAGCCGGCTGCACACGCCTGAAACCACCGTGATCCTGAGGCTGAGGCCGGATCTGCAGGACGGGGTGACGGATCCGGCGGGTCTGATCCGTGCAAAGGGGAAAAACCGCGATAGTCCGGGGACCGTGACCCGGGCGTCTGACGGAAGTACCCTTATTTTTAAACCCGCACAGCCTTTCGATTATAATGATGAAGTGGAGGTGACGATACGGACCGGATGGCCGGATGTGGATTTTCATTATACCTTTTATACGGTTCCCGCACAGAAGACGCTTGCAAAAACGGGTATGGCCTCCAAGATTTCCGGTCCGGATCCCCGGCCAAAAGCAGTACTGACCCGTGATGTGCACACCATCAACGGTGTGCCCGTTCCGGCCGATTTTCCCGGCATAACCACGATTCAGATGGGTGACACGGCGCCGGGCCTGATTTTTTTCACCACCAATTTCCCCGTAAACTGCGGCAATTACATGATCGTCTGCGACAACGGCGGCACGCCTGTTTTTTACCGGAAGATAACCGAAGCGGCGCGAAGCACGAATTTTCTGCTGCATGCCGGCGGTTTGCTGTCCGTGCATCTGTGCGACCCGCTGGACACGGGTCAGTGGCGGCATCTGATTTTCGACAACACCTTCACACCCGTGGATGAGATCCGGGCCGGACACGGCTATATCACGGACAATCATGAACTGCAGCTGCTGCCGGACGGCCACGCACTCGTCATCGCGGATCAGACAGTCGAGCTCGATCTGAGCCGGACCGTGCCTGAAGGCAATACCCGTGCACTGGTGCAGGGCTTCCATTTTCAGGAACTGGACCGCAACAAAGACGTGATTTTTGAATGGCGGAGCTGGGATCATTACCGGGTCACGGATGCCGTATGGGAGGATCTTTCCGAAGGCAGCGTCGACTACGTGCATATGAATTCCGTGGACATCGATTTCGACGGCCATTATATCGTTTCGAGCCGGAACCTCAGCGAAGTCACGAAAATCGACCGGAACACCGGTGTCATAATCTGGCGGTTCGGCGGTGTGAACAATCAGTTCGATTTCAGGGATGATGACGGTCCGTTTTCGTACCAGCATGATGTCCGGCCCGTTTCCGGAAAGCCCAATCACTACCTGATGTTCGACAACGGCGTTCATCACGAAGCGCATTATTCCAGGGCAGTGGAATACAGACTGGATATGGTGGCCAAAACCGCCGGAATAGCGTGGCAGTTCCGGTATACGCCGGACCGTGCCGTGACGGGCATGGGAAGCTGTCAGCGGCTGCCGCAGGGAAACACCCTGATCGACTGGCCGCAGGATGAAACCCGGATCTGTGAAGTCACGCCGGAGGGTAAAATTGTCTTCGAGCTTTTCAGCCCGGGTCACACCAATTACCGCTGCCGGCGTTACGACTGGCACGGCCGCATGAAAACACCCTGCCTGCAGATCGAGAATCATGGCGATTTTGTCCGTCTCTTTTTCAGCCAGTCCGGGGATCCGAATGTCCGTTACTACAATATCTATTCGGGAGTCTCGGACCCGCCGGAAACACGGATCGCTTCGACTTCACAGCGTTATTTCGATGTGAACGACCCTGTCAACGGCGCCGTGAATTATTATCGTGTGACATCCGTGGACAAGGACGACCGTGAAAGCGGATTTTCGATCACGGAAAAAACAACGGTCAATACACTCGGACCGGGTGAAAATGCGGTGCGGAACGGCAGCTTCGATTCATTCTCTTACTGGATATTGAAGGTAACCAAACCGGCTTCTGCAGAAAGCGGCATTACCGGGCGCGGTGAATGCCGCATTCACAGCGACAGGGATGGCATGGAAGCTGAGAATATTCAGCTCTGTCAGGAGAACGTGCCGATTATCGAAGGCAGGACATACCGTTTCGAATTCGACGCCTGGGCGAGCGATCCATGTTTCATCGGTGCACGGGTCGGGGAAAATGCGTATCCCTATGCGGATTACGGCAGCATGGGGGAATTTTATATCACACGGAAGAAAAAGCGGTATCAGGACGCCTTTGTCATGGGAGCGCGCAGTGATCCGGACGCCCGGGTCAGTTTCAAATGCGGTCTGGTCACCGGGGATCTGTACATAGACAACGTGTCCCTGTTCTATCTGGAAACCGTATCGGCTGCTCCGCATGATTCGCCGGCTGATGTTCCGGAAAACCTGGTGCTGTATCCGAATGTGCCGAATCCGTTCAATCCTGTCACATCCATTTCCTACCGTATTCTGAAGAGGAATCCTGTTCATCTCAGCGTGACCAATATCGCCGGCCAGACCGTGGCGGTGCTTGTAAATACGATTCAGGCGCCTGGAGTTTATTCGGTCAAATTTACAGGCGGCCGTCTGCCGGCCGGTGTATATGTATGCAGGCTGAAATCCGGGGAGGCATCCCTGACCCGCCGTATGGTGCTTATCAAGTAGCCGTGATAGCGCCATCCGCAGAATTCCCGTTGATTTTACAGCCTGATTTGGTTATACTGATTTTCAGAACGATTCGCCTGCCTTTGCGTTTTACATCAGGGACCAACCATGCCCCGCTGTCGGGATAGGGTTCGGTTCCGATAACGGGAAAGGCGACAGAACATGTGTCAGGCGGTGTTTTAAATCGGCGGGCGAATCCGCTTCGTTATGAGATCAGGCGTTATCATCAAACAGTCGGGGCCGGTCATGATCCATATCACAAAGAAAGTATCCGCACTCATCGCCGTCTGTCTGGCCGTCTCCTCCGTCCTCTGCCAGACGCCTGAAACCATAAGGCCGGGCTGTCCGGAATGCCGTTTGCTCAGGCTCGATTATGAAAATTCCGGCGGGGAAAACGGACTGACGACATTCGATTACAACGGGGATGGCCTGCTGGAAAAGGCCGTGTGGGAGCTGGACGACGGCAGCCGGATCTCCCTGAATTCATACACACACGATAAAGACGGCAGGCTCATCCGGAAGTACCGTGAGTATTCCGACAGTCTGATATCGGATCAGGCATTCGAGTATAATAACCGGGGACAATTGATCACGGAGCGTTTCGAGAGGTCCGACAGTGTTTCGGGATTGACAACGTACGAGTATGACGATCAGGGAAGACTGGCCGGGATGCGGTGCAGGGGATTCAATGGGTGGTTTTACGGGGATATCGCCTTTACGTACGATGAGGCGGGTAGCAAAATAAAGGGAGATATCCGGCATGAGGGTGAACACGCGGGCGTTATTTTATATTCGTATGACGAATGCGGCAACCTGATCAGGGAGCACTGGGATTTTTCGGGCCGGTGGAGCCAGACATTCATTTATGAATACGAAGCCTGTCCGGCAGCTCCGCCTGCGGTTTATGCATCTTCGAACGTGTTTATTTCCGGCAATCCGCAATACCGTCTCATCGGAGAACATTATGATTATTCAGGCAAAACGGGCGGTCCGTCGTTTTATTTTTACGGCAAGGGCGGCAAGCTCCTGTCGAAGCGTTTCGAACGGTCGGACGGTTTTTCGACCGAAACGGATTATTTGTACGATTGTAAGGGGAAGCTGACCCGGTCCTGCAGACACTATTCGAACGGACTCTTCGCGGTCTTTTCCTATGAATCCGGTCCGTCCGGCAAACTTGCGACACGGTCATTCAGGCGTACGGACGGTGTCTCCGGAAGCGAATCCTATGCATACGATTCCAGGTCGAACCTGGTATCCGCACAGTGGATCAATGTCGACTCATGGCTCACCGGAGCGCTGACATTCACTTCCGCTGAAGACGGAACACTTACCGGCGGGCATTATCAGGGAGCGGACGGTTCCGGCGCTGAGATCCGGTTCGAATATGACGCTCACGGGAATTTACTGAAAATTCACTGGGATTTTGCATCCGGTGCAACTCAGACATATGTGTTTGAGTATGAATATGCCAAATGAATCCGTTTCCCGCCTAAAGCCATGACAGCGTGACTTCTCCGGGTTCGGGATTGACCAGCTGATGGAACAATTCCGTCAGGCCGGCCAGACAGCCGGGGAGGTTGTCATTGGACATGGTCTGAACGGCATCCTGATAAATCAGCTGGCCTTCCTTCAATATGCCGACTTCCATGCACACTTTTTCGATCAGGCTCAGATTGTGCGAGGTCATAAAAACCGTGGTACCTTTTGCAGCCATTCGCATGATGATGTCCTGAATCATTCCGGATGAAACCGGATCCAGGCCATCGAACAATTCGTCGATAAAGAGAATTCGGGGATCGTGAATGATGGCGCACATGAAGGCCAGTTTTTTCTTCATGCCCTTCGAATACTCATGGATCCACATCTGCCTCTGACCGTAAAGATCGAATGCGATAAAAAGTTCATGCAGCCGTTCCAAGGCTGTTCGTCTGTCCAATCCGTATATCCGTGCCGAGAAATACAACTGTTCATCCGCATGCAGATGATCGAAGAGGGCCAGATCTTCCGTGACCACGCCGATTTCCGATTTAATTGCACAGCTGTTTTTGGACGTGAATTCCCGTCCCAGAAGATAAATCCGGCCATGACTGGCCCTGAGAAGCCCGGTCAGCAGATTCATGCTGGTGGTTTTGCCGGAACCATTGGGACCGACAAGTCCGTATATGACGGATTCGCGAACACTGAAATTGATATTGGTTAAGGCTTGCCGCATGCCGTAATTCTTGCACAGATCGGCGGTTCGAATCGCAAAGTCCATTCAACCTCCTCTGATTGTCATGACAAACGTTTCTTTTTCCTTTTCCAGAAGATGTGCCACCGGCCTGAGACTGACTGCATATATGTCCACGGCCAGGATGGCCATGATCAACATGACCGGGATGCTTCCTGCCGGCGATTGAATCAGGCTCAGAACGAGGGCCACAGGCAGCGAGAAGCCGACGAAGGCGATGATGAGCAGAATGTTGTTTTGAACCGATGTCGATTTACCGAATATGGAACAGAAATCGGTTCGTGACGGATTTTTAGTCAGAAGACTGTTGATACACAGACTGATGATTGCGTAGAAATAGATCAGAATCAGTTCGCAGAGCAGGATCATTCCCGCGCCGGCATGCTGATGAAAAAGAAGAATGCTGAGGGCTATGCTCTGTATCAGACTGATCTGAACCACACAAAAATAAGCCAGATTCTTTATGAGAAGATAATGCCTGATCCGGACCGGAACGATAAAAACCTGCTGTATGCCTTTTCCGTCGAACGTGTGCATATAGAATCCCTCCTTCGACAGGACAACGGGTGCGATACACACGGCCACGGCCATCTTCATGACGGTCGGACCATCCCGCAGCAGCCAGCTGCAGTAGATGACGGTGACGAGCATGCACAGCAGAAGATACATCCAGGTCCGACCGCTCCTGATCAGGTATAATATCTCTTTCTTCAGCAGGATGTTTATTCCGGTGTTCTGCGGGACGATGAAATCATGGAGCCAGTTTTTCAAAAGAGGGCTGGACGAGCGGCTGACAGGATTCCCGCCTGCCCGATAACGATCCGAATCGATCAATCCGGAGAAAAACAGAAAGCAAAGCGTCATCAGGATGATGTCGGTCAGAGTGAGCCACAGTACACTTCGGATGAAGCCGGCGGATAATCCTGAGGCGAACAGGCTCCCGGTTGCACTGGCTGCAGATGTCCACGGCGTCAGCCCGATGAGCAGGCGGCCGGAACGCAACACCTGCAGGGGCAGCGGACTGCCGAACGAGAAATAAAAGCCCGTCAGTGCAAGGACCGCGGCGGCAAGGATCCATTTGAACAGTCTGCCCAGTCGCCCCATTCCCGGATGCCTTCCCAACAGGGACTCGTACAACAAATAGAAAAGAAAACGGAGTGAGAGAATGCTGGTCATGTACAGAAAACATATCAGGATCAGCCCGGGCCACCGCATCAGATTCAGGAACCCGGGAACAGCAGTCACGATGATGATAATTAAGCCGAAGAAAACGAGACTCGGAATGTCCAGGGCCGTTATAATAAATTCATACAGAAACAGCCGGAATCTGGAAACGGGCAGAAAACCACGGGAACGCAACCGGGACGGTGAAGTATGGTGAACGCCCAGATAAAAACCTGCGGCGATCATGCCGTATCCACCCCAGAAAAAAAGCGCCTGAAACACATGAGGGTTCGTCACGATCTGCCGCTCGAAGATGCGGAACATATCCCGGATGAAGCCGGCCCCGAAATACACAACAATGCCCAGAAGTGCGAACAGTACGGCTGCCGGATTTTTAAAGGGTCCTCTCCTGTAAAAAAAACGGTTGAAACGCTGTCTCAGCATCAGTCGGAATATCATGTTTTGCTCCAGATGGATTTCTATAAAATAAAAATGTTTTCGTTCCATCCCTGAAAAAGCGAATGAAACGAAAACATATCAGGCCGGAATCAGCATGGCGCTTTGGCCATCATGAAACCGAACGCCACCGCACCAACCACCGGTCCCAACGCCGCCGCACCGATGCCGGCCACCGCCAGTGACTGAAAAATATAGACAGCACAGGCGAGTTTTTTGCCTCCTTCGAGCTCCAGCAGTTCTGATTCTGTCAGTAATGTCATGTTCTCCTCCCTGAATGTGAATTACATCAGTCTGCCGATGGCCCACCCGACACAGGCGGCACCGGCGATGAGCAGGGGTGCGAAGAACAGGGCGCCGACGCCGACTGCCGCGCAACCGTAATCCACGGCCCTTTTCCACCCTCCTTCGAGCTGCTCCATCTGCTGAATGGTGAGTTCGTGCATGGATCCTCCTTTCTTTGGTTTGGAATGAATCGTTATCCTGCACAAACGGGCATTTGATGCAGGATCGCGTTTAATTTGCAGAATATGCCTGATCGGCCTGTTCCGGTTCGGCGGAATCATGACCTCCGATCAGACCGGCGAGCGACCGGATATTGAACTCGCCAGTTGATTTGTAAATCAGCCTCCCGTCCGGGGCGAACACATAAATCGATGGTACGCTCCGTGTGCCGAAAACCATTCTCAGTGTATCCGGATCCACCAGCCCCCAGAATATCCGGCCGGTTCCGTTCAGATCCGGGTACTTCTGAATGTAGTAACCGGGGGGAGGCAGATCGCTGTCCGTCCAGATAAACAACCTGGCCGATGAAAACGACTGGACGTGGTTCTCCAATTCTTTCAAAAAATAATGGCAATAGGGACAGTCCGGTCGGTGAATGATGATGCATGTGTGAATCGAAGGGTCCGGGCCAAGTTCCGCGATGCCGGATCCGGACCTGTACCACATACGGGGCAGGCTTGCCCCAAGCGGCAGTACATCGGGCCTGAACACTTCACGGATCAGGAGCGTCAGACAGATCAGCATCATTGAAACCATCACGCAATAGAACAATCTTTTCATTCCGGCTCCTACGCCATGAGCCGCATCAGATATGCGACAACGGCCCATTGGAAAATGAACATGAAAAACCAGATGCCCAGTATCAGGATCAGGGCATTGGTTAAGGACATGGAACGGATGCGGAGCAGTCCGTAAACCATCAGACCGATCCAGAGGCCCTGGAAAATATTCAGATGATTCATCAGGAAGACGGTCGATGCCGGGTAAGAGGACATATCGAAAAATCCGGACAGGGAAAGCGGAACATGGGACAGGGCGGCATAATCCAGTGAACCGGATGGAACGTGCATGCGCAGCAGGGTTCCGGATAATTTACCGGAGAGCAGCGGAATTTCCGCCAGGCATACGGTTACAAACAGGCGCCCGAACGGCATGTCCTTCAGCTTAAGTACGAAAGGAAACTGAACCAGCAGTGTTTTAAAAACGATTTTCAGCATCAGGACAACAGGGACCAGCACATAGACGATTCCGGAAAACCGGTGTATCTGATCCGCATACCGGTCGATGAGTGCGGCATCCATCCGGTCTGACAGGATCGAATGATAGGCCTCCCGTGTCATGATGACCTCTTGTGTCAGAAACAGGTCCAGCGCAAGGCCGGCCGTGAGCATACAAAACAGAAGCCATCCGTCATTGTCCGGTTTCCCATGGGATTGATTATCCATGATCCGCCTTTCCTGCCGGGTCCTGTTTTTTATGAATCCCGTGCGAAAAATGAGGACCGGGTGAAAAAAGCAGATCCGGAGGCACGGTACGGACGATTTTTCCGCGGTCCAGCACATGCACCTGGTCCGTGTAAAACAGGGACTGCATGTCGTGCGTGATCAGGAGCACGGCGTGATCCGCTGCATAGTCCCTCAGTCCTTTCAGAATACGCAGCCTGATTTCCATATCGGTCATGAGAATGCCTTCGTCCACGATCAGCACATCCGGACAGGACAGAAGCGCCCGTACCAGGCCGACGACCTGCCGTTCACCTCCGGACAGTTTCCTTCCGTCTTCTCCGAGAATCGCCGTCATTCCGGAATCGAAACGGTCGAAAACGGGACCCGCGCCGAATGCATGAATTCTGGCACGTATATCCGGGAGGCCGTATTCCATCCGGCCCATGCGGATGTTTTCAAAAAGGGATCCGTTGAAAATATGCACCTCCTGATGAATTGCGGCTACGCGCTGCCGGTAATCCGTCAGATTCAGGCGGCCGGCCGGAAGACCGTTGACGGACAGGATGCCGGCCGACAGGGCATATTTTCTCTGGAGCAGGCTGGCGATCGTACTTTTACCCGTCCCGCTTTTTCCCCACAGCGCGGAAATGGTGCCGCACCGGATATGCAGATTCAGGCCGTCCAGCAGGCGTGAGCAGCGTGGGTAGGCAAACCGGCCGTTCTCGATGATGAGTTCGCGGATTTTCCCCGGTTTTTCGGAGGCCTGGTGGTTTTCCCGTTCATAATCCAGAATGTCCCGCTGTCTTCTGATGGCCACGCGGGTCTGTTTCAGGGCAATGACGGTGTCCCCGAACTGATGCACGGCAGGGACAATGGTCATCATCAGCGCCCAGGCGGCCATCATTTCTCCGATTCGCAGAGATCCGTGCAGCACCTGCGCGGCACCCGAAGCAAGGAAAATGACCAGGAACAGGCCATGAAGATGCCCGGAGCAGAGCGAGATATGGTTCCTGGTGAAGCCGAGTTTTTCAAGATGTTTCTGAAACAGTGTAAATAAACGGCTGTTGATCATGATAAACGGTTCATGCGCATGAAATCCAATGATATCGTCGATGCCCTTCAGGCTGTTGAAGGCCGAGGATTCCACATCCGCAAAAGATTTCAGTGTCCATGTCTGTTCATCTTCGATATGCCGGGTCCTGGCCAGCAGTAAAACGGCGTACAGGATCAGGAACAAAATGAGGATGCCTGCAAGCGTTTTTGAGAACAGGATGAGCAGAACAAACGATGCGGCACACATGATACCGTCCACTACGGTCTGGTTCAGGAGCAGCATCAGTCCCTGCTGGATCTTCAGACTGTCATTCAGGCGTGCAATAATATCTCCGATTTTCCGGGAGTCGAAAAACATTCTGGGCAGCCTGAAAAGATGTTCCAGAAAATCCCGGTTGATATCCATGCTCATGGTTTTGTTCAGGGAGATAAAAAACCGCTGCCGGAAATAGGCAGCCCATGTCCGGCAGAGAATAAAACAGGCAAGCAGGATACAGGTCCAGACAATGTCGGACAGATCGCCCCGGGGAATCAGCACGTCGATCAGCTGATGGATGTAAAAGACCGGCAGCAATCCCAGAAGGCTTGCAAGCAGACCCAGAAATACGGACTGGTAAAACAGGGGAAGAATGCGTCTGATGTAATGCATGAGCCATTCTGTCCAGGGCGGTTCTGTACGGCTGGTCAATGGCCTTTCCGGCTCGAGCAGGATGACGGCTCCGGATTGCCATATATCGAGAAAACGGGATTTGCTTATTTTCCTGAGGCCTTCGGCCGGATCTCCGGCAAGTACGTTTTTGTGCGTGACCCTGAAGAGCACCATGAAATGCTGAAGACCGGCTTCCGATACGACATGGGCGATACAGGGCATCCGCTCACGGCTCAGGTCCGAATAGGAACCGGCTGCGCCTCTGGCCCGGAATCCAAGAGATTGGGCGGCCCTGACCAGTTCCAGCATGCTTGTACCGATCCGGTCCGCATGGCACAGCTGCCGGACATGGGCCATTGGGGCATCTCCCCCGTAGAATCTCAGAACGCTCAGCAATGCGGCCGGTCCGCAATCACTGCTGTCCATCTGGCGGACGATTCCGGGTCTGTGTCTGAATCGCAACCTGAGGTATCTGTACAGCGCAGAAAAACCATATATCCGCATCATTAGCAAGACCAATTAGTTAAAATTGACGAAAAACAGTTAAAATTAACGAACAGAATCAGTATAAAAAATAAAATCACATTTGTCAAGCAAAAAATGCAATAAATACGTAATTAAGCAAAATTACTCTTATAATGGAAGAAAATTCAGGTAATGATGCACAATCGCGTGAAATTTTACGATTCATATTGAAAATATGGCATTTATTACCGTTTTTCTCCGTGAATCGCCGATCGGTTCCGCATATGCCGCCGGTTCGGTCCCGCATGTTTTCCATTGATTTTATAATTTGATATGCGTATACTCGTTTATCGATGATTCCCGGCTGATTTGATGCAGAAAGGAAATCAATCCCATTCATCGTCCCTTCATCTGGAAATCCGCAACCCGGTAATCCGCATGGAAAAATACTTCAACGAATACTGGAAAGATTTCGCCAACGCATTTATTCATCCGGTGACGTCCAACGGTCTGATCAGCAAGTTTGTCTCCAATCCCGCAGTCGCCGGTTTGTATATGGAGACCTGGATCCGTGATCTGCTGAAAACCATGATGCCACATTACAGGATATCGGCAGGTGCCATCATCCGTTCCTCGGACCGGATCTCGGAGGCGGGCAAGATTCCTGAATGCGCCCTCATTGTCTGGGATCCCACCGAACTGCCCGCGATTTTTGAAAAGGAAGGATTTGCACTGGTGCCCAGTTTTTCCGTGCGCGCCCTCGTGGAAGTCAAGAAAAACAGTCAGCGGATACCGAAATTCAAGGATCATCTGGCGAAGCTGCAGGACTGCATGCTGGACGAATACAGAAACAATGTTCTGGGCATCGTGTTTTCGCATTCCGAACCCCTGTACAGAAGAATGGATCTCGATCCGAACTGGCCGGAAAAACGCAGGATTGAAAATGATATTGCGGTGACGCGCATTCTGACCGGCCGGTCCAGAAAAATCGATTTTGAAGGCGTGCTCGTACTGATTTATTTTGTCCGGTATATCGCACAGCTCAACAAGAGACAGTCCGATCAGAAACTGAATCAGATGAAATCGGAACTGATTCACGATATGCAGCTTATACAGAAACTTCTGGAACCGTAATTTCTCCTGATACCGGCACTGCGGTCCGACCGGTTCCGGATTGCGTCCGGATATCCGACATTCCGTTTTATTAAATTCCCACATCTCAGATACGACATCCTGTGAAGCAGAAGGCGCGGCCGGTATGCGGGCCGCCCATCGATTGAGATTCATTATTAAAGGAAGGAGGTTACCATGCCTGTACTCGATGCCGCTCTGGCCTTTGCCCTGACCATGCTGCTTGTTTCGACGGTTGTTTCACAAATCGTCCGGTTTATTATGTACGTGGGCCGCAGCAGGAAAGTGATGCTGAAGACAATGCTGATGGAATTTATGAATGATGAACTGTCACCCGTGATCGAGAGGGAAGTGATCAGGCTGGGAAAGAAAGTGTCCGCACGGGCCGGCCAGCTTCTGGTCAGGGAAGCGGATGAACTCGGTTATTCACAGCTTTTCGGAGCGGATTCGCTTCCGAAAATGACCGAGGTCACGCATGAGGAACTGACCGAAAAACTGAAACGGACGGAGCTGGGTAAAAAAATGATGGCTGAACTCAGGGAAGAGGCTGATACCGTATTCTTGGAAATCGAGAAACGGTTCGACGTCATCGGGAACAGATTCACCGGTTCTTTTCGAACGCATTCGCGGGCGTGGGCCGTGGCTGTCGCGCTGGTCCTGGCCCTGCTGCTGAACATCGATACCGTTAATATCGCGAATTCGTATCTCAGGAACGAACAGGTCCGTGAAGGCGTGATTGCGCAAATGGATGCGATCGTCGACAGGGTTGAACTCCAGATGGCCTTACCCGACTCCGCGGCGCAGGATACGGTTGGTCTGAAAGTGGCCATTGCGGAAACCCGGGACCAGATTCAGACGCTGTCCGATACGGGCATCCCGATCGGATGGTCCTATTTCCCGTATTTATTTTCGGATAGTGACGACGCGCAGAGAGATCTGGCCGGGGGTGAAGTGAATAACTGGCTTTTATGGGTGCTGGGTATTCTGCTCACGGCCGGTCTGGCCGGACTGGGCGCGCCGTTCTGGTACGATGCGGTCACGGGCATCGCGCATGTCACACAGAAGATCAGGAGCGCGAAGAAAACAACATAATTCAAGAACAAAGATTATCGCGCCAATCAGGGTCATTGCGTTGGAGAGTGAACCGGAGACGCGGAGAAAATGAGAAACGGAGAGAAAGGCAATGTTGAATTCTAAATGTTGAATGTTGAATGGCCCATGTTTTTTCTCCGTCTCCCCGCATCTCCGTTTCACCGACTCAGGCAACGGCACCTGGACGCGGTCCGCCGTCTTGCCGTCCGCGGTCTGCTTTTTTTCGTTTGTAGTTTCCAATTTTGAATTTGGAATTTATTTGTTTTTTGGGATTTGTTTTTTGTGATTTAGTGCAGTCCGCAGTCTTCTGCAGGGGTAGGGCAGCGGGGCCCCATATACTCATATACCCATTTACCCTGCTACTGCTTTTAAGCTGTCCGCGGTCCATTGGGTTTTCAAGGTCATTGGGTCCATAGGGTCATTGGGTCGGATCGTGAAACGGTGAATCGGAGAGGATGAGAAACGGAGAAAAGAACCACATTCAAACAGGATTTTAACCAGCCGATATGATTTTTTTCTCCGTCTCCCCGCATCTCCGTTTCACCGACGCTGAAAACGTCGTCTGAACGCGGTCCGCGGTCTTGCTGTCCGCGGTCTTATTCTTTATGTTTGTATTTTCGAATTTTGGATTTGGAATTTATTTGATTTTTGGGATTTGAGATTTGTGATTTACCCGCGGTCAGCGGTCTGCCGTCCGTGGTCCTTCTTTATCTCCGTCTCTCTCCGTCTCCGTTTCTCCGTCGCAGACAACGGCACCGGAACACTGTCCCCGATCTATAAACGGGGGGATTGGGGGTCGGGATCTCATATACCCATACACCCATACACCGATATACCCTTCTGCCGTTTTTAATCCTTGCATCTTCCCTTATGAATTTTTATAATAGTACATCGTTTCAAGGAGAATCCGTTCATTGCAGTCAAACATCCGTTCGAACAAGTCCGAAATCCTGATCTCACTTGTCTTTTTTACGGGATTTTTTCTCTATGTATGGCTGGGTATCGATCCCTCACTCCATTATCAGAGTCAGCAGCCGGTATTCTTTTTCGGCCGCACATTTCTCGCCGCGTTTTTGGATTATCCGGGGGGACTGCTGGATTATGCGGCTGCTTTTCTTGGTCAGTTCTTTCTGTTTTCATGGGCCGGTGCCCTGATCGTGACAAGCGCTGCGCTTGCACTCCTGCTGGAAACGCGGACCATGCTGGGATCTGCTGAAGGCGGACCCGGTGCATTTGTTCTTCCGTTTATTCCTGCGATTCTGCTTCTTGCCATGCAATCCGCATACAATCATCCGCTGGCAGTCAGCCTGGGCATGGTGCTCGCAGTGGGTGCTTTCTGCGTTTATATGCGGTCCGCGGACCGTCCTGCTTTGATCCGGTGCATTCTGGCAGGAACACTCGGACTGGCCGTTTATTACGCGGCCGGAGGGCCGTTTCTTCTATTCGCCGTCATGACGGCGGCTCATGAAATGTGGATTCTCAGGCAGGTTCCGGCCGGTCTGGCGATGTTGCTGAAAGGCGCAGTGATTCCTTTTGCCGCATATCACTGGGTATTCATGATCAGCGTGAAAGACGCTTTTCTGATCCATGTTCCCCTGAAATCCGCTGCCTTTGCCATCATGGCCGGCCTTTTTATTATTCTCGTTCCGGCGAGGCTTCTCCTCAGGACGGGTTCCGGCGTTCTGGGACGGGAATCAGGCCAGCGGACCCGAATTTGGCATTGGATGAACAGGCACAGATGGATCCTTCAAACCATAACGATCACGGCTGCGGCAGCGGTCGCGGCCGTGATGTCGGCCGCCGGACCGCAGAAAACGGTGCTTAAAATCTGTCAGGCGGCACGCCGCAGTAATTGGGATAGCGTTCTTCAGCTGGCCCAAAAGGAGAACCCGGGTCACATACTGGCCCAGTATCAGACGAACCGTGCGCTTTTTCACACGGGACGCCTTGCCGAAGACCTTTTCGATTATCCCCAGACATGGGGGATCAGGGGCCTGATTCTTCCCATGGAGTTCAATACCGCACCTTTGGAGAAAAGCGATGTGTCGCTCGAGATCGGAATGCTCAACGAGGCGCTTCGCTGGGCGCACGAATCCCTCATCATCGTCGGATTCACGCCCTGGACGCTTCAGCGGCTGGCCGTGGTCAGTCTGCTGAGGGGTGAGCGTGAAGCCGCCCGGAAATATCTGAATTTCCTGAACCGCACCCTTTTCTTCAGGGCGTGGGCCAGAGAACATGCGCGCTACGCGGATGATCCGGCCCGGTTTGCCGCAGCACCGGTTTACCGGCCGCTCTGTTCAAATATCAATCATCAGGATTTTTTCATTCATTTGGACGACCCCCTCAGGGATCTGGAATCCCTGTCGGAGGCCAATCCCTTGAACCGGATGGCATACGAGTATCTGATTGCGGCCTGTCTTCTGACCGGCCGGACAAGCAAGCTCGAAAAACAGATGGTCCGCCTGAGATCGTTCGGTTTTACCCGTCCGCCGCGTCCGTGCAGGGAGGCGCTGTTCATTCACCTTCTGGAAAATGATCCTGCGATGCTGAGGGCCAGCAAGGCCCTGTTCGGCAGGGACATGTTCGACAATTTTCAGCAGTTCCGGACACTGCTCGGTCAGGCAAAGACGGAGCGGCGGGACGAGCTGCTCAGGCGCCGTTTCGGAAACACATACTGGTACTATGTGGTTCAGAAAAACCTGAAAATACAATAATGGGCATACGGGATCCCGGAGCATTTTTTCATGAGACGGATTCATCAATTTCAAATGCTGTTCAATACGGGCCTGTCCGTTTTTCTGCTAATGAACGCCGCATGCGGTCCGGGCGGTCCGGCGGACAGTACGCCCATCGGACGGCAGCCGCGTATCGATCCGGATTACAGCGATACGGTGATTCCGCCCAACATCGCCCCCATGAATTTCACGGTCGGCGAAACGGGACGGGAATACCGTGTCGAGATTGCCTCGGAGAAGGGGGACGCCATTGTGATCCGCAGCAGGCATCCCGGTATCCGGATCCCCATGAAGGACTGGAAGCGTCTGCTTGCCCGGAACACGGGACAGGCGCTCGAATTCCGCATCATGATCAGGCAGGCGGATGACCGCTGGACCGGATTCGATCCCATTGTCAATTTTATTTCAGCGGAACCGATCGATCCCTGTCTGGTGTACCGTCTGCTTCCGCCCATGTATTATTTCTGGGGGGAAATGAGACTGGCTCAGAGAAACCTGGAGAATTTTGAGGAAAAGCCCATTCTGATGAACCGGGTGATCGATAAAAGCTGTATGAACTGTCATACGTTCTGTGCGCAGGATCCGGGGAGCATGATCATGCATGTGCGCGGCGGCAAGGCGGCGGGCATGTATCTGTGGGACGCGGACCGGGCCGTGAAAATCGATACCAGAACACCCTTTTTCCCGGGTGCGGCTGTGTATCCTTCATGGCATCCTGACGGGCGCATCATCGCGTTCTCGCTGAACAGGCTGAGCCAGTATTTTCATGCGGCCGGAGAGAGCCGTGAGGTGGTGGATCTCGATTCGGATCTCATTCTGTACCGGATCGATGACAATTCAATTACCACCTGCCCGCAAATCGCCTGTCCGGACAACCTGGAGACGTTCCCGTCCTGGTCACCGGACGGCCGGTTCCTTTACTTCAGCACTGCGGTCAAACAGCATCCGATGGACCACAACAGCGTGATCCTGTACGATGTGGCGAGAATCCCTTTCGATCCGGAATCCGGATCGTGGGGAAATGCCGAAACGATCGTGTCCGCCTCGGACCTGAAGCGAAGCGCCCTGCTGCCAAGAATTTCCCCGGACGGCAGGTTTTTGCTTTTCTGCGCGCTCGATCACGGGAATTTTCCGGCATTCGACGAATCCGGCGATCTGTTCATGATGGATCTTGCGGACCGGTCGGTTCGTGAATTGACCACGGTGAACAGCCGGCACTGCGAAAGTTATCATGCCTGGTCCGGCAGCGGCCGCTGGATCGTATTCAGCAGCAAACAGCGGGACAACACCTGCGCACTGCCGTATTTCAGCCATGTCGACGGGAACGGCACGGTTTCAAAATCATTTGTGCTGCCCCAAAAAGATCCCGGGCACTATACGAATTTCCTGATGAGCTATAATCTGCCCGAACTGCTGTCCGGACCGGTGACCGTCCGGTCCCGGAGTCTGGTGGAGGCGGCATCCGGAGAAGCGAAGGCCGCGGTTCTCGATCCGGACGTGGCCGTTCCTCCGAGAGACACGGAAAACGGCCGCAACACGACTCCCATTCCATTGTAAGGATGATTGATCATATCGATGACAAGAGAAACCCAACCCATCAGGACAAAAGGAAACCTTCAGCTCCTGCCGCAGGGCGGAGGATTCCTGAGAAAACCCGAAAATTCATTTCAGCCCGCGCGCGATGATGTCTGGGTGTCGCGGCAGGATATGCTGGCATTCGGGCTGGTCGAAGGCGCCGAAGTGGCGGGGCTGGCGGAACGCCAGGAAAGGGGATGGCGGCTCGTATCCGTGGATACGGTCTGCGGGCTGAAACCGGCCGAATTTCAATCCCGCGTGCCTTTCGACAGACTGACGGCCGTCAATCCGGTCGAGCGCATCCGGCTGGGCGACGGCGGCAATGTATCCATGCGCATCGTGGATGTGGTCGCACCGGTGGGCAAGGGCACGCGCGGCATGATCGTGGCCCAGCCCAAAACCGGAAAAACCACGCTGCTTGAACAGATGGCCAACGCCGTGCACGCGGCGGAGCCCGATGCACGCGTGATCGTGATCCTCATCGACGAGCGCCCGGAGGAAGTCACGCATTTCAAAAGAAGCGTGGCAGCCGAAGTGCTGGCCAGTTCCAGCGACCAGTCCATCGAGTCCCACGTCAATCTCGTGGAGCTGGCCATGGCCCAGGTGCGATGCGAGCTGGAGTGCGGCAGGGACGTGATCGTGCTTTTCGACAGCATCACGCGCATGGCCCGCGCGTTCAACCAGTCCGCTCCGGGATCGGGACGGACATTGACCGGCGGA
>JAFGGN010000063.1 GCA_016930535.1 bacterium
TGGATGATCATCCGGATCGTCTGTGTCGGAATCCAGAAAACGAAGATCAAACTTTGCATCGCTCCTGCTGCAGCGTGCCCATAAATGAAGCCGGTAATTTTCCGCCCTGAGTTGTGTGAGATCATGCACCGGAGTCAGGCGCAATCCAAGCATGCTGTTTTTATCCGATCCGGACCAGGCGATACAGAACTCACCTTCAACAGGATCATCCTCTGAGCAGAAGTCGGCATCACCACCCGTGTACCAGCTGCTCGTTCGATAAATATATTGGAAAGTACAAGGGATTTATATCCAAATAATTCAACAGCAGGTCTTTATTACAAGCAGAAATCGCTATAAATTCAACACCCATTTGATTTTCATATTTTTTTATAAGTTTATTAAGTCCAGGCCGTGCCAGTTCACAACCAATACAACCGGGACCCCAGTAATAGATAAAAGTTACCTTATCCTTAAAGGAGGCAGAAGAAAGTATGTCACACATTAAAGAACTGACTTGAAAAGGAGGCATATTAAAACCCTGACTTAATGCAAACTTTTGTTGGGTTGCCTCTTATTCGACGTAACTGCCATCAAGTGCTATTTCTTTGATGCGATATGCTGAGCCATTAAGCATAAGAAGTTTATCAGATTCAAACATTCCAGAGTTGTGAAACAGTCCTGCCGTATCTATATTAGCTGAATTGAATAAAAAACCATCATGATTTTGATCAATAAGAATGAGTGTGCTGCTTTTATTATATGTCAGATCATAGGGGCTCGCAGGAGACAGTATTATTTTTGTGATTTGGTCGTTTGATGTAAACTCTCCGAGTTTGTAAGCGATCGGAAAATATTGCATTTCATCTTCTGCCGGTACTATCCTGATTTTTATGGGGCATAACAATCTTGTCGTATTCCCGAGAGAATCAGTATAATTAATCTCAATATCATTTTTTCCACTGAATATCTCCTTATTTCGCCAGCGGCCGGATTTAAATTCGATTTGATTGACTGGTGCAATTGAATATCTCACAAAAAAAAGAAATTCTCACTTTTTTTATTTATCCCCTACAATATAAAAGGATCATTTGAATATTTGATATATCTGTTTGTTAATTATTCCCGGTTATTCGGATGCAAACACAACATGATAAGTTTTTACAACGCCATGATGATCAAATTTCACTACAGCAGTTCCATCTTTTGATTCTGCCTGTGTGACATCCACTTTTACTTTCAGATCACTTGCAGAAGCGGATACTTGAGGCGTTTCCGTGCTGCCGGCAGGAATGGCATAAACAGCCTCATAAAGAGCAACACCGGTAATTCCGTTGGCATTTGTTGATCTCACCGGTGTGAGAGGGAGTTCGATCGCTGCTCCGTTCACTTGAATACTGACAGACGGCGGAACCGGATGATCGATTTGCTTTTTGTCTGAACTGAATCCCAGTCCGACTATATCACAAAGAGCTTCAGATTCAGGTCCTTCTGCTACAAGGAAAATAGCATGTTTTTCACACAGATTGTCAACAGAGGAAGCAGCATCAACAGTGAATTTGGTAATTACCTGTGCAGCATTGGCGGCTACATTTATAACACCGATTTTTTTACCTTTCCATATATCATTGTCCCATGGTCCGTCAAGCCATACGTTAACCTTAAATGTCTCCGCTGTTTTTGGAATAAGGAACAGATTAAAAAATGTGTTGTTGCCCGGTTTGGACCCTTCAAAGGCCTTCAAGCCTTTTTTATCTTTTTCAAGTCCTCCAAAACCAAAATACTTGTATCCGATGATGTGACCGTTTTCCACATTGGCAAGAGGCATGTTATTATCCCATATATCCCACGAATCCTGCACAATTCCTGGACTGGAAAGATAACATGCATATCCTGCAGAATAAAACTGATACGGATCAAGTCCATAGATATGGAAACCTTCCGAAGTCACTTCGGCTCCGGTGTATTCATTCCCCTGGCTGTCTTTTGCAGTCCAGATAGAATCTTCCGTATAAGGATCATATCCTCTGATGGTAACTTTACCGCCTGCTGATACCGGTTTTTCATCCCATTCCACTTTAACAGGTGCAACCATGGGCTGGCGGGCATTTCCGAATCCTCTGGGAGCCCTGTGATAGAATACGTAATACTGGTCATTGATCAACTCGATACTGCCGTGTGTATTGTGTCCTGAATAAGATGTTTGCAGTTTGGTACCATCCTGATTGGGCACAATCGCACGTGAATCTACAAGAACGCCGCCGCTTTTCCAGGGCCCCAGCGGTGAATCGCCATAGGCATAACGCAACGCGGAATTGGTACTTGCAAGTCCATAGTCAGGACCTGAATATCCGCTATAAACCCAGAGATATTTATTGCCAATTTTTCGAATAGATGCCGCTTCAAAAAAATTGAACAGACCCAGATCCTGATCCGGATACACATGGGGATATACAGTCCCCTCCGGATCCCTTAAAACTCCGTATCTCAGACTGGCAGGAATAAATCGGTCAATGACCTCTTTGCCGGGGCGGATAGAATACATGGTGTTTTGATCCAGCTGACCTGCCTGGGATCTCTGGAATCCCCAGTATCCGTAGGCTCTGAAACCGATCTCATAATCAGGATCGTTACGATCAGTAATGTATTCAACAAAAACTGCAGGATCGAATCCCATGGTACTGCCGGGTATTGTTCCCGTTCCATCCTCTGTCATATTGATGGGGGTAAAGGGTCCATCGGGTTTGTCACCCATAGCGACCATGGCTTCTCTGTTCCGGCCGCGGCTGTGCGGGTACAGATAGTATTCTTTTTTGCCGTCTTTTCTTTTCACCTCAACAAGGTCTGGTGCAAACATCACATCCCACTGATTGCCGGCCTTATATGTGAAAATGGGGCCCTCATCACGCCAACTGGACAAGTCCTCAACCGGAGCTGACCAGGCTCTAATATCCGGTCCGCAATACCCCCGAACTCTGACATCATGAGATCCGATAATATAGATGCGGTATTTTCCAGGATTATCAGGATCCTCAAAAACACGTGGTTCTCCGTCGGGCAAATGTTCCCATAGTGGCAGGTACGGATTACCAGTTCCATGATGAATGAATTGGGTTGATTTCGCGTCATTTTTCGACGGAGTACTGCCACCCATTGATGCACAACTGCAACACAGCAACAGAGATGCAATTGATAACATGACACAGGATCTTTTAAAAATAAAAAAGACTTTCTTCATTGCTGACCTTCCTCCACGATTAAAAATCTTTCTTTGACAACAACGGCTTCTGTAATGGTTTCTTTCGCATCGACAGTGATGATATTGGCGTTCATAATGATCATATCCGCATATTCTCCTGGGCAAAAACAACACGGGAGAACCACATGACCTGGATCAATAATAATATGGTTTGCTTTTTCATGGTTCGGACTCCTTATTTTCATAAAAGGAACAATCCATATCCTGCGAAGAACATCATGATCGTCCCGGGCAAGATACCCCGGTCGATTAGAATAGATATAGTTATCTTGTTCACAATTTCCTGATGCAATGCGATGATGATCGATTATCCGGGCCAAAAGCGATAGATATAGCCCCAATAGCCGCAGGGAATCACAGGATCATGGGCCAGGTTGCCAAGATCATCTCTCCATGGCCGCGCAAGCCCTATTTCAAAAAAGAATCCCCTGAAATTCAGACTATAAGCGATTCCTGTCGCCCCAAACTGGTAATCTGCCCCCGGATCACTCCCGGTGACCCAGCTGGTTAACAGGTTGATACCCTGCTGAAATTTTTTCGAGTTATAGAACGCATAGCCGATATTGAAATGGCATTCATAATGGTCTTTGTTGATATACATCCCGCTCAATCGAAGTCCTGTTCGGCCCCGCCAGTACCCTATGTCAGGATGGACAAGAAGCGATTTCGTGATCCCCAGCTCCGGATATGACAGCCGGTCATTTCCGTCGGCCCGGACAGTCATCGCGCAACACATCGATAATAACACAAACACTGTGAACGCTCTTCTGATCATCGTGAATCTGGTAACACACACACGCACAATCAATACTCCTCTTCAATGGTCCATGAAATCTTCATGAGCAATCAAACCCTGAAAATTTTCCGCTCCATCAACAATGAAATGATTTTGGTTCTTTATTTTTGTATTCATTCTATTTCAAACCTGTAGCACACACCCGAAACACCGGACGTCGCGCAACGCGTTCCTTTTCTGCTGACTTTGGTTGTCCGGTTACTTTATCAATGTCAGAGACCTGCTTGACCTAATTTTATCGCTTTTCAATTGATAAATATAGATGCCGCTTGGCAAATTATCCAAATTCAGGCTTAAATGAAAAGGCCCCCTGTTGTGATACTTCTTAAATACTTTTTCTACGAGTTCACCGTTTATAGAGAATATTGAGAACTCATAGATATCCGGTTTGAAAATCCGGTAATTGACTGTCGTCGATGAATTGAATGGATTGGCTGGCATGAAATTCGACATCGGCGAAATGCCATACGGGCAGAAGCATGCAGAGGCAGGACAGCCACAGCACTGCGGGTTTCCGGAAAGATAAAATAAAGCGTTTGTGAGGTTGCATGGGACACCTCATTTTTTTTAAATGTGAGGAAAGTCGAATAATGATTCAGATAATGTGTAATTGAAAAATCATTGATGCTGCATCGGCACAGGTGCGATCAATTCCAATATAAAGGATGCCGTTTATATTTGCAAATACAATTCAATTGCTGAAAACATGTGAAATGATGGGATTTTGGAGCATCGGGGGCTGACGAATACTCTCCGGCCCTGTATACTCATCAAAATTTTAAAAAATACGGTTGAATTTACAGATTATGAGGCTTACCTTATATAATGTTTTTTTGAAAAACACTTGTATAAAGAACTTAAAGGATATGGCCGTGCGAGTAAACCTTCTTGTTAAATCTGTATTCAGTATATTTTCAATATGCTGTACTGTTTTCCTGTTTGCCCAGGAAGAAAGCGTCAAACTTCATTTTAATCCGGACCGCGGATTCTATGAAGACAATTTCGATCTGACACTTTCAACCACACCGGAAGGATTGACCATTCGCTATACCATGGACGGGACGGATCCGTCTGTCTCCCCGACAGCCCTGACAGGAACCTCCCCGGTCGTGATCCATGTGGATCCCGCCAATACGGACGGCCGCGACAGGGCGCCGGGATTCTTTGTGCGTGCGGTGGCCATTCAGGCGGATACGGCTGCGACAGCGGTTAAAACGCACACGTACATATTTGCGGACCGCGTGGTCGAGCTCTCTCCGGATCACCTGAAGCCGGGGCCCGGATGGATCGATGAAAATTCAAGCCGGTGGGGCAGCCAGAATATGAATTACGGCATGGATCCGCAGGTGTGCGACAACAGCCTCTACAAGGATAAAATTACGGATGCCCTTCTGGACATCCCCTCGTTCTCCATGGTGATGGACCTGAAGGACCTGTTCGATCCCCAGAGCGGCATCTATGTCAATGCACTGGAACATGGTGAGGAGTGGGAACGTCCCTGTTCGGTTGAACTCATTTATCCGGATGGCACGGACGGATTTCAGATCAACTGCGGAGTGCGGATCCGGGGCGGCTGGAGCCGGATTAATACCAATCCCAAACGCGCGTTTCGATGGTTTTTCCGGAAAGAGTATGGTGAAACCAAACTCGAATATCCGCTTTTCGGCGATGAAGGGGTGGACAAGTTTGATCATATGGACCTGCGTACGGCCATGAATTATTCATGGAGTTACGGCGCTGAGGATCCTTCAAAAAACACGTTTCTGCGCGATATATGGTCCCGCGACCTGCAGCGGGACATGGGACAGCCCTATACCCGCAGCCGTTATTATCATCTCTATATCAACGGCACCTACTGGGGCCTGTACCAGACCCAGGAACGCGCGGAAGCGTCCTTTGCGGCCAGCTACCTGGGCGGCGAAAAAGAAGACTATGATGTAATCAAGGTGAATGGCGGCTTCCAGGGCCTGTTCGTGATCGAAACCGCAGACGGCACCATGGACGCCTGGCAGCGTTTGTGGGAGGCCTCCATGCAAGGATTTGAAACCGCGGAAGCCTATTACAGGATACAGGGATGCAATCCCGACGGATCCAGAAACCCGGATTACGAAGTGCTGCTGGATGTGGATAATCTCATCGATTTTATGATCACCGTGTTTATCAGCGGGGACGGAGACGGCCCCGCATCGGGATTTACCAACGGTCCCAACAATTTTTACGCGGTTTACAATCCCAAAATGGAACGCGGATTTGTTTATTTGCGACATGATGCCGAACATACACTGGGAGCCCAGTCATGGGCCGTAGACCGGACCGGACCTTTCAATATCGGGGGCACGCTGGAAAAATCCAATCCGCAATGGTTCCACCAGAAACTCTGTGAAAATCCGCTTTATGTCGACCGATTTGCCAACCGCGTGACCAAATACTTCTTCAATGATGGCGTCATGACCCCGGAAGCGAATCTCAACCGGATGCTCGACAGAAAAAAAACCATCGAGCTGGCGATTATCGCTGAATCTGCCCGCTGGGGCGATTCCAAAAGAGAACCCGCATTCACCAAGGACAACGGCTGGATTCCTGCGGTCAATTATATCCTGAACAGTTTTTTGCCAACACGCACCGATGTGGTACTGCTACAGTTCATCCGCCAGGGCTGGTACCCACGGGTCGATCCGCCGGGATTCTGTTCGAAAAGCGGTCTCGTTTCAAAAGGATTTCAGCTTTCAATGAGCACCTCGCGCGGTACCATCTATTACACGACGGATGGAACCGACCCCTATCTGCCTGTCGATGTCTCGACGGTCTATACGGATCTTGTGGTTGAAAACGCACCCAAAAAAGTGATGATCCCGACCGGTGCCATAGGGGCTTCATGGAATCAGTCCCTTCTGTTTGATGATTCGGACTGGCAATCGGGTACCGGGAATGTCGGATTCGAACAAGACCAGGGATATGAGGACAGAATCGGGCTGGATGTAGGTTCTGAAATGATGAATCAGCAGCCCGGCTGCTGTGTTCGTATTCCCTTCACCGTCGATGGCACGGTGTACAATGTACTCCGATTCCGTGTCCGGTACGATGACGGTTTTGCCGCTTTCCTGAACGGCGAAAAGGTGGCAGCTGCCAATGCGCCCGGTTCGCTGACATGGAACAGCAGCGCCACGGACAGTCATGAAGACGAAGGATGGGAAACCTTTGATATAACCGATGCGGTGGGACATCTGCTGCCCGGCGATAATTTGCTGGCGATTCAGGCCATGAACCGGAGCGCGACCAGTTCCGATTTTATTATCGGGGCTGAACTGGTTGCCGGCGTTGCCAGCAATGAAGGTGACATCGCGTCAGGGGCGGCAGAATACAGCCAGCAGGTTGTCATCGATCAGACAACCTGCGTCAAGGCGCGCGTATATGACAACAACACCTGGAGCGCACTGAATACGGTGACATTCACCGTGCTCGAAGGTCTGGAAAATCTGAGAATCACCGAAATTCATTACCATCCGCTGGATGTCGGTGTAACGGATAACAACGACGGTGAATACGAGTTTCTGGAATTTAAAAATATCGGCAATGAAAGCCTGGATTTATCGGGAGTGCATTTTTCGAGGGGGTTAAGTTATACATTCCCCGAAGGGGCATCTGTTGATTCCGGGGATTTTCTCGTTCTTGCCTCAAATGACAGTGCATTTTTCGAACGGTATGACTTTTATCCGTTCGGAGATTATTCCGGACAGCTGGATAACAGCGGTGAAACCATCGCTCTGAATTCGGCGGCCGGTGATACCCTGTTCAAAATCCGGTACAACGATAAATACCCGTGGCCCGCATCGGCCGATGGACAGGGATTTTCCATCATTCCCAAAAATCCGGATCCCTATCAGGATCCGAACGATCCGGACTGCTGGACCGCATCGAGCGTCATTCACGGCACGCCCGGCCGGGATGACATTGTCGTTTCTGTGGATAAATCACCGGATGCCGGAATGCCGGCCGATTTCAGACTGATGCAGAATTTTCCCAATCCCTTCAACAGTTCGACCACCATTCAGTTTCAGGTATCTGAACCGGCGTTGGTGACGCTTAAAATTTTCAATATGCTCGGCCAGCAGGTGGATGAACCGGTTTACCGCACATTTTTACCCGGACACCATTCCCTGACATGGGATGCCTCGGGGCTTTCAAGCGGTTTGTATTTTTACAGGCTGACAACGGATGACGGCGTCGCTTTGACGAAAAAGCTGGTATTGATCAAGTAGGATCTTAACGAAGCGTGTCCCGGGCGGTACGGACAGTCTTTGCACACACCCGGGACATCCGGTGCTTTTACTTCTGCAAAATCATTTTTCTTGTTTCAGAATATGTTTTGGTTTCCAGACGAACCAGATAAATACCGCTGGAACAATGCCGGCCGTTCCAGACAACGGTATATGCACCGGCTGCCTGCGTTTCATCCACCAATGGTTCGACTTCCTGGCCCAGCATATCATAAATTTTCAGGGAAACAGCTCCTGATCCGGCTGTCTCATAGGATATGTATGTCACAGGATTGAACGGATTGGGATAATTTGGATTCAACCGGAAGTTGTGCACGCTGTTTTTTTCGGATTTCACTGCGGTGGCCGATCCATAGAGGGCAGCCACTTCTGCAGGGCTAAGCGCCTCCGCATAAAACCGGACATCATCGATCATGCCGAAAAATGTGGGGTCCTCCCAATGGCTCTTCCCCAGGTAATTGCCCAGATCCGGTGTCAGATCTTCAGGATCGACCAGCACACCGCCGGTATTCACCACAAGCTCGTCGTTCAGATAAAACTGCAGGGAATCTCCTTTTAAAATATACGCAGTGAAATACCAGGTATCGGTTTGAATCGCAACGGGCGTATAATCATACCACGTGAACACGCCGCCCGGAGGCTGACCGCCCAGCGTGATATGGAGCTGGTTCGGATTCAGACCATCCTGCGGACAGAGATACAGGGTGCGGACATCCGGCATGGGGTTTCCAAAGCTGTAAACACGCTGCCATACACCGCCGCCGAGCCAGTAGAACCAGCAGGTGATGGTGACGTCTTCAATCCCGTCAAGCAGACTCGGCGGCAATGTGACAAAACCTCCGTCACCGTCAAGAAACATCACCGGACCCCGTACGGCATCATTCACAAAGCTGACACCGGAAGGTTCAGCTACTCCATCGTAAACACTGATTGCGTCACTGGCATCGGTGTCCAGCGGCCAGTACGAGATTTGCGCAGGACTCATCGACACGTATAATACCAAAACAGAAATAAAAAATACGCCTTTCTTCATTTTTCATCTCCTTTCCGGTCAGGTCATGCGGTAATTTATATCATCAGTTATTTAAGCAAAACCATTGTTTTTGTAATCGTATTCGTCCTGGTCCGCAGCCGGTAGCAATAAATTCCGCTGCTCAAATTCTGACCGGCATTGAAAGTAACCCTGTATTCTCCTGCATTCTGAGCCTCATCAACAAGCGTTACAATTTCCCTGCCTGAAATATTAGTGACCGTCAATTTAATCCGTTCGCTCCTGGACAGCGTATACCTGATTTCAGTGGATGGATTGAACGGATTCGGAAAGTTCTGTGCCAGTTGATAATTGTCAACCTGAGGCGCTGATTCTTCATCGACATTGACAACGATGTTGGAAGTCAGGAGAACGATCGGCAGTGCGGCCGGTTTGTTCCAGTCATTGATATCGATATTCCACCACTGCAATTGTGAGTCTCTGTTATCACCATCGTCATCATCATTAACACGCGCGTCAAATCCGATCAATGCTTCCGGTGCCAGGCCTAAATTGGCCAACGGTATCGAGGTTTCGATAATGTAACCTTCACCTGTCGGAGCGCATCGGGCAACAACACCTGTTGTATCAAAAGTCGGAAAAGTATTTGTATCTGGGCCAAGCGGGCTGATCCCGGTCGATGAATACTCCAATTTCAACATAAAATCATCATAAGGATCAGGCGTATCTTCATCGCCGTCATCGGTATCAAAAAACAGTTCCACGCAATCATCCTTATGATCGACAGGCTGGGGACTGTCTTCATTTAATACGTCATCGAACACATTGAATAGAAAATAAAGATTCGTGTTATCATGCAATCCTTTCCAGATCATCGAAAGATCAGCCGGCCCGTCGACGTTTTCCGAGCCGGTAAAGTAATTCGTATCCGCGTGATAGCCGTCCAGCAGATTCCAGACATCATCGACTATTGAATCGATCACAGGCGGGGTATCGACTGTGGGAATTTCCGCATCCTGAGCAAACACAAAACCAATGATTGAAATATTCAAGACCAGCATCATTGAAAAAAATCTCATGGATTTCATTCTTTTCTCCTTATAAGGTAATTGAATGATTGGAAAATTGTCCCATTTTTTGTTTTGCCGACGGGATGACGGGCGTTTCAAAAACGCCTGGTATCCGCTCAGGGCAGTACTCAGACCTGTTTTCAATATAGATGATGGCGTGTATATTTGCAAACAGAAATCGATTAGTGAAAACGCATGAAATGCTGCAATGCGGCCGCACCGGATGTCCGGTCAAATATTGTACTGTGATGTATAGTGCAAACCGCTCTGATTGTTCGAACATTTCCGGAACGCCATGACGCTTTGGGTCTCTACCCCGGAGCAAAATTATCGTTTCGTGGCCCGGGACCGGTTCTTTTATCCGGCAGTCTGCTTTGAATGCAACAGTTCGGCCGCGCCCGGATAGGCCGGATCGATCTCCAGACATCTTTTCAGCATCTGATGCGCTTTGTCATATTGCCCATCAAGGATACAGGCAGCCCCGAGATGATACCATGCCTGGGCATCGGCCGGATCCAGCCTGATACTTTCTTCAAGATACTGAATAGCCCATTCAGCATGACCCCATGCAAGAAAGGCAATGCCGGTCCATTTTGAAATGAATGCGTCCGGTCCCAGCTTGTGACGCATGACGAGATAGGGCAATGCTTTGGCGGGTTTGTTCAATGCCAGCAGTTCCCTGATAACGGAGTCATACAGCGCTGCAGTCGAAGGATACTGATAGATTAAAACATCCATATGTCTGAGATAGGTTTCAATATCATGATGCCTGAGAGCATTCTTCGCCAGATCGATATGCGCATTCTGCCACTTCTTTTTTTTCTGCACCACCAGCAGGCTCATCGAATCAGTTTCATCGTGACAATGTATCAGATCTTCCAGTTTTCTTTTCCTGGACGGATCGATATACGGCCAGTCGTTTTTCAATTGAACAATTGAAAAATCCCCGATTCTTTTATCCAGGTCCGTGATCATAAAATAAGCCCTGGTAAGGCTGTCCTGTTGATCAAAAGCGTAGAATGGCACATCATCCGGCAAAAGACCACGGTCATGCATCGTTTCATAATAGGCCCTGCCCATCAACTGATATCCTTCCAGCGTCGGATGAAGATGGTCCGTCATCCACCGGTCACCCACGATCCGGTCATCACTTTCGGCACGGAAGGCGGAATCCACATTGACCAGGTGCACATCGAATTCCCCTGCCAGATCCCTGATTACCTGATTGATATCAGAGGGTGCCCTGAACCGGATTGCATCCAGATCTTTCGCGAGGGTGAACAGGGAATCTGCCGATGCGGATTTACCGTCTGACAGAAGGCCGAGTGCCTTTTCATAAACCGATTTGGCTGAAGGATGCCTGGAAGATTTGAAATCACTGAAAGGTTTTTGATCCTTGGTATTGCATGTCAATGTGCCTAACAGCAGAGGGACACCGGCCTTATTGCAGGACCGGATCACTGCCCGCATGTTTTTTCTGAACTGGTCGATGCCTTTATAATAATCAGGAGACTGATATTCGATCGCTTTTTTCCCGGCCATCCGTGCCATGAGCGTGCCCGGCAGCGATGCGCCATCGCTTTCCGGTTTTCCGGTCACCCTGCATATCAGATTGCGGATCAGCTGAGTCGTTCTGAATCGGTTTAAAATGAGAACCATATGGATCAATTCCACAGAGCCGAAGACGGATTTCGCCGAAGCGACACCATAGGCACCGTAATACTCATTATGTCCCGTATAAATCAATATCAGGTCCGGTTTCTGACCGATCACACCGGGCATCAAATCCCTTATGGTATAACTGTTGACAGCGGCCATGGCAATATTGACGACTTCAATGGTTTTTTGCGGGCAGTTCATTTCAAGGCGCTTTCGGATATACCTCGAAAATGAACCCATGGGCATATAGGGGAACCCCGCTGCGGTACTGCCGCCCAGGATAAAGATCCGGTATGCGTTTTCTTTTTTCTCAGTATCAAAAATATCCTCGATGGTCGAAGGCGGAGTTTTTATGTTATTGAAATACCTGAATGCCAGATTGGGATTGATCTTTGTTTTGTCCCCCTGTTTCACCCATTGACCGGTATCTGATCCGTAATTGGCGATTCTGAGTGAAACTTCAAGTACAATAAGAAATACAAGCGGCAGCGTCACCATGATAATATAAAAAAATCCACGTTTCCCTTTCAATCGGACGGGCCCTGTTTTATTTGTTTCAATCATAATTTCGATTCCTGACTTTCGATGGACATGGGCTCCGCTTGAGGTATCCCGGCAGTCTCATCCGGCCGGTTCATTTCTCCCGGTTTTCCCGCATCGCTTTTTCGAGGCTGACCAGTTTCTTTGATATGTCATTTACACGGTATTCGATGGAATTCAGGATCCAGAACTGAAAATGTTCCACCTTCATCTGTTTATTCATCATCCAGACAATTTTTATCGAAACCAGCAGCAGGCCGATGGCGATCAGGAAAAGCGGAGGCACGGGCAGTTCGATATCGAGCAGATGAATCACGATATCCATGATAAAGAGCAGTCCGATAAATACAATGAACAGGACATTGAATAACTTGTCCTGTTTCTCACCCGTTTTCCCTCCGATGGATCCGATGATCATCCTGATTTTGTTTTTGTCACACTGAAACTGTTCCAGTTCCTCTTGCAGTGCCTTGATTTCATCTTCGTGCATATCCATTTCCTTTTATTTGGATCTTCATACGCATCACGGACTCTCCGGTTTTCCGCTGCCGGCAATTGCCTTTCCGCAGCGAATGCAGAATCTGCCTCCGGCATACGTCTTTTCATGGCAGTGTCCGCATTCCCTGAACTGATCCGCGCCGCAGAACGGGCACATGTTCACACCCGCAGGCAGGGATTTTCCGCAGGCATGACATGCACCCTTGATCAGGCGCCTGAGGAGCAGCTGTTGTTTGTTGAACCATTTTCTCTGAATCAGGTGCGTGAAAAACAGGACCGCGGCAATCGACACGAATATCACGGCATAGTGCCACAGGGCGATGATATGCAGCATTTTCAGCCATTCAAACAGCTGCCTGAAGAATTGACGCGGAATCAGGTCCAGAACCACATCGATGAGCCGGGTCAGAATCGGAATCAGGGATACGATCAGGAGATGGGACGAAATCAGGGTCTGCACCGGTTTTTGCCTGTTGATACTGGCCGTGTGCCAGAGATAAAATACGATGAACAGGGGCAGCAGAAAAATGAACTGCCAGACGAGCTCTCTCCATGTATAGATACGCTCGAAGCGCCTGAGATCATGCGCCATGCGTTCCCTGAGGGCCTCATTTCCGGGTTTGATGATGTTCCATAATTGCTGTACAACGGCCTCCTGTTCGATCTTTACGTCCAGTGCGGCTATTTTGTCCGCGATCGCTTCGAGTTCCGCCGTCAGTTCTTTCATGGATATTTTAACCGCTTCCAGATCGGCGGGCTTCTGTCCCGCGATGTTCTCGAGCAGCGACGTATCGTAAACGGATTTGTTCCGGCTGAATTGCTGGCCGGCCTGAACCTGTCTCGTCTGAAGATCGCGTCTGCTGATAAACAGTTGTTTCAGACCGGCATTCTCTGAAATGATCCGGACCTGGTTATAGAAATCCTGGCATACCGGATGCATCCTGGCAATGGCCGATGGTTCGAATGCACCGGTGCCCCTGTACAAAACCTGCTGGTAATCCCTTAGAATCAGGTCCTGCAGCCTGTCGAGTTTATTGGATTCAATCCAGTTCCGGTCGATAAAAACATCCCTGCATTCTTCCGGCATGTATTCCCGGGGTGATGTCAGCTGTTCCGTATGAGAAGACAGTCCGCCGAAAATCACGGACAGTATGAATATATCCAGGAGAATAATGACGGCCAGGGCCAGTCTTCCGAGCGGCTCGTCTTCGTTGAACATCGTCAGTCTATTCCGGAATGACCGGATTTGCATGAACAATTTCATCATGGCCTCCCGCTCTCTTTGATCGCCGTATCCGCATGCCTGAAATACCGGGTTTCTTCCGTATAACCGATCTCAGCAAGCGCTGCATGTATGTGTTTTCTGCCGGATGAACAATTTTCCACAAAATCCAGGTCGAAAGACCGGTACCTGTTCTCTGTATGAATGGACACGCAGGCGCCGCCTGTCAGCATGCAGTGTATGCCGTTTATCTCCAGATGCGTGCACACAAAGGCTGCCAGTTCTCCCACGGACATGTCGCGCACGGGCTTCAAACGGGTTTCCCCCTCCTTCTGGGCCTCATGCGGGTCATTGTCAGTCTCTCCCGTTCTTCTTCCGGGTAAAACTCCAGCACCCTGTCGAACAGGGCCTTCAGCTCATCCAGAAACGGATACCGCGGATTCAGGGCATAGACGCGCGTCTTTCCCAGGACACGGCTGTAAAGAATACTCCCGGTCTCCAGGCGTTCCAGTTGTTTCTGAATCTGGCTGAGATCCGTTTTGAAAAAACGTGAGATTTCACGTGCGTATCCTTCTTTTCGACCATGGATATACAGCAGGACACGTTCCCTGTTCTTCGATCCGAGCAGTGATTCGATCATGCTTTTCGACCTCTTTTGTAGGTTATTTGACCTATCATATAGGTCAATATAAAATGAATGATACACACAGTCAAGTACTATTTTGACTAATTGACGCTACGGCGGCGGTAAAGTGCATGTTGTTTTGGTGTGACTTATGGAATGATCGACCTATTATATGGGTCATTTGACCTGATTTTTCGGTCAGTCCCATAAAACGTCCACAACAGGAATTGCATCTGTATAAGTCAGGTTCCCGGACGATGAGAGTCCCGGGAATCCCTTATTTCAGTAGCAGCATCCGGCCGGAGGAAATCCGGCCTGAACTGGCAAGTTTAACAATATATACACCGCTTTGCATCCGTGATCCGTCGAATTCGGCCCGGTGCAGCCCCGGTCCGAGCCGTTCGCTGACAAGCACGGCAGCTTCTTTACCGAGCATGTCATATACCCTGAGAACGGTATATCCTGCTTCCGGGATACTGAATTCAATCGAGGTTCCGGGATTGAACGGATTCGGATAATTTTGTTTCAAAAAAAAAGAGCGGGGCAGACTGGATTCACCTTCAATGGCCGTGCTGCCGGATATCAGTTCGATGGTTTCACCCGGTCTCACGACCAGTTTGGACGGGGCTGTAAAACGATCGACAATGGCCTCGCTGAACGTTCCCGGAGGCGGGATCGTGTGAATGGGAATGGTATGAGCCGGATCCATCCGAACGGCCGCTTCGACTGCCTCTTCGGGAGTCATGGTGTATATGCCGTCCATGGGAAGAAGCGCATGGGTGATATGCCGGTCCTTCAGATCGGACATCTCGTCGATCAGGCCCGTGTCACCGGCATGGTACAGCCGGATGTCTGAAAATTCCAGCACATAACCGACACAGCTGTTTTTCTGATGATTGGCGTTGTAGGCGGGCACGGCATCGATCGTTATGTTTCCCACAGCAAAATGCTGATACACGCCGGCCACCTGGGCCTCCGCATTCGTAATCGTCACACATGACTGTTTGCGTTTCACCAGGTGAACCGCATTGTGATCGCCGTGCTGATGCGTCACAAGCAGCACATCGGCCGAATCCGCATAATCCGTTCCGGCAAAGGGATCGATATATATCACCATGCCGTCAGACGTCTTTATTTTAACGCTGGCATGACCCAGAATCTTGAGCGAATCACCGGCAGTGTCTGATGCAGCCGATACTCTGCCGCCGGGAATGAACGCTGTACAGACAATCATGACGACAAAGAGCAAAATCAATTTTCTGAGATTTTCCATAGCCGTGTTCTCCTTTTAAAAAATATGTCCTGCTTTTGGATAATGATGCATGTGAGGTCCGGTTTCATACGGCTAACCGGAGGAAATTACCGACATTCCGGGTTTCCCGATGATATCCTCAGCCATTTGCCTTGCGGCATCTTCCGCATCCTGTCCGAGTTCGCCGGGTATCGTGCAATCCGAAACACAGTACATGCCGGCGATACGGCAGCCGGTAAAATCGCTTTCCCTTTTGAAAACTGAGGAGATCAGGTCCGCATTGTCCCCGCAGCGGCCTCCGCACGTGACGAGCAGAGCAACCCTTTTCCCCTGAATAAAGGATTTGTAACGGTCCGTACCGTAATTCTTGACAAGGCAGTACTGCCTGTCGATCAGGGGCTTGATCTGTGCGGTGAAACCCCAGACATACACCGGAGAAGCATACACGACGGCATCCGCAGCGATGATGCGTTCGAACAGGGGCAGCATATCGTCTTTCTGAATGCATCCGGGTTTGTCGGTTACGGACTGGCATTTGTCGCAGCCGAGACATCCGTTCAGTGTGTATTTGACCGCATCGATTCTGTCGGTTTCATGTCCTCTTGCGGTCACGATTTCCTCAAACCGCCGGAGCACGGCCGCCGTGTTGCCCCTGAGTCTGGGACTTCCGAGAATGGTGACGATTTTCATGATCGATCCTTACAGGTCAAGCAAAACCGTTTCCTTAAAAAGCCGTTTTGAAAATCTATTTCAGCAGAATGAGTTTCCTCGTCTGACCGTATCCATGCTCCGTCTCGAATCGGATCAGGTACATGCCGCCGGCAACGCCTGCGGCGTTCCAGACCACTGTATGGCTGCCCGCCTGTTGTTTTTCATCCACCAGCGTGGATACTTGCTGTCCGGCAAGGTTATAAATGACGAGTCTGGCCTCGCTTGCCTCAGCCATCCGGTATCTGATTGCCGTTTGAGAATTGAACGGATTCGGATACACTTCGCTGAGAAAAAAGTTACCGGGTTTTTCAGATATGGCATCAATCCGGATATCCGACGTGGATATGCGTCTTAACGACACATTATCGATAAACACGTCCGCATTGTCACCGCCTGCATAAAACGCGGCGCGGGCGTTTTCGTCCGTGGGATCCTGCATCACGAATGTGAATGCATAATGATCCATGGTGGTTCTGATATAGGACGGACCCAGGCGGCTGTAATCCGTATTGGGAAATGCGGACCCTTCCACTCTGGCTTCGACGGCGCGATTCCGGGACGCACGGGCATCGAACTCAAATGCGTATTCATGGCCCCTGAGGAGCCGGAATCCGGATTGATGCAGGACAATATCCGTGAAATCCTGGCCGCCGTCCGTGACCGCTGCTCCGAACACACCGCCGGACACTGCAGCCTGGGCATCCGCTGTCCCCTTCACACTGAATGTCCAGTGCATCAGACTGCTTCCGAAATCCCCGTTTGTTATCAGATTGGTGTTGGCCGGCTCGAAATTCACACTAACGGATTCTTCATTGGACCAGCCGCTTTCCTGCCCGGCGCTGTTGACCGCGGTCACGCGGAAATAGTACCGTGATCCCTCGGTGAGATATTCCGGGGGAACGACCATGTAGGGCTGCGGTGAAGATCCCATGAATACGTCTGGCTCAGGATTAATGCCGCCATACACGCGGTATTCGTTCACATCCGTATCCCCGAATTTGTTGAACAAAAGAACCACTTCATCGGCTCGTGTTTCAATGACGAGAAACGGCACGGCTGCCCTGCCTTCCCACGGAAACTTGAACACGCGGTAGCAGGTGACCGGATGTTCGAAGTTCATTTCGAACGCCTTGCTGCCGTCCGGCCGCACCTCGGTCAGCTTGGGATACTGGGTCAGGGCCCAGTTGATGAGCGTGTGGCCGTTGGGCAGACGCTGCACATTGCCCTGATACGGCGAGCTCCTGTCCGGTGTATCCCTGAATTCCCATACCCTGGTTACGGTCATGGCCGCTTCATCCACACGGAACTCGAGCGCCCGCGAATACGGGGGATTGTGATAATTTCCGTTGTCGAAAATCGTATAATTGCCGTTATCCAGCACGCGAAGCGCATGCTGCATGTAGACAAAATCCTCGAATCCGACAAAGGTAAACTGGTTCTTTTTCCCGCCCAGCCTCCAGATTACGTCCCCGGACCTGGAATCGATCTTGGTGATTTCATTGAGCAGCTTGGGCGTGATCAGGTAATTGCCGTCCAGGTCCACCGCGATGGAATTCGTGTGCAGAAAATCGATATAGTTTTGTGTCAGGCTCACATATTCGGCATCCGTGATGTCATAATAATCCCAGCAGCGCCAGATGAACACGGGATTGTCCGCCAGGTCCATTTCGACAAGATGGTAACCGGTGACATGCGCATTCTTCCTGCCTCCCGGCACCTTATGGCTGAGATCCATGACATGCGTATCCAGCATGGTCACGAGATAATGCCCGTTGGGCAGAATCAGCAGATCGTGCTCGTCGATCTGGTAGCCCGCCGGTGCGAAAAACGTGTCCACGACCGCATAGGTGTTGTCCAGTGCGATGAATCCGCCGCCGCCGAACCCGGACCGCACGGTCATGGTGAGCACGCCCGTATCCTGAACCTTGAAATCCCTGCGGCTATCCGGAACGATCCAGTAAAACACCGGATTCCCGTCCGTATCGAGAATCAGATTATAATAACGCTGACCCTCATAATTGCAGAAAATGTATCCGGGATCCGGATCGTCGTTCACCGTGATATCTATATACGGAAAGTCCGAGGGCACGGACACGCCGTTCAGAACGACCACACCATCCGCATTGGCCGCATGGCTTTTACAAAGAGATGGTTGACGGACAGGATCTGAATGAACGGGAAGGGACTGCTGATAGACAGGAACGATTTCGTCGGTAATCATAAAAGTGACGGTCGTATCCATGGATTCATCGGAGCCGGTAAACTCTGGACAAATATGCACGGTCACATGTTCACCGGTTGTGTAAGGCTGATCGGGTTTGAATATCAGGGTTTTGCCATCCGTGGACAGAACCGTTCTGCCATTCACATGGCCTGACCGTGAGCCGGAAACCTCGAACATGGTATCCGGATTTTTAATCTCATCCGATGTCCTGTCCCAGAAACGGACGATCACGGGCGCTTCGGGAAGCAGCCACCCGGATTCGTTTTTGGGAAACAGGTACTGGATGCCGGAATCCGCGGCCTGTGCAGCAGAAAACAGGCAGATCAGGAATATAAGCATGATGAAATCCGGCCGGTTTTTATTCATTCCAGATGTTCTCCATTTCTCAGGGGTCCTGGTTTACACTGATTAAAACGTCTATAGACAGGGCCGGACCCGATCCGATCCTTGTGATTTTAGACTCAAAACACTGCGGGATCATTTACACAGACGCATCTCAGCCGGGCAGGTTTATGTCTTCGGCTTCGCCCTCTTTATGGATACTCACCCAATGAAAAAGCCGGAATCGGTCACCGACTCCGGCTCGAAAAAAAAAAGTGCGTCGACATGGCAACTAACGGACCAGCATCATGCGTTTCACCAGCCTTTCGCTTCCCACCCGCAGTTCCACGAAATACGTACCGGATTCGGCCTGTGATCCGTTCCACTGAATCTGATGCACGCCCGCGTCCATAATCCTGTCGACCAGGACATCCACGAGCTGCCCGCGCACATTGAATATCCGGAGCGACACATGGGCCTGTTCCGGCAGGTCGAACGGAATGTTCGTGGACGGATTGAATGGGTTGGGATAATTCCGTTTCAGGGCCAGTTTTTCGGGAAGCGCGATCTCATAGACCGCGTCCACGGTCTCGAGCAGGGTTCTTTTACCGGAAACGTCCACATCGTATATCCGGTACACGTAGGCTTCCTGGTTTTCGACATTGACATCCGTGAACCGGTATTCGGTCACGCTCGACGTATTGCCCTGGCCCCTGAGGTTTTCATGGGTCCTGTACGAGGCGATTTCCTTCCACGCCGCGGCATCGTCTTCACGGAGTTTTCTCTCGATCACGAAACCCGCATTGTTGGTTTCTTCCTGCGTGTTCCAGGAGAGCACAAGTCCCTCGGATGAACAGATCGCGGACACCTTGACTCCGGATACGCCCAGGGACGTGTCCTCTTCGCCTGCCAGGATGCCCAGGTCCGCCGTATTTTCATGCGTGGGATGATAGATATTCACACTGTTGACATCCGAAGGAATGGTGATGCGTACCCAGCCGTAATGCGTGTCCGTACCGATATTGAACTGAAGGCCCAGGTACGCGGTTTTCCCCCGGAACTGGCCGCCCCAGGACGAGAAAAATGTGGTATAATATGCAAAAGCCAGGTTGCCCCAGGAGGACACGTCCGTGAAGGATCTGCCGCTCGAGATCAGATAATTCGTGTTCAGGGCGGATGCGTATGAAGATGTGCCGATAAAACCCGCATTGGTACTGAGCGGATCCACGCGCGCCTCCCGGCTGTACGATGTATAAGGGCCCCAGGTCGTGGTATACCATGTATTGAAATTCTGATTCGGATGCTGATTCTGATTGACGTGCGGATTTTGAACAGGCATAAATGATGTAGGCGTAAACGTGGTCGTCGTAGTCGTCGTGGTCGTCGTGGTCGTGGTTGTGGTCGTCGTGGTCGTGATCGTTCCGGATTGCGTCGTGGTTGATGTTTTATTCAGCCGTATTCTGAACTTGTTTTCCCCGCCGAACTGAATGTAGTAATTACTGACACCCATACTGTTCAGCGTGACGTCCACACCGGTCTGCGGGATGATTACCGCTCTGGCCGACCGGGCCGCAAGCACGGCGCCTGCGAGTGTGGAATAGGCCATGAGCCGTTTGTTCAGGGTTTTTCCTGCCTTTTTCTTTTTCCGGGACGCCTTCATGGAATTCCCTCCATGGTATTTATTTGAAACGGGATATCTTTCTTTGAACACTCATTCTTTGAGTAAAATATGATAAACGATTTTCAAATATGCAACCATTAATTTTTGTTTTTCATCCGCTTTCCCAGGGAATCCAGCAATGACTCCTGTTCCTGCGCCTTTTCGGGCCTGTTCAGCCGGACCCGGTAAAGCCGGACAAGCAGGCGCCTGGCCAGCCTGTCCCCGGGTACCATGGTCAGGCAGACTTCGAGTGCCTGGGCTGCACGTTCCCAGTCTCCCAGTTTTGCCAGGATCACGGCCAGCGTATAATGCGCCTGCGGGAAATGGTAGAGCAGGCCCACGGCGTCCAGGGCGTGCGTGGCGGCTTTCCTGAGTTTCCTCTGTTTCATATACACACGCGCCATTTCATGATGCGCATGCGCACTGTCCGGATCGATGTTCAGGGCCCTTTTGAAGGCTTTTTCAGCCGCATCGAATTTTCCGAGCTTCATGTAGGTCCGGCCGATCTGCCTGTGCAGGCTGGGCAGACGCGGATCCGCCTTTTCCGCCTTGGCGAAATACTCCAGGGCACCGTGATACAATCCCTCGGACAGGGCCAGTGTGCCCCTGAGCAGGTCGAGCTGGGGATATTCCCTTTTTTCATGGACCAGAATCGCTTCGGTCACGCGTTTGCAGTCTCCGGAACGGCCCAGGCTCTGATAGCATTTGGCCAGGTGAAACGCGTACCGGACCTGGTCCGGATGGTCCTCATGGAGTTTTTCCAGCAGGGGCAAAGCCAGATCGTGCCGGTTCTTATCGATGTGCACGCGCGCCAGGAAGAAACTGGATTCGTTCACGGTCCGGTCGATGGATTTCTGAGCATCCGCACCCGGGGGATCCACGTATCCAAGCGCGACGAGCTGCTCCATGGCCTCCCGCTCCGCATACGGATCGGAGCGCAGATTTTTATCCAGCATGCCGCTGCCGCCCGGTACGGCTTCCCAGCTGGGAATGGTTTCCACCGGGATATCCCTGTCAAAGGACTGTATCAGGGGATGGCCGTCCATGTCCTCGCCCGAAGGCAGGCCGAACAGGCACAGCACCGTGGGTGTCACATCCAGAAGCCTGGCGCCGTAAATCCGTTCGTCCTGTTTCACATGCGGGCCCTTCATGGCGAAAATGCCGTAGGACCTGTGCTGCCAGGCCGGGCCGGCCGGCTCTTTGGGAAAACCGCGGGGCCTCAGATGGTCCGAATGAAATCCATGATCCGAGACCAGGACCACGGTGGTCTCCTCCCCTGCGAGCTGCAGCAGGCGTCCCAGCATCATGTCGTGAAACCGGTACGCACCGCTGACCACGTGCTTGTAGAGTTCATACTGCTTTTTGGGAATCCACTTCAGTTTCGGCGGATGATAATTCATGAATCCGTGGCAAAAATGATCGATGGCATCATAGTAAACGGCCATGAAATCCCAGGGCTCGTTTTCCAGGATCCAGGTGGCCGCAGCGTGGACTGTGGAACAGTCGGCAATGATACGGGACAGGCTGGCGAGATGCTGATCCTTTTCCTGGTCCACTTTGCCCGCATCCGGCACGAACGGAAGCAGATGCGCGGCAGTCAGTTCCGCCGGATGAATACGCAGCCGGTCGAATTCCGGCGCCTTTTCCGGAGGATGAACCGTTCCCGGCGGCATGGGCCAGGGCAGGGTAACCGGCGCGTTGGCCCGCTGATAGAAATTGGACACCATGATCCCGTCGATGGGTTCGGCCGGATGGCTGGGCCACCAGCTGACCACATTGGGTTTCAGGCCGTTCTGGTTCAGGATGTTCCACACGGCCTTCACCTTGCGGGATGTGCTCATCACGGGCCGTATGCCCTCTTTCTGGGGGGACGGTTCCGTGAAATTCATGATCCCGTGTTTGTCCGCGTGCATGCCCGTGGCAATGGACGTCCAGAGCATGGGCGACATGGGCGGGTCCAGGGTGGCCAGATTGCCGATCACGCCATGATCCACGATCGACTGCAGGGCCGGCATCTGTCCGCTGTCCATGAGGGGATTGATCACTTTCCAGTCCGCCGCATCCCATCCGATGAGCAGCACTTTTCTGGCCAGGCGTTCACCCATCGGAATCCTCTTTCTTTCTTTTTTGGGCGGCCGCCTTGACCCGCTTCATAAAAGCCTCCGGATACACCGGCTCCGGCACCTGCCATCCAGAGTCGAACCGCTTCCGCTTCCAGGCCAGAACGCCCACGGCGCCCAGAGCCAGAATGCCCAGAGATCCGTCGATGGGAATGGCTTCGTAGAATTCCTCGTAACTGGTATATTCCTGGCTCACAGTACCGGATTCAGGAGCATGATCATTGGACACAGGTTCATTCATACTGATTCATTCCCATTTTTAATATGGACGATTGTGCGATGACCTTTGAATGCAACGGAGAACCGGAGACAGAGTGAAACGGAGACAAAAAACCGGCCTCGCCTTTTTCTCCGTCTCTCCGTTTCTCATACTCACCGTTTCACGGTCCGACTTGACGGACCCTATCACCCAATAGACCCAAATCTCCGTTTCACGGTCCGACTCTACGGACCCTATGACCCAACGACCCAATGACCTAATAGACCTTTTCACCTGATCAGGCTCATTTTCCTAACCTTCTGTATCGTCTTCCCCGAACCGGCAGCCACGGCCCGCATGCGGATAAAATAGAGTCCGGATTCCAGGTTCCGGCATCGAACCGGCCTGCTGTAATGACCGGCGTTCAGCTGCTCCCGGTGAAGCGTGACAACGGTCCGGCCGAGCAGATCCACGACATCCAGCACCACGTCGCTTTCTTCCGGAATCGTAAAACGGACCTGCGTATCGGGATTGAAGGGATTGGGATAAACGGGTGAAAGGCTGAATGTTTCCGGAACGCCAGGGACAGGATTCCTGGGCGTATCCGAAGTGTCGAGCCGTATCAGGGATATATTGTCGATAAAGACATCCGACTCATTCGTCCCCATATTGAAAACAGCACGGCCGTAATAATCCGTGGGATCTTCCATAACAAATGTGTAGGTAAAATGATCCGTTCTCGTGCGTACATAGGACAGACCGATTTTACTGTAATTGATATAGGAACCGCTGGCCTGTCCCACCTTGGCCTCGATGGTCCTCGCCTGATCCGCATGTGCATCGAACTCGAACTGGTAGGTCTCGCCCTGCCGCAGTTCGAATCCCTCCTGGCGTAATTGTATTTCATAAATATAATCACCGGGCTGTCCGATATCGAAATGCAGTTCACCCTGCTCCACTTCCGCATCCGCAGCCGCGCTCCCGCGTACTTCGAAAGTCCAGTCCGCAAGTCCGGAAGAGAAATCCCCGTTCGTAAGCATATTCGTACCAGCGGGCGTCATGTTGATCCGGACCATTTCCTCGTTGGAATAGGGACTGGCCGTTCCCTGAGAATTGACGGCCTTGACGCGGAAATAGTAGATGCTGTTGTTGTCGATATCGTTTTCATCGAAAATATAATAAGGCTGACTGGTTTCGGCCATCAACTGCAAGGGACCGGATGTCTTCCTGCCGTAGACGCGGTATGAAGCCACATCCGGATCGCCGAATTTGTTGAAAATCAGGGTGAGCCTGTCCGAAGACGGTTCCGCTATCAGGTATGGTGCGGCGGCATTGCCCTGCCACTCAAACTGAAACGCCCGGTAGCAGTGCGCCTGCTGTTCGAAATTCATCTCATATATTTTATCGCCGCCCGGAGTGACTTCCGTGATTTTGGGCAGATAATCATCCCCCCAGCTGATGACCGTGTTACCGTTGGTCAGACGCTGCACATTGCCCATGAACGATGAACTGTAATCCGGCGAATTCCGGTACTCCCATACTTTGGTCGCCTTCATCTGACTGGTGTTCAGCTTCAGTTCCAGGGCCCTGGAGAATCGGGGCCAGCGCGTGTTGCCGTTGTCGAAAACCGTGAGATGACCGTTGGGAAGCACCCGCGTATCGTGCTGCCAGGATATTTCATAAGGTGTATCGATCCACTCGAATTCATCGTTCTTTCCGCCGAGACGCCAGATAAAATCTCCTGTTTCACGGTGTATTTTCGTGATCTCGCACAGATGCCGGCATGATACGATATAATTCCCGTCCAGATCCAGATCGATTGAATTCATGTGTATATAGTCGATGGAATTTGCGGTCAGATCCACGTTGATTGCATCGCGTACATCATAATGATCCTGCGAGCGCCAGATGAATACCGGATTGTCATTGGCGTCCATTTCGATAAGGTTGTTCTCGATGAGCTGCGCATTGGTTCTGCCGCCGGAAACGAGCTGGCTCATATTCACGTTGCGGTAGCTGAGACCGATGATCATGTAATGTCCGTTTGCCAGAAGCTGCAGTTCATGTTCATCCGTGGAATAGCCCGGAGGCGCAAAAAACGTGTCGACCACGGTGTACGTGTTGTCCATGGCGATATGACCGCCTCCGCCGTATCCGCCCCGTGTTTTCATGGTGAGCAGCCCGTGCTGCACCTTGAGATCGCGCATATCCTGATTGTTGCGCCAGTACCAGACCGGAGCGCCGGAATGGTCCAGAATCAGGCTGTACATGGTCCGGCCCTGCCAGTTCCAGTTGTTGCAGAAGAGATAGCCCGGAGAGGGAGCCTGATTCACGGAAATATCAATAAACGGAAAATCGGACGGTACGGACACACCGTTCAGCACTGTCACACCATCCTCGTTCATGGAATTCACGGGAACCGGTGATGATTTTTGGAGCGTCGGAGCCGGTACTGCAGTGTTTTCCTCCAGGCGCCTGACGATTTCCGGAACCACGGTGAATGTCCGGATCACATCGGATTCGACCTGTTTCACGCTTTTGAATTCCGGATGAAGCCGCACTGTGACTGTTTCGCCGAATTGATACGGATACGAGGGCCTGAAGATCAGGGTCCTGCGGTCATCGGACACGGAAATGACGCCCCGGACCGTTCCGGAACGGCTCCCGGTCACCGTGATAAAAGAGTGTGAATTCGACAGGTCATCCGCGGTCATGTCCTGAAAGCGGATCAGAAGCGGTGAGCTTTCCGGTATGCAGCTGCTTTTATCCAAAGGAAAGAAATACAGAAGGCTCTGCGGGAAAGCGGATCCGGTCCAGATAAGCAGACCGGAGATGATAAAAAAACGGAAACAGGTATTCTTCATACGGACAGGACTCCTTAAACCTCATAAAACATAATTGTATATTATACGACAATATCCCATAAACATCAAATAAAATCTGCCTGCGGAGCGTATGGGTCTGTGGGGTCATTGGGTCTTTGGGTCGTTGGGTTGTTGGGTCGTTGGGTCGGAACGTGAAACGGAGAAATGAGAAACGGAGAAACGGAGAAAAAGAATAAAGAAACAAGATTAAAGAACAAAGACCAAAGAGAAAAGAAAACCGCAGAGACGCAGAGGACGTAAAGATTTTGTAGAAGAGTAGAAGGGTGAAAGCGACA
>JAFGGN010000064.1 GCA_016930535.1 bacterium
AGCATTCACGGTTCAGCAGTCAGTGATTCGTTTGGGTTTATACTGTCGTTGTACTGGAAATTGAAACGGAGAGATGAGAAACGGAGAGACGGAGAAAAAGAGTGAAGTGAAAACCGCAGAGTCGCAGAGACGCAGAGTTTTTTTGTAGGACGGGCAGACCTGCCCGTTCCTCGTGAGCGGTCCGCGGTCCTACCGTCCGCGGTCTTCGGTTAAAATCTCCGTTTCACCGGGTCCCCGGTTCTCCGAAGCATTCACGTTCAGCGGTCCGCCGTCCGCGGTCTGCTGTCCATGTTTTATTCACGATATAGATAAGGAGAACGCATTTTGAAAATTTTAGTCACAGGCGGTGCCGGGTTTATCGGGTCCCATCTGGCGGACGGATTTATCGGAGAGGGGCACGAGGTGGTGGTGCTCGACAATTTGTCCATGGGGCGCAGGGAAAATGTCAATAAAAAGGCCGGATTCTATCTGATGGATATCCGTGCGGACGAGGTTGAGAAGGTGTTCGAGACCGAAAAATTCGATGCAGTATGTCATCAGGCCGCACAGATGGATGTGCGGAGATCCGTGGCGGATCCCCTGTTCGATGCGGATGTCAATGTGAAGGGCACCCTGAATCTGCTTCAGAACTGCATCCGTTACGGTGTGAAAAAAGTTCTGTTCGCATCCACCGGCGGCGCCATATACGGAGACCAGGATGTACATCCGTGCGATGAAACCCATCCCACACGGCCCGTGTCGCCATATGGCATCACCAAATTGTGCGTGGAGAAATACCTGTATTTTTTTGCAAAGCAATACGGCCTGAGCTATGCGATCATGCGCTATTCGAATGTGTACGGCCCCAGGCAGAATCCGCACGGCGAAGCGGGCGTGGTGGCCATTTTTACGAAAAAACTGCTGGCCGGTGAATCGCCCGTGATCAACGGCGACGGAAAGCAGACGCGCGATTACGTGTATGTGGGTGACGTGGTCCGGGCCAATCTCAGCGCGCTGGGCCATGAAACCAGCGATATATTCAACGTGGGTACGGCCATTGAAACGGATGTGAATGAAATATTCACGCATCTGCGGGACCTGTCCGGAAGCAAAGCCGAAGAGAAGCACGGGCCCGCAAAACCGGGCGAACAGATGCGGAGCGTGATCAGCTATCAGAAAGCGCTGAAACTCATGGGATGGAAGCCCCTGACCGGACTCAAGGAAGGCCTTGGTGAAACCGTGAACTATTTCCGGGAACAGGCATAAATGCACATCCGGATTCTGGGATCCGCATCCGGGGAGCCTGTGCCGCACCGCTTCTCATCCGCGGTTCTGCTTCAGTCAGGCGGTGTTCAGGTGCTGATGGATGCGGGGGAGGGCGTAGCCATGCAGATGGCCCGTTTTCAGGAGGATATCGGGGCTATCCGGGCCGTCGTGATCAGCCATATGCATCCGGATCATGTTTCAGGACTCTTTTTGCTGATGCAGCGCATGTATATTCAGGGCCGGACATTGCCGCTGACCATTTATCTGCCGAACGGCGTGCTGCCCGGTTTCGAGGCCGTATTTCCCTATTACAATATATTCAGGGAACGCTGGCCGTTTGAATTTTCGCTGGAACCCGTTGTGCCGGGTGTTTTTTTCAGGATGCCGGAAATGCGGATCGAAGCCGTTCCGAACGGGCATGTCCGGCATTATCAGGCCTATGCGGAAAAATACGGTATCACGGCCGAATCGTTCAGTTTTGTCATCACGGAACACGAAGGGCGGAAAATCATTTTCACAGCGGATATCGACGATCTCGAGTGCCTGGACGGATATACGGCGGATGTACGGCTTCTTCTGTCCGAGGCGACCCATGTCGATCCGGACGATGTCACCGCCTTCGCGCGCGAACGGCACATACCCGAAGTGGTGTTCACCCATATATCACCCGGGAGGGAAGACGGTCTTCCGATCATCGCTTCAGGAGACGTGCTGGTCCGAAGCGTGGAAGACGGTGATGTAATCGAGGTATAAATGGATTCAAAAGAAAACAACGCCGTGTCCGGAATGCCGGAACTCGTGGGCCAGTCGCCTGCCTTTCTGCAGATGATGGAGAGTATCAGGCAGGTTGCACCCACGCAGATTACGGTCCTGATCACCGGAGAGAGCGGAACTGGCAAGGAAATGGTCGCCAGGACCATTCATCATCTCAGCCCCAGGAACGGCAACGCGCTGATCACGGTCAATTGCGGCGCAATTCCGGAAGGCATTCTGGAGAGCGAGCTTTTCGGTCATGAAAAAGGGGCGTTTACCGGTGCCACGGATGCGAGGAAAGGTTATTTCGAACTGGCGCATCAGGGGACCATTTTTCTGGACGAAATCGGGGAAATGCCCCTGGCCACGCAGGTCAAACTGCTGCGTGTCCTCGAATCCCGGTCATTCATGCGTGTCGGCGGATCACGGTCCATCGAAGTGGATGCACGCGTGCTGGCCGCCACCAACAAGAATCTCGAATTGGCTGTACAGCAGGGTGATTTCAGAAAAGATCTTTTTTTCAGGCTCAATGCCGTGCATATTCCCGTTCCGCCCCTGAGGGAACGAAAAGAGGACATACGCCTGTTCGTCCGGTATTTCACCGGTGATATCTGCGAGAGAAACCGGATTCCCGAACCCGCATGGACCGAAGAGGCACTGGACTTTCTGGTCCATTATCACTGGCCGGGAAATATCCGCGAGCTGCGCAACGTGGTGGAACGGCTGATCGTGCTTGAAAGGGGCCGCCCCGTGGATGCGGAACTCGTTCAGAAACACATGCCGGACGGGGAGACGGAACGTCTGCCCATGGTTATTCAGCACACAAACGAACAGACGGAACGCGAGCTGATCTACAGGGCACTTCTGGATATCCGTGTGGCACTGGAGGATTTGCGGCGGCTCATGGTCGGATATCATGAACGGCATCTGGGGCAATCGGCCTGGGTCGCAGGATCCCATGAAATCGTTCATGAAAAACCCGTGAACGAACAGGAGACGCTGCTCACGATTCAGGAACTCGAAAAGCAGCAGATGGAAAAGGCGCTGGAACTGTATAAAAACAACCGGCGGCAGGCTGCAAAGGCCCTGGGCATCGGGGAACGGACATTGTACCGCAAACTCAAGGAGTATGGTCTTGATTAAAAAAACTGTTTTCACGGCCATCATTTCGATCGGTCTGCTGGCCGCTTTCCGGTGCGGCGTGTATTCATTCAGCGGGTCGACCCTGCCTCCGCATATCAAAACAGTAGGTATCCCGATATTCGAGGACCATACGGCCGAATTCGGCATCGATCAGAAAATCACGGATCTCCTGATCGATGCCATCCGTGACGACAATACCCTGAAAATCGCGGATCCGGACCGGGCGGATGCACTGCTTCACGGCGTGATCACGGGCATACGGGATCCCGTGGGCCAGTACGATGCGAATGAAGAAGCTTCGGATTTTCGCGTCTATATCAGCATCACGGTCACTTTTGAGGATGTGCATAACCGGTCCGTGATGTGGGAGACCTCTTTTTCGGATTACGGAACCTATGTCAATGACAGGGATGCAGGCATTGAGGAAGCCGTGAACAAAATCGCGGAAGATATCATCAACAAGACAGTATCGGACTGGTAAAAGGCGGGTCATCACCACCCGGTTCGATATCCGGAAGACGGGATGCATGGAAAAACCGGATCCGGTCCGATGTTTCACTTGACTGGTTTTTCATTTATACGTACATTGATGTCAATGAAATCCATCGCTGAAATGAGTCCGGTTTTCATGCGGCCGTTCCTGGCGGCATGGCTGTGCATGGCTTCCCTGCACGGGGCTGAAATCAACAGGCCCTGGACACCCGCTGCGCAGGACCGGTTTTCATTTGCGGTTATCGGGGACCGCACGGGTGCCGGTCCGGACAACTGGAAGATTTTCGACAGGGCGGTCGCTGAAATCAACCTGATGAATCCCGATTTTGTGATCATGGTCGGCGACCTGGTCGAGGGTGCCGGAAACCGGACGGCTGAACTGGACCGTCAATGGGAAGAGGCGCTGACGCATCTGGCGCCGCTGAAGGCACCGCTCTACATGGTGCCAGGCAACCATGATGTTTACAATCCCATGAGTTATGATGCCTGGCAGAAGCGTCTGGGCAAAACGTATTTCGCATTTGCGGTTCAGGATTGCCGCTTCGTGATGCTGAATACGGAAGAGGGAAAAAAATCCGGACAAAGCGGTCTGGGAAGCGAACAGATGGATTTTTTAAGGGCCCAGCTCAGGGAGCCGTGTGCCCATGTGTTTATTGTCATGCATCAGCCCATGTGGATGATGGACACGGCGCAGAAAGCCGAGTGGCGGAACATTGAAACATTGCTTGGAAACCGGGCGTTTACCGTGATAGCCGGACATCTGCATGTGCTGGCAGCCAAACGGGAGAACGGGAACCTGTATCTGGTTCAGGGCCCCACGGGAGCGGGCATGCGCATGGACAGAAATCCGGCCCTCGGCCTGTTTCATCATTTTACATGGATTCACGTGGCCGACGGATCGCCTTCGGTCGCGATTATCGAGCCGGGCAGAATTATGGGCGAAGACACGGCAATCCGGGCCTATCAGACGTATGGTCAGGGCATGATGATGCTCGGAAAATAGAGGACCGGTCCTGTAAATGAATGTATCGATAGCAAAACAGATGAAGCTGAACCGTCCCCATTTTGTGGCTGCATGGCCCGGCATGGGAAACGTGGCGATAACGGCCCTGTCCTATATCAAGGAAAAACTCGGCGCCACGCTGCTGACCGAGATCGCGCCGGCCGAGTATTTTGCCCCGACCGGAGCCGTGGTCGTCGAACAGATCATACAGGCCCCCGAATCGCCGGACAATAAATTCTTTTATTACAAAAACCCGGACAAAACCAACGATATCCTGTTTTTTATCGGCACCTCTCAGCCCGTTCCGCATATGGAGTATGCCTTTGCCAGAAAAATACTGCATCTGGCCCATGAGTTCGAGGTTTCCGAGGTCATCACTTTTGCAGCCACGCCTTCGGATATGCATTACAAGGACACACCGAGGGTGTTCGCGGTTCCCAATCATCAGGATCTGCTTCAAAAGGCCATGGAATATCATGTTCATTTTCTGAACGAGGGCAACATCGCGGGCATGAACGGCCTGCTTGTCAGTGTAGCCGCGGAAATGGGCCTGAAGGGCATGACGCTTCTGGGTGAGATTCCTTTTTTTACGGCCCAGATCGAATTTCCGAAAGCGGCCATTGAAATCGTCAAAGTGGTTTCCAAAATTCTGAACATCAATATCGATCTTGTGGACCTGGAAATATATACGCGGAAAAAGGAAAAGGATATCGCACCGCTGGCAGCCCTGCTGACAAAGGATGAGGAGCAGGCCCAGAATGCGGAACCCCAGGATGAGGAAAAGATTGTACCGGATTCCGAATCCGAAACAAAAGTGCCCGAGTCGGTCCGGCTGATTGTCGAGAAGATGTTCCGTCAGGCCGAATATGACGATACGTATAAAAGCAAGATGCGGCTGAAAGAGGAACTGGACAAATGGGGCCTGTTCGATGAATATCTCGACAGGTTCCTGGACCTGTTCAAAAAATCCTGAACAGGCCTTAATAAGTAATCGTGATTTTCTTATTCCATATGGCAAAGCTGACAATCGACTTATGATACAGCCACGTAACCGTGAGTATTCAGGATTCCCCATCATCGCAGTCAGTGCAACGATTTTCAGTCAGCAGCGGAATATTCTGCTGGTTAAAAGGGCCAATCCTCCTGCAAGGAATCAATGGGCGCTGCCGGGCGGCGTCATCCGCCTCGGTGAGTCTCCGGAGCAGGCCGTCCGGAGAGAAGTCATGGAAGAGTGCGGGCTCGATATCGTACCGCGCGATGTAAATACAATTTCCTCCCATGTCGTCCAAGATGAGCAAGGGGAAATTCGATATCACTACATTGTGGTGAATTACTGCTGCGATCCGGCGTCCGGTGAACCGCGAAGCGGATCGGATGCCCTGGAAGTCACATGGGCCGATCCGTCCGGTCTCGGTGATTTGACGCTGGCCGGCGGTGTGCTGGATGCCGTTCGATCCGCCATGAAGAAGGAGGGAATCCCATGAAAAAACCGGCTGTTGTCATGATCTGTTGCCTGTTGGGACTGCAATGCGCACGCAGAGGCAATATCGTTGAAATCGGGGGATACACGTTTCAATATGACGGGCAGGAATACCGCATACAAAGTGTCACGCCGACGCTGGCCGAAGGATACAATGTGCTGACAAGGCGGGAAAATGACCAGCTCGTAATCAAGGCCCTGGACAGGGAGCAGGACGGGATACTGGACGAAATTCAGACGGGGAATCTCACCATGGACGAGGCCAATACCATTTATCAGGAGGGTATTGCCGAGGGCGAAAGGCGCGGTTACATCAAGAAACGGACGTTCGCCCGTGAATACCGGTATTCGGACACGATGTATCATTATGTGCTGGCGACCTATGTGCTGGCCATGGGTGACGTGTACAACAAACTGACCATCACGGACAGGCAGCTGTTCAAGTCGCCCGGTGTGGTGATCGACGAAAATGCGGACGGCATACTGGACCACGTGGAGGAGGGACTCGACAATATCGGTGAATATCAGAAATTGTACAGACATCTCCTCGATGCAGGTATGCGTGTGAACCGTATCATTAAAAACGACGGAAAATATCTCGTCGCGCTATAAACCGGGTTCCTGCGGCTGCATGCGTCGGACCTGAAAGGCATGATGAACCACGGATGAAATATTTGACATTTTTTTACATGCTGATGACAAACCATTTCCGTAAAGATCATACATTAGTCAGATCTGTCAAAATCCGCAGCGGAAACGGTTTCCGCTGCCATTCTGTCACCTTCCGGAGAGTTGCATGATAAAAATTCAGATCACGGGCACAGGTTATTATCTGCCTCCCAGAATTCAGACCAACCAGGAACTTTCCCCGCTTATTCGAAAAAGTGAACGATGGATCGCTTCGCGAACCGGTGTGATGGAACGCCGTATCGCGGATGATCCCATGCATTTTCTGGCTGCCAGGGCGGCGCAGGAGGCCATCGGCGGCGGTCCCCCGCCGGATTGCATTCTCAATGCATCCGTGACGCCCCTGCAGCTCATACCGGACAGTTCCGTGTTCATCCAGGAGGCGCTGGGATATGAAGGGATTCCATGCTGGTCGGTTCATGGAACCTGCCTGTCCTTTTTGCTCGCCCTGCACTCGGCAGCGGCCATGATACAGGCCGGCAGTTTCAGCCGAATACTCATCGTTTCCTCGGAGACGGGTTCATCCTTCCGCAACATGAATGAGCCGGAAAGTGCGGCCCTGATCGGTGACGGCGCCGCGGCGGCTGTGGTCGAACCGGCTCCGGACGGTTCATCCAGCGCCTGGCTGGACTGGGAGATGGGGACATGGCCCGAGGGCGCATCCTATACGGAATTCAGGGGTGCAGGCACCCAGCATCCGCCCGACAGGCCCGATAAAACGAAACCCGAAGACAACATGTTTCATATGAACGGTCCGCGAATTTTCAAAATGGCACGAAAAAAAACGGGTCTCATTCTTGAAAACCTGCTGAAAAGGAACGGTCTGACGGCTTCCGATATCGACTGGGTGGTGCCGCATCAGGCTTCGGGGCCGGCACTGAAATCCGCTCCCAGTTACGGGATCGGGGAACACAAACTGATCAACATCATCGAAAAAATCGGGAACACGATCGCGGCCTCCACGCCAATGGCCCTGGCTCATGCAAACCGCGAAAACAAACTGAAGCGCGGGGATCTGATCCTTTTTGGAGGGTCCGGTGCCGGATTGTCCATTGCGTATGTCCTGCTGCGGTGGTAACCCGTTCAAAACGAGGAGTCATTCATGCTCAACCGTATGCTGAAAGCCTGGCTTGCTGTCGGAAAGTCATTTCATCAATGGATTCCACCGCTGTTTACATTCGCCAATCTGCTGGTTCATCATTGTGTCGTGACGGTTGCCATGGGGCTGGATCATCTCTTTTATCCTTCATTGCGTAAAGTCAGGATCGAAAAACCGATTGTCATTGTAGGCAATCCGAGAAGCGGCACCACGTTTCTGCAGCGGTTTCTTGTCAAAAACGGGCTTGGGGCGGGCATGCGCGTCTGGAAAATGATCTATCCGTCCCTGCTGCAGCAGGCGCTGATCCGGCCCTTGCTTCCCCTGATGGAAAAATTCAGTCCGACACGGCATCATGCAAAAGCGGCACACGACACGAGTCTGACCTCTGTCGAAACCGACGATCCGGCGACGCTTTTCAGGTACTTCGACGGCTTTTTTCTGTACGGTTTTTTGATGGCATGGGCGGATGAGGATCCGATTGCCATGTTCGCTCCTGAAAACCGGGATACGTCTCACCGGGATTTCACATGGTACAGGAAGATCTGGAGAAGAAATCTGGCAGGGGAGAAGCAGGACCGCGTGGTGGCCAAACTGTTTTCACTGGGCATCCGCCTGCCGCAGTTTCTGGCGCATTTTCCGGATGCGCGGATTCTGTACATGATCCGTGATCCCCGTTCCACGGTGCCTTCCGGTATGAGCCTCGTGACCGGGGTGCTGGATCAGCGGTTCAAATTCTGGTCCATGCCCGAAGAGAAGCGGAACCGGTATCTGAAACGCCTGTACAGTGCCTTCCTGGATCTGAGTATGCGGTTCACGAATGATTATGCGGCCGGGAAATTCCCCAAAGAGAGCCTGATGGTGGTTCCCTATCACCGCATGATGTCCGATTTCGACGGTCTGATGAAAGAGATACTGGCTTTTGTGGATGTCAAGCCGTCCGGCGCGCTGACAGCACAAATCAAAGAGACCGCGGATAAACAGCGGCAGTACAAGAGCGGGCATAAATACGATCTCGAAAAATTCGGACTCACGGAAGAACAGATAATGAAGGATTACGAACCGGTTTTCAGAACGTTCGGCATCCCGGTTGAATGATTGATTTTCAGGATAATTTGACGTATTTTAACTCATTGAATGCAAATCGGGCGATACATTATTAAACACAGGGAAAAATCATGAAACGAATATTTCAATTATTACTGACCGGTATCCCGGCTCTGTTACTGAACATCGCAGACGCCGCGGTGCCAGGCAATGTGCAGTACGTGTTTCCGGGTGACCGTGCCACACTGGTTTCAAGAAACACGAACATCATCATCCGTCCCGGTTTTGAACTGAACAATGCCCTGCAGACCGGCGATGTGACGGTCACGGGCTCCAAGAGCGGTGCGCATACGGGCCGGATCGTTCTGGCACGGGACCGGAAAAATCTGATTTTTTATCCGGACAAGGCATTTGATGCCGGTGAACAGGTAACGGTCCGGGTTCTTTCGGACATGGCCGGACCTGCCGGCGAACGCGTGGATCCGTTCCAATTCGGATTCCGCACCACGCCGCTCGAGCGCCCCGTGAATGCCCGTGAGTTTCCTTCGTTTTTCGGGGACCTGCCCGGTGCGGACCGGGCAGCGGCGATGAAAACGGATGAGCTGCCGTCCTTCACCGTGACGGTCACGGGCGAGACGGCGCCGGGGAACCTGTTTCTCGCACCCACACAGTTTTTCACGGCCGACGGGTTCCTCCTGATGACGAACGATCAGGGTGATGTGCTGTACCAGGAGCGGGTGGATGACAAGGTGCCCTTTGATTTCAAGCTGCAGCCGAACGGGCTGTTGTCCTACGGCCTGCTGTATGAATATTTCGCTTTCACGGGCGGCGGCTATACGGATTTTTATGTCATGGACACCACGTTCAGCGTGATCGATGAATTTCAGATGGGCAATGGCTATATTGCGGATTTCCATGATTTTCGCTACCTGCCGAACGGGCATGCCATTTTGTTCGGATATGATTTTCAGCCTTATGACATGAGCGAAGTCGTCGAGGACGGGCGGCCCGATGCCATGGTGGCCGGCTCCATCATTCAGGAACTCGATGCGGATAAAAATGTCGTTTTTCAATGGCGCAGCTGGGATTACTTCGATCTGGCCGATTCATACAATGACCTGACCCTGAAAAATTTCGATGCGATTCATATCAATGCCGTGGATATCAGCAGTGACGGAAACCTGGTTGTATCCGTGCTGGCATTGGGCGAGGTGACAAAAATCAACCGTCAGACCGGTGAAATCATGTGGCGTCTCGGCGGAAAGAACAATGAATTCACGTTTGTCGGTGAATCCGAAACATACGCGCCCCTGTATTTCATGTTCCAGCACGATGTGCGGTGCCTCGATAACGGTCACATCACCATGTTCGACAACGGCGCAACGCAGTTCAACCGAACCTATTCCCGCGTTGTCGAATATGCGCTGGACGAAGAGGCCAAAACCGCCACCAAAGTCTGGGAGTACCGGCACGATCCGGACATCTTCGTGCCGACCATGGGCAATGCACAGCGCCTGCCCAACGGCAACACCCTGGTCTGCTGGGGATTCGCTTCGCTGGCAGACGGGCTCGCAGCCACGGAAGTCGATGCAGACGGCAATGTGGTGATGGAAATCCATTTCGAGGTACCGGAAGGCGAGGCCGGATTCGGCAGCTACCGTGCTTTCCGTTTTCCATACAACTACGGACGGCCCGTCGCGGATGTGATCGTATACGAGGTGCAGGAAGGAAATACCTATGAATATGAAACCGCAGGCGGCGATACCATGCTGACGATCACGTTCCTCGAGAAACCGGAATTCGGATACAATGAGACCTGGGCCATCCAGTACGATTACGGCCCTTTTGAACCCAAGTTCCCGGAGCTGGCGCCCCTGGTACTGCCAATGCGGTATGTACTGGACAGGTTCGCGATCAACGTGGTTTACATGGAGCTCGTTTTCGATGTGGATTATCTGGGCATCGACAATCCGGAGGATATCGTCATCTATCATCGTGAATACGAGGGGCGCAACATGTTTTTCCCGCTGCCCACGACGTACAACCCGGTCACGCGGGAGCTCAAGACGCGTTCACGCAAATTCGGTGAATATATTTTTACGATTCCGGCTGAGCCTGCGGACATGCAGCCTCCGATTATCAGCGGACCGGAACAGGGAGAGGACGTCAATGAGAACCTGGAACAGGAGCTGGCCTGGTCCGCAAGGGGATATGCGAATTATTATGACGTTCAGGTGGCGACGGATTCCCTGTTTTCAGACATCGTACTCCAGGAAAGCGATCTGATGGAATGCAGGCTGACCCTGACCGCACTGGATCCGGGAACCCGGTATTACTGGCGCGTTAGGGCCTCCACGGATCTGGATACGAGCGGCTGGACCGGATCCTGGTTCGAAACCGTGCCTCCCTTTGTCCGGATCACGGAACCCGGCACCGGAGACGGCTGGATGGCAGGGATCAAGCACTTTATCGAATGGGAAGACAATATCGGGGAGGACGTGGTGCTGACCCTGTTCCGGGACGGGCAGGCCTTGTCCCTGATCGATACGGTGAAAAGCATCGGGGCCTATTACTGGGAAGTTCCCTATGATCTGGAGCTGGGCACAGGATACCAGATTGCCATTCAAAGCGTTTCGGATGCGCAGGTTTCGGATCTGGGCGATCTGTTTGAAATCACCGATTCGGAGGAACAGCCCGAGCCGGAAGTGACCGCGTATAAACTCTATCAGAACCGGCCGAATCCCGTCTCGGCTTCCACCACGATTCCCTACGATCTTCCGGCAGAGAGCCATGTGCGCTTCGAGTTGGTCAATGTGATCGGACAACGCGTGGCCGTGCTGATGGATGCATGGATCGGCAAGGGACAGAAATCCCTGGACTGGCGCGTCGGATCATGCGCATCGGGCGTTTACTTTATCAAAATGACGGCCAGACCGCTCGACGGCTCCGGGAAGACGTATAAGGGGATTAAGAAGATGGTCGTGATTAAATGAGGGTATATGGGTGTATGAGTAGAAGGGTATAAGGGTAGAAGAGTATAAGGGTAGAAGAGTAGAAGCGGAAAAGAAAAGACAACCGCAGAGGCGCAGAGACGCAAAGAAAAATTTGTTATGTAGGACGGGCAGCCTTGCCCGTCCTTTTTTTATATTCCCGCTGTAGGACGGCCATCCTGGCTGTCCATCGCAGGCGGACCGTGAAACGGTGAAAAGAGAAACGGAGAGACGGAGAAAAAAAGCAAAGTGAAAACCGCAGAGACGCAGAGTTTTTTTGTAGGACGGGCAGCCCTGTCCGTCCCTCGTGATCGGTCCGCGGTCCTTTCGTCCGCGGTCTTCGGTTAAAATCTCGGTCTCTCCACTTCTCCGTTTCTCCGAAGCATTCCCGCTCAGCGGTCCTGCGGTCTGCGGTCGAATTCTTTTGTTTGAAATTTTGAATTTGCTTTTTGTGATTTATTTGAATTTTGGGATTTGAAATTTGTGATTTACCGCGGTCTTGCGGTTAGAATCTCCGTTTCACCGTTTCTCCGGTTCTCCGGATCATTCTCGTTTGGCTGCCTTCTGTTCGCGGTCCTGTCGTCCGCGGTCTTCTCTTAGGGGAACGGGACGCGGGGTCCCATATACTCATATACCCATATACCCTTCTACTGCTTTTTGCGGTCCGCGGTCCTGCCATCAGCGGTCCGATTGTGTTTGTAATTTCGAATTTGCCGTTTGTAATTTATTTGTCATTTGGAATTTGAAATTTGGAATTTTTCCTGCGCACCGCGTTGTCCGACTCTAAGACCCGATGGACCCAACGACCCAAAGACCCATAGACTCATACACCCATACACCCATATACCCATATACCGTTCAATTTTTGCTAGGCAAATCGGCGTTGTGCCAGGTCGGCAAAATATGCCGATTTTGTCATAATAATGAAGATTGTCATAATTTATAAATATAATAATATCAAGTAAATAGCTTCTTTAATACCAAATCGGTACAGCCTTTGCCTGAATGATTCGTGACAGTTGAATTATCACGAATTGTGAAGGCGATGAAAGAAAAGAAGACTCAGTATCAAATGATTCACCGGGGGGTGAGTCTGGTTTTATGTCTGTTCATGCAGACGCTTTTCGGCGGTTTGAAAACCGTCCGTCTGGAAGCACCGGAATTCACGGTTTCCAAACGGATTCCGGGAAGTGTCATCTCATGCGACGGATATGGATCGACGGGCAGTCCGGGAGAACCCAGACTGCCTGTCCGCACTGTTTTTGTGAACCTTCCGGAAAATGCCCGAAACATTCAGGTCGCGATTCCCGGGATTGCGTTCACGCTGCTGATGGACCGTATCGAACTGGCACCCGTAGATCCGCTGATTGCTTCTTCATCCGGTCAGACTGATTTTGACAGAGCAATGACCGCATTTCAGGAGAACCGCGAAAATGCCTACACACAGGACGGCTTTTTTCCGCGTGAACCTGCAATAAGCGCATTCATTTCGACCCGGGGGAACATCCCAATCGTGCAGCTCCGTTTTGCACCCTTCCGGTATGCCCCGCTCTCCGGACGGCTCGAACGCATCGATCCGCTGACCCTCACCATCAGTTATCAGGATCCGGAAAGCGGAACGGGCCCCGGAACAGGGACCGTTTACAGGAACCGCTCGTTGTCCGCTTCATTTGCAGCCAATGCGGACAGAATGCTCATTGTGGGCCCGGCAAACAGCGAAAATCAGTGCGGATCCTTCATTTTCTGGAAACGCTGTCTCGGGTTCGAAGTTCGGTTCGTTTCCATCGAGTCGGTTTACGAAACCGCCGCAGGCGCCAGCCAGGCGGAACAGCTGAGAAACTTTATCCGTACCGAGGCGGAATATTCCCAGATCAGCCACGTGCTGCTGCTGGGGCACCGCGATGTGATTCCCTACGTGAAACTCTATCCGAATCCGGGTGATCATGGTCCGGCCGGCGGGCTGCCCAGTGATTTGTACTATGCGCAGCTGACCGGCGAATGGGATACGGATCATGACGGATATCCCGGCGAATACGGGGATGACGACTGCGACAGGATGGCCGATGTCAGGCTTGGCCGCATTCCCTTCAGTGATCCGGCCACGATCGGACAGATACTCGACAAGGCCGTACGGTTCGAACAGGAACACGGCGCCTGGAAAACCAGCGCCGTACTGATGGGTGCGATCAGCAATTACAAGAACGAAAACAACGCCCTGCAATACTATACGGAGACCGACGGCGCGGTTCTCATGGAACAGATGAAAACAAACCTGTTTTCAGGTTCCGGGATCACGACACTTTATGAGAAAGAGGGGGAATCTCCTTCTGTATATCATTGCGATCTGGCGCTGAACAGGGATAATGTATTCCAGGTCTGGTCCGGCGGCGCATTCGGATGCCTCACCTGGTTTTCGCATGGCAGCTACGATGCCTTGAAACGCAAATGGTGGCGGCAGGACAACGGCAACAGTGTTCCGGAATCCAGCGAAATAGAATGGGAGAGCCTGCTCAGCGTGAATCAGCTTCCCGTGAATCCGCTTTATCAGCCCGTTATTTTTGCCAATGCGTGCGACAACGGCTGGCCCGAAAAGAACAGCCTGGCCCGCCAACTGATACAGGAGAGCGCCACGGGCATCATTTCCGCTTCACGGGAGACCTATGCCTCGCTGGGCTGGAACGATGTGTCGGACGGAGGAAATGCATCGCTGACATACATGTTCTGGCAGAATTTTACGGACGGACAATGCCTTGCGCAGGCCCTGGATGAGGCGAAATCCGGGTACCTGGCCCTTTTTCACGGAACATGGCATCATCTGAGCAATGCCTATGCGTTCAATGTGTTCGGCGATCCGAGCCTGCGCCTGACACAGACCGATCCGGTGTACGGCGGGATCGATATTCAGATCTCCGCGGATGCGGTTCCGGAACATATGATGCTCTCTGTTAAAAATGGTTCCGGCGACATGTTTTATCAGACGGATCAGTGGACGGACGCCGTTTCTCTGTTTCCTGTAGGTGAAGGTGTGTACTCTTTGGAAATCCAGGCCCCGGATATGAAACCCGTTATGGAACAGGTTGTCGTCACAGGCGGAACAAAAACCGGCCTCGGCTGTCATCTGATTCCAATGGCTCCGCCGCAGCTGCTGACCGATTTGTCCGCAAAGCCGGTTACGGTTGCAGAGGGTGGGAATACGGCGATTGAAATTCTCTGTCAGAACACGGGTGAAACGACCCTGACAGGTATCATGAAATCCGAATCGGTCTGGATAACCTGCGCATTGGATGATATGGTTATCGAGCCCGGTCAACAGGTCCGTTGCGTGCTGCTGGTGTCCGCAATATCGCTTCAAAGCGGAACCTATCATGCGGATATTCTGATCGAAACCAATGACCCGCAAAATCCCCGCTGTGAAATACCCGTCGATCTGACAGTGACCGATCAAAGCGCACCGGCCGCTGTTCAGGATCTGGTTCTGAATCAAACAAACGGAAACCGGGCCGAACTGTCCTGGACATTCAGCGGTGATAACGGCCTTTCGGCCCCGGCGCTCCTGCATGCCGTCTTCATCAGCGATATCTGTTTGAACGGGGATGCCTGGCCCGGTGCCCGGCGTATTTATGCCGTCGAAGATGCGGATCCCGGGACCCGCGCGTCTTTTTCCTTTGACCTCGAAAATCCGTATATACCGGCCTGGTTCTGTGTGGTCGTGAAGGACGAGGCCGGCAATCTGTCCTGCTCGAATGTGGTGCTGTGGCATGCTGAAGATGTTCCGGTCCCCGGCATTCAGGTTTCAGACGCATCGATACGGATACAGGTGGAGGAATGGGCCGAAACGACGGTGCCACTGGTCGTGACCAATAACGGCAATGCGCCGCTGCTTTTCACATGCGGCAAGGAGGCGGTCGACTGGCTTTCCATCGATCATGGTTCCGGCCAGGTCGCTGCCGGACATTGCGACACATTGCTGATCGGACTGAAGGCGCTGAGTTTCATGTCCGGAGAATACGGGGCATCATTGACCATTTCGAGCAATGCCGGCCAGGACACGATTGAAATCCCGGTTGTCATGGATGTTCAGGATGTCATTTCGCCCGCACCGATCGAGGACCTGTCCCTGTGCGGGATGACGTCCGATTCCCTGATGATCTCATGGAGCAGCACGGGTGACAACGGCCTGGAGGGATGTGCGGCATATTACCGGCTCTGGGCGGAATCGGACGGATCCCGTGAAATGCTGATGGAAATCACCTGTTCACAGACCGCTTCCGGGGAGCTGATAGAAATCGGGCTGCCGGTTTCAGGTATGGCGCCCTGCTGTTCACTCCAGGTCGAAGCCGTCGATGAAGCCGGGTATTCGGTCCGGTCCAACACGATTCAGATATCCCGGGCCACATCGGTTGTTTCAGCGATTATTCCGGAATCCCATTTCATCGGGAACTATCCGAATCCGTTCAATATGGAAACACAGCTTGAATTCTCAATTAACCGGACGGGACCCGTTTCCGTCCGTATATACGATGCAATGGGCAGGACCGTGTGCCGATTGCTTGACGAAGAGCGACATATGGGTTCGCATAAAGTGGCCTGGAACGGTCTGAATGCAAACGCGCAACCGGTGCCCTCCGGTGTATACGTCGTCCATATACAGGGACCGGGTCTGAATGCGGTGCGGAAAATGATGCTTATCAAATAGACCGGACGTTTGCAGGCAGGAAAAATCCCTTCACATGTGCGGTACAGCACATGTGAAGGGATTTTATTATACGGTCTGAACGGTGATATTTTATTTGAGGAGCGTCATACGAATTGCCTGCTCATACGATCCCGCTTTCATTCTGCACAGATAAACGCCTGACGCCAGGTTCCCGCCATCAAAAACGAGTGTGTATTGTCCTGGTGCTTTCCGGCCGTTTTCCAGTACCGCAATTTCGCATCCGTGAATATCATACACGGTGACCGTGACATGTCCGGCCTCAGGAACGGTGTATGAGATCGTGGTGGACGGATTGAAGGGATTCGGATAATTGGCATTCAGGCTGAAGGCATCCGGCTGGTTTTTCATTCCACGTTCACCAACATCCACGATCATGAGCGGAGGTCCGAACTTCAGGAATCCCATGTAATCCGTCCATTGCCAGACGCCGCCCTGATAATTCCAGCCCGTCTGATCATCCAGTCCGTATATGCCGGATGCGTTCGCAGCCTCGTCGTCCGAATCGTTGTGCCATACATCCCACCCGATGGAGTCGCCGTATACCAGGGTTTTCGGATCCGTGTCGTAGGTATCATAGATCGTCAGCTCGATCTCGCAGGTCCAGTTGCCGGCGGATCCCATTGAGACGGCGGTATTGAATGCGCTTCCGGTGTATTCATGGTTGAGCGGCGTGGGCCAGTTGTACAGGTTCCGTTCGTTCTGTTCAGTCACGCGCCAGAACTGGGCGGGCGCATACTGTTCCCAGTAATTGATGTAATCGCAGTCCCCGTTGGTGAAGAATTCGAGGCTTTCATCCGCATAGGGTTCGTATGGATCCGTTCCAAGTCCGTTGTCGAATGTGCCGCGAATATCGTCCTCGACGGTCACGCCTACGTACAGGCGATTGGTTATCGAGTTCCAGGCGGCTTTCCATGTGACAAAGCAGTCGGCAAAATCGGTCCAGGGCACATTGTACTGAGCAATTCCGCCGCCGAGCGTCAGTGTGTCCGGATCGATGGCCGTCCAGACGGGTTCGTCCAGGACACCATCGATGACGGGAGCGACCGCGATCTGCGGCGCCGTGTACGTTTTGGGCGGCGGAATGGTTGTGCTGGGCACGATGCTGAAAGGCGCGCCGATATAGATTTTATCAGGCTGGGTGACCGAAGAAATTTTAATACGGTAATCATCGGCAGGCGGAATGCCGCGGCTGATGCGCCATTTGAACGAGTCGTCATTCTCGGTATCTTCAGCGATGGTTTCAATCACCGATGTGCCCTGAAGCAGTTCCAGTTTGACTGAAGGCCCCACATCGCCGACCTCGGTCCAGGTGATGAAGTATTCCTGCAGCTGCTCCCAGGTAATGCCCGAAGTATTTGGAGAGCTGAGCACGATATAACCCGCAACAGGAAGTGTTCCCAGATAGATTACGTCGGAAGGCGTCAGTGCCACGATTGCATAGGGATGAATCATCTGGATTTCCGCCACGGCGATTCCGTCGAGGCCAAGCTGATGCCATTCCGATCCGTTGTTGTCCGAAAAATAGATCCCGTCATTCGTTGCCACATAAATATCCCCGTTATCCGGCAGAATGAAATCATTGATCTGGATTCCGGACAGGCCGATGGGCACCCAGGAATCGCCGCTGTGTTCATCGATTCCATCCGAATAATAAACGCCGTCCGTGGTACCATTGTAAAGTCCGGACAGGTTGATCCCGAAAGAGGCGCCCAGATGGCTCCCGCCCCCGAAAGTAAAAATATGCCATTGGTCAGGGCCGTATATCACCCGGTCGCTTGTCAGCACATTCCCTGCGCTGTTGACCTCTATATGGTAGAATGCGGTCCCGACCGGATGCAGGTCTGTATCACACAGATCCCCCTGGCATGTCCAGGTGTCTCCGTAATCGCCCGAAGCGTAAACACGCTCGTAAGGCGCCAGAAAGATGACGTCATTGTTGTTCATGGCGCCGTTGAAATGGGATCCGTAGGGATCCAGAAACAGCCAGTCCCAGGTGGCGCCGTTGTCCATGGAGCGGTACAGCCCGTTCTGGTATGAATACTCTCCATCCGGATACCTGTATTCACCCACGGCAAAGATAACGCCTGTATGCGTGATAAAAAGCTGTTTGACATGCGGTGCCGTATAATTGTCGTAGAACCAGTCATAGGGTCCGTAAAAATTATGATAATCCCAGCCGACCGGCGTCCAGCTCACCCCGTTGTTCGTGGTCCGGTAAAGCAGGTTCGGATCGGCCTGATTCAAACCGGCAAAGATATCACCGCCTGAATTGACGGCCACGGACATGACATCTTCAGTAAATGTGTGAGGAATGTTCGTCCAGGTGTACTGAGCAAACAGCGCATTCACCGAACACATGAATGCAGCCAGCACAATCATCGATACCCGTCTCATTTTTCACCCTCCTTTTTGCCGAATAGAATCAGCAATGATTTTTAATCCGACAGAATAATTCACAGCAGCAGTCCCCTCAGAATAAATGAGTACTGAAATGAACCGGAACTCTCAATATTTGAAAATGAATGAGATGGATTCGGAATTGAACAGCAATGATTGGTACCATCGGGATCCACCTCCATGCTTAATTTACATATCCAATACGATTAAACAGAGAGATTTTCCCCAAAAAAATAGGGGGGGGCTGCATTTCGGCAGCCCCCCCAAAGGGTATTCTATTTGAGCAGCATCATGCGGTTGACACGTGAGAATTCTTCGGTCTGAATTCTGGTGAAGTATACACCCGATGCATAATAGCCGCCGTCGAACTGCACCTGATACCGGCCCGCCTGTTTGAATTCATTCACGAGAACCGTGACCAGCCGTCCGCGGACATCGAAGACCGTGATCTTCACATTCTGCGCTTTGGGCAGGTCGTAGTGGATGTTCGTGACCGGATTGAACGGGTTCGGGTAGTTGTTGTGCAAAGCGAACTCGGTCGGTATTCCGAGATCTTCCACACCGGTTGCCTGATCGCTTCCGGCAGCACCGGCCGGTTTCGTACGGAACAGGACAGGTGCCGCACCGGTCAGGCTGTTCTCGATCCAGCCGGCATTGGCGTACATGCCCAGGCTGGTATCCACAGGAACCACGGACACGGCATACACGGTTTCCGGATTCAGGTCCATGACCGTGCAGGTCGTGACATTACCGAGCAGGATCGCCTGAGGCAGCTTGAAGGCACAGTTGTCGAAACTGATCGTGTCCGCAGCCATGTACACGTTGTAGGCATTGGCATGCGGTGCAGCCGGCCAGGTCAGGGTAACGGATGTGTCCGTCACTGCCGTGATTTCGACCGGATTGGTCGCGATGCCGATTGCCATGTCCGCCATGGAGAGGGCTTTCAGGAATTCTTCATTGAAGAATGCATCCAGGGCCTTTTCGATTTCAGCATTGATGGCGGCCGCATTCTCCGGCTGCATCGAGGCTGCGATCCGTGCCTGATGAATATGTTCGGGAACCAGGAAGCGCCGGTGTGTTTCCCAATCCGGGATATCCCAGCCCTTGAATGTATACGCATAGTCGCGTGTCAGAATCGGGAACTTGTAGTATTCGTCCACCGTGGCCTCGACTTCCGTACCGCGGTTGAAATCGTTCCAGGTTTCCACATAGGCCCAGGGCATGCCCAGAGGCATATTGTAATTGATGGCTTTCTTCCACGTTTCCGTATACACCAGGGTGTCCTGACGGTCCATGAAATGATCTTCCGTGTTCACCCACAGACGGTCTTCGTGTCCGGGCCAGGTGCCGCCCAGCGCGAACAGCAGGTCGCCGGGTTTGGCCGCGTAATTGATGCGCCAGTACGTGGTGTCCAGATACGTGCTGCCCCAGTCCAGTCCGGCCGGATCCCAGTCTTCGAGCGGCTGTACCCACGGGTAACACACGTCCATCGGTCCGAACGCCTCGTCTTCGGTGCCGTTCCAGAGCAGGAACACGTCCGGGGGCAGCAGGGCTGCATGATCCCGGTAATCCTGGGGCACGTACACCGAATCCTCGTGATTGTAGATGAAGAGCGGCCTGCGCGTATGCGTCAGGTTGCCCCAGTAAGCGGGATGCACCAGGATCGAGTCCGCCAGGTATACGAAATTGCTGTCCATCGGGCCTTCCGCATGTTCGTTGTAGGATACGGCCACCTGAAACTCGAATCCGAGATCGTAGTATTTATCAACCAGCGCTTCGACCACATCCAGCAGAGTAACCAGGCTCGGCGTGCCGTAGCTGTGTATACCGTGCCAGTCGACCACGAATCCGTCGATGCCCGAGGTCCAGGCCAGTAGCGTGTGGTACTCCAGCAGGTCGCGGTCATAGGCATCGTAGGTGTTGAACAGGCTGGTGTCAGGCTGCCCGCCCAGATTGCCCGTGTTCCAGTGGCGCAGCGGGGAGAAGCTGTCCGCATCGCCGAACCAGGGCTGATACCGTGCCAGCACCCTGCGCTCGCCGTCGCCCAGAATCGGGAGCACGTTGTATCCGAAGTCCGCATCCAGGAAATTCTGTCCCTGGGTCAGATTCACGGTCATCGGATTGTTCAGCGTGGTCGAGAAGTAATCCGCACTCGGCAGCGTGGTTTCATTCACGGCCACTGTATAGATGCCTGCGGGCAGGTATTCGAACAGGTAGAGGCCCTGTGCGTCCGTTGTGTCTTTGGCTACCACGATCTGATTCACGATCAGCTGAACCTCGACATCCGGGATGCCCGGTTCGCCCGTATCCTGCACCTTGTCGCTGTTGCCGTCCAGCCATACGTAGTCTCCGATGGAGCCGATCGGTCTTCGATAAATGCCGGCATCGTAGGTGACCTCGTTCTCGCCCGGATTGAGTTTGGTGACATCCGTAAATCCGTCCGGATTCACGTTGCTGTCTTTGCCCGCATCCGAACCAGTATATTTGGGGCTGAATACATATCCCGGGGGCAGGATGAACTGCAGGTAGTAATTGCCCGGAATCAGGCCGTCGAATTTATACAGGCCCGTCGCATCCGTGATCATGCTCTGAACCGGAGGACCATCGGCACCATACGGTTCGCGGATATAGTTGCCGTTGTCTTTGAACAGGTATACCGTGACAAAACCGGTGCCCACACCATTCTCTATGCCGTCCTGAATGCCGTCGAAATTCACGTCGAACCAGACATAATCACTGATGCTGGCCTTGGGCACCACGCCGCAGTCCACGTCCCTGCGGTGCTGGTTCACGGCCAGCGTAACTACGCCGGTTCTTCCGAACGTTTCATCGATCACATCGCTGTCGATGTTGTTGTTGGATCCCACATCAGCCGGACTGAATACGTAATCCGGGCCCGGCAGGTCGAAATCCACGATATAACTGCCAGCCGCCAGGCTGTCGAACAGGTAGAATCCGGCGCCGTTGGTGACCGTGGATTTCAACGGAGTGCCGGCAGATGACAGCAGGGTGACAGGCTGGTTCGCGATGCCAGTCTCTCCGCTGTTCTGTATGCCGTTGCCGTTGTTGTCGTACCACAGATAATCGCCGATGGAACTGTACTGCCCGAAGTAATGAGAGGGGTCATCATCATCGACAGGCGTATCCCCGTAATGGCCTGTCACTTTCGCGATATTGCCGTACTGCCCGATGATGGCCGTTCCCTTGGCTTCGTAAATCCAGGATTCAGACACATCGAGTTTTCCGTCACCATTCGTATCCCCGCTCTTGTAAACCGGATTGAAATCATCCGAATTATCTCCGGGTGTCCCTGTATCGTCCGTTACCACAACATCCGAGACGGGCACATTGCCCGGGTTCGTGACCGTGTATGTCCAGGTGACTTCACTCCCGTTCCCGACTGTAGGTCCGGTTGGCGTGTCCGCATCCTGGCCGTTCGTGGCCTTCTCGATATGGATCTGCGGATTTGCACTCACGATGTAGTGGGAGGGATCCGTGTCG